>JAICLV010000212.1 GCA_025925185.1 Acidothermaceae bacterium
AAGGGCGGGCACCTTCGGTATGACGACGGCGGGTGGTACGTCGACGGCCGTCCCGAATACATCAAGCAAGCGTGCGAGGCGTCCTTGAAGGCGTTGGGCGTAGAGGTCATTGGCTTGTACCAACACCACCGGCCCGACCCGAAGGTTCCTTACACCGACACGATTGGGGCGGTGAAGGAGTTGCTCGACGCCGGGAAGATCCGGCTTGCCGGCATCTCGAACGCGAACGTCGAGCAGATCAAGCTGGCCGACGAAATTCTCGGTGGACGGCTGGCCAGCGTTCAGAACCAGTTCGCGCCGAACTTCCGCAGCTCCGAAGGCGAGCTTGACTTCACCCGCGAGCAGGGCATCGCCTTCTTGCCCTGGAGCCCGCTCGGCGGCATCGGCAACGCCGACGAGATCGAGCACAAGTACCCGGTGTTCGCCGAAGTGGCCCGCGAACGCGGCGTCACCCCGCAGCAACTGACTCTCGCCTGGATGCTGGCGAAGGGCGACAACGTCGTTCCGATTCCGGGGTCGAGCCGGCCGGAGACCGCGGTCGCGTCTGCGCAGGCCGCCGACATCGAACTGTCGGCCGAGGACGTGGCTCGGCTGGACGCGTCGTGACTTCGGCCAACGCGGCTCGGCTGGTCGAGCACGGAAAGCCGCTGTCCGTCGAGCAGGTCGAACTGCCCAGCCCCTCGGACGACGAGGTGCTCGTCGAGCTGCGGTTCGCGAGTGTCAATCCGGTCGATCGCTACGCGGCCGAAGGCAAGGTCGCGGCGGGCGGTCCGCTGCCGCGCACGCTGGGCCAAGAAGCCACTGGCTTCCTCGACGGCGCACCCGTTTTGGTGGCTGGTGAGGGTCTGGGCGCCAAGCGCGACGGCGTCTTCGCCAGCGCCGCGGTGGTGCCACGCACCGCGATCCATCGGTTGCCTGACAACGTTCCGCTCGACGCGGCGGCGGCGCTTGGCGTCGTCGGGTTGACGGCATGGCGGGTGGTCGAACTCGCCGAGGTGCGTGACGGTGACCGGGTGCTCGTCCTTGGCGCGACCGGCGGCGTGGGTCAGTCGGTCGTCTCCTACGCGGCGTCCAAGGGCGCCGAGGTCTGGGGGCAGACCGGCAGCCGCGACAAGGCCGACAGCGTCACCGAAGCCGGCGCCAAGCAGGCGGTGATCGCCGACGCGGCGGGCCTCGCCGACGCCGTGCGCGATTTCGCCCCGACCGTGGTGATCGACCCGCTCGGGGGCGAGTTCACGCCGTCCGCGCTGTTGGCTTTGGAGCCGCGCGGCCGGCATGTGCTGTTCGGCACAAGCGCTGGCGCAGAGGCGAAAATCCAGCTCCAACAGCTGTACCGCAGGCAAATCCAACTGCGCACGTACGCCGGTCTGAGCGCGACCCGCGAGGAGCGGCGCGAGGGGCTGGCGCACGCGATCGAGGCGTTCGCCGCCGGCCGGTTGCGGGTCAAGGTCGGACGACGGGTGCCCCTCGCGTCGGTCAACGACGCGTTCGCGGCGCTGCGGGATCGCGAGGTGATCGGCAAGGTGATCCTCGACCTGGGGTGACGAAACGGCACGGCGCGGCCAGGGTTGAGGGCAGGCGGGTGAGGCGATGACCGCGATGTCGGGTCGGGCGGGTAACTGGCGTGACCACGCGCCCTTGATTTTGGGATAGTGCACCGTGCCCCACGTGATGTTGACCTGGCAGACCGCGGCCGCGGGTGCCGCGTTCTTGCTCGTCGTGGGCGCGCTGACGCTGCGGCTCGGGCGGGGCGTGTGGGGGGCGAAGATAGGGCCCGTCGTCCGCGAGTCGGGCGTCATCGTCGGGCTTTATGCCCTATGGCAGTACGCGGGCGGGTTGTCGCTCGGCCACGCAGACGACGCCGTCACCCGCGGGCATTGGATCTGGGACACCGAGCGCTCGTTGCGCCTGCCGAACGAGGCCTGGTTGCAGGACGGCGTCGTGCACAACTCGGTGCTCATCGAGATCTGCAACATCTACTACGCGACGATGCACTTCGGCATGCTCATCGCGACGCTGATTTGGCTGTTCTTGCGGCATCGCGACGTCTATCCGCGGGTGCGCATGACCATCATCTTGACCACCACGATGTGCTTGCTGGTCGGGATGGTCGCAGTCGCGCCGCCAAGACTTATCCACGTCGGCATGGTCGACACAGCGGCGGCGCACGGTCAGTCGGTGTACCAGCTGAGCGCCATCGGCGCCGACCAATACTGCGCGATGCCGTCGGTGCATGTCGCGTGGGCGGCGATCGTCCCGCTCGCCGTCATCACCGCGAGTCGCAGCACATGGCGTTGGCTTATTCTGCTGCATTTCCTCGCCACCGTTTATGTGGTCGTCGTCACCGCGAACCACTACTGGGCCGACGGTATCGTCGCGGTCTCGCTGCTCGGCCTCGGGATCTCCCTGCAGTGGGCCGCGCCGCGGTTGCTCGGTTTGCTCAGCCTGCGGCGCCTGATGACCGCCACCGAGCGCGTGGCCGCGTCGAGCGAGCCGCCGCACGATCACGACTTCGGCCGCGACGACGACGTCAGGGTGCGCTGACCACCGTTCGCGCGCCTCATCAGCCGCCGGTTGACGAGAAGTGCTGGTAGTCGGGGTCGACCCAACGGCCGCCCCACTGCCAGCCGACCGCGGCGAACGCGGTCACCAGCTGGCCGCCCCGAACAGCCATGCCGGCCCGGTAGGGCGAGCGTTTGGCGAACGACGCTCCCTGCGGCGGCAGCACCTTCCCGCCTTCCAAATATGGGTTTTCGACGGTGTTGACGTCGATCGCCTTGCCGTACGCGTGCGCTGACCAGTGCGGCGGTCCGGCCGCGACGGCGTTTCGGCAGTTGAAGCCAGAGGTGTTGTCGGCCGCCATCGACGCGTCGTCGCTACCGCCGAACTCCGACACGGGCCGCATGCTCCGCACCGGAAAACGCTGAGCATAAAGGGTTTTGAAGGCCTTCTCGACCGCGGGCACGACGCTCGCGTTGACGACGATCCGACCGGTGTGCGCGGCGTTGTCAAAACCCCAATACGACAGCGCGATCTCGCGCAGTTGCCCAGGACCGACCGGGCAGCCCGGGTGCCAGCTCGCGCCTAGGTCGGCCGCCGTCACGGTGCGCGCCGTCGCCGTGAAGGGCGGTATCGCGACATTGGACGACGTGGGGGCGGCGGGTCGGTTCGCCGCCGTCGGGCTCGCCGCGGATGCGCTGTGCGCGGCGGCTGTCGGGCTCGGCGGCTGGCTCGGCCGGCCCGGCTGGCTCGGCTGGCTCGGCGCGAGGCTCGGCCGGCTCGGCGGTGCGGGGTCGAGCGGCGCCGCCGGCGGCCCGCCGGTGAGTCGAGGGCTGCCCGCGTCGGCCCGCCCGCCGGAGTCGCACGCGCTGATCGCGAGCGTCACGCCGAGCGCGTACA
>JAICLV010000128.1 GCA_025925185.1 Acidothermaceae bacterium
AACCAGCGCGCTGAGCAACGAAGCGAGCACCAGCACCCCGAGCATGGCCACCAGTCGCCCGCGCCGGGTGAGCCGCAGCGGCGCCTCCCGCCCCGACCCAGCGTCCGCGGCGCCGCCGCGGCGTCGTCCGGCCTCGTCACACACCAACCGAAGGCGGGGCCGAGCGAAGGGCTCGACGTCGGTAATCGGCAACGGCGCGAAAGCCGCCGGGTCGATTTCCGGATCGGCGACGGGGGCGAAATCAAGGTCGAGAAGCGCGGTCATGCCAGCCTCCGGGGAAGTAGAGGTCGAACGGGTGTTCGATCGAACGCATGTACGAGTTCTACTCCACGCCACCGACAAAAGCGAGACACGTTCGAACAAATGTTTGAACGCGCCGCCCGAAGGGGCTAGCGTCTCCGGCGAGAGATCACCGACCGAAGGGGCGCGAGATGGCGCGGGACCAGAGCAAGTCCGGGCCGAACACGGTGGCCGACTTCCCCGACGGTCCGCCCGACGCCACCGGCCTCACTCCGCGCCAGCACAAGGTGCTCGACGTCATCCGCGACTCCGTCGAGCGCCGCGGCTACCCGCCGAGCATGCGCGAGATCGGCGAGGCGGTCGGCCTCACGTCCACCTCGAGCGTCGCCCACCAACTCGCCACCTTGGAGAAGAAGGGCTTCCTGCGCCGCGACCCGAACAGGCCGCGCGCGGTCGAGGTTCGCACGCCAAAGCCCGAGCCGGACGACGTGAGCGCCGCGGCGGCGTTCGACGAGACCGACAGCGGCAACGCCCGTCCGGCCGCGACGTACGTCCCGCTGGTAGGCCGCATCGCCGCCGGCGGCCCGATCCTCGCCGAGCAGGCGGTCGAAGACGTCTTCCCGCTCCCCCGCCAAGTCGTCGGCGACGGCACGCTGTTCTTGCTGCAGGTGAAGGGGGATTCGATGGTCGACGCCGCGATTTGCGACGGTGACTGGGTCGTCGTCCGGCAGCAACCAGTGGCCGACAACGGCGACATCGTGGCCGCGATGATCGAGGGCGAGGCCACCGTGAAGACGTTCAAGCGGCGCGACGGCCACATCTGGCTGATGCCGCACAACCCCAACTACGCGCCGATCCCGGGCGAAGAGGCGACCGTGCTCGGCCGTGTGACGGCGGTGCTGCGCCGGGTCTGACCCGCCGCGAGGCTGGTGCGTTCGCGCGCCCCCTGCCATACTCACCGGCCATCGAACAGCCGCCCTTGGGTGGAGGTGCCCTGTGAGCCGTGATCCGGCCGCCACGAATCCAGACTTCTACAAGGTCGTTTTTGAAAACGAGCGGGTGCGCGTGTTGGAGTACCGCGACCGACCCGGCGACAAGACGGTCCACCACGAACATCCCGACAGCGTCATGTACACGTTGAGCACGTTTCGCCGTCGGCTGTACGCGGCCAACGGCGAGAGCCGCGACGTCGAGATCGAGGCTGGCACCACGGGGTGGCTCCCGGCTCAACAGCACGCCGGACACAACATCGGCGAGACCGACACCCACGTCATCTTCGTGGAGCTGAAGGACGCGGCGCGCCAGGCGGTGCCCGACCTCGGACCGACAAACCTGACGCCCGGGAGCTGACATGCGCCGAGGGTCAGCGAGGCGCGGCGGCAGCCGTGCCGGACGTAGGCGCGGCGAGCAGCTCGCTCACCGTCGTGAACCGGTAGCCCGCGTCGAGCAGTCCGCCGACTAGCCGGTCGAGTTGCGCCATCAGGCTGTCGTTTGGCTCTGGACCGCCGTCGTGCGCCAACACGATGCTGCCCGGCGACGCCCGCCGCAACGTGGTGTCGACGTCGCCCTTCGGGTTGCTGCCCGTGACGTGGTCAGACCACAGCGCGACGTCGTAGCCGAGCCGCGCGCAGACGGCCAGCCCGACGCTGTCGACGCGCCCGTATGGCGGGCGGAACACCGTGGGCACCCGGCCGGTCACCTGCTCCACCAGCGCGTGCGTGCGCTCCAGGCTGTCGTCAATATAGATCTGGTCACGATGCGTCACGTCGGTGTGCGCCCAGGTGTGATTACCGAATTCGTGACCGGCGTCGGCCACCCGCGCCGTCGGCGTTGGGTCGGCGGCCAGCCGCTTGCCCACCAAGAAGAACGTCGCCATCACCCCGCGACGCTCAAGCATCGACAACACCTTCGGCGTCCATTACGCGGTCGGACCGTCGTCGATCGTCAACGCGATGAGTTTCTCGGACGGCGCGGCGCGAAACGCCACCTGCGTGCGGTACGCGGCGGTCTGGCCACCCGGTGTGGCGGTGCGCGCGATCGGGCTCTCGGTCGCGAAGGCGGGCTCGCCCACGGCCCCAATCCCGGTCCCGACGACAGTTCCGACGCCCACCAGCCCGAGGCCGGCGAGAAAGTCGCGTCGGTCCACGATGGTGATTATCGAACCACGAACCGCGGCGTGCGAGGCGAATCGGCCGACGACCGGTATCGGTTTGGCAACTAGCCTGCGTCAGCCGACGTCGAGCATCGGTTGCTCAACCTCCGGCGGCTTCGGCTTGCCACCCGCCGCGACGTCGAGCGCGCGCAGCGACTTTCGCACGACGGCGGGGTCGGTCGTGTACCAAAACGGCGGCATCGAGGCCCGCAAAAAGCCGCCGTAGCGGGCGGTTTCGAGCCGCGAGTCGAGCACCGCGACAACCCCGCGGTCGGAGCGCGAGCGCAGCAACCGGCCGGCGCCTTGCGCGAGCAGCAGCGCCGCCTGCGACGCCGCGATCGCCATGAACCCGTTGCCGCCGGCCTCCGCGACCGCCCGTTGGCGCGCCGCCATCAGCGGGTCGTCGGGCCGCGGGAACGGGATGCGGTCGACGATCACCAACTGACACGACGCGCCCGGCACGTCGACGCCTTGCCACAACGACAGCGTCCCGAACAAACACGACGTCGGCGACGCGGCGAACTTGCGCACCAGCTCGCCGGTTGAATCGTCGCCCTGGCAGAAGATTTCGACGTCCAGCTTCGGACGCAGCATTTGCGCGGCCGTGCTCGCGGCGCGCATCGACGAGAACAAACCGAGCGTTCGGCCGCCAGCCGCCTCGATGAGCCCGGCGATCTCGTCGAGCGTCTGGTCAGTGATCCCGTCGCGACCCGGTGGTGGCAAATGCCTTGCCACGTAAAGGATTCCTTGCTTCCTATGCTCGAACGGCGAGCCGACGTCGAGGCCCTCCCACTCCCCCGCGGCCAAACCGAGATGCGCGGCCACCGGCTCGAAGCGGCCGCCGAGCGTCAGCGTCGCCGAGGTCAACACCGCGGTGCGCTGGCTGAACAGCGCGTCGTGCAGCAAGCCACCGACTTGCAACGGCGCGACCCGCAACACGGCGCCGCGCCGCTCCTCGCTGGCCGCCCAAATGACATCGTGCTCGGACGACGCGAGCATCCGCGTCGCCGTGTCGAACACCGCCTCCACCCCCGCGTACGCCTGCTTGCGCCGCCCGTCGGCGTCGGGCTCGCCACCAGTTTTCACATCGGACGACGACAAGACCCCAAGCACCGCCCGGGCGGCGTCTCGCACCAGCTCGAGGGATTCCGCTAACGCGGCCGGCAACGGGAGCAACCGCCCCTCGGGCAGATGCGAGGCGATATCGCTCAGCGCGGCGGCGGCCTCGTCGAGCCGCGCCGCCTCGTCGGCGGCGACCCGGCGGCAGCGTGCCGCGGCCCGCTCGACGATCGCGCCGGTCAACTCCTCCGTGGCGGCGCCGGTGACCCGGTCGACCAACTCGTGCGCCTCGTCGATCACCACGATGTCGTGCTCCGGCAGCACGCTCCCTTCCCCGATCGCGTCGATGGCGAGCAGCGCGTGGTTGGTGACGATCACGTCGGAGCGCATCGCACGAGCACGCGCGCGCTCGGCGAAACACTCCGCGCCGAAACGGCAATTGGTGGCGCCGACACACTCGCGCGCCGACACCGCCACCTGCCCCCACGCCCGCTCGCTGACGCCCGGCACGAGCTCGTCGCGGTCGCCGGTCTGCGTGCGCGCCGCCCAGTCGCCGACACGCACCATCTCCAGGCCGAGGCTCGACGTCGGCGACGGCGCTTTGCCCTGAGCAGACTCGCCGTCGAACAGTTCGGTCTGCTCGTCCTCCGGCCCGGCGTTAAAGCGCTGCAGGCAAAGGTAATTCCGACGGCCCTTCAATATCGCGAAGGTCGGGGTGCGTGGCAGTTCGGCGCCAATCGACTCCACCAGGCGCGGGAGGTCGCGCTCGATCAGCTGCCGCTGCAACGCGATCGTGGCCGTGGCGACCACGACCGGAGCGTCGTCCGCGTCGTCCGACGTCGTGTGATGAAGCGCCGGGACGAGGTAGGCGAGGCTCTTGCCGGTGCCGGTGCCGGCCTGCACGAGCAGGTGCCCGCCGCCACGCATGGTGGCCGTGACCGCGTGCGCCATCGCGAGCTGCCCCGCGCGCGGCTCGCCGCCGACGCCCTCGACCGCGCGGGCGAGCAACGCCTCGACGCCCGGAACAGTTTGGTCAGCCACCCGAGGAAGGGTAGTCGGCCCGCTACGCGGTCAGGCCTGTCGAGCGGTACACCGCCTGTGGACTCGGCAGCGTCGAGACCAGCAGGTGCGCGAAGAGCGTGTCGATGCCCTCGGCGGGCAGCGGCCGGGAGAACAAGAAGCCCTGCCCGTAGTCGCAGGCCATGCTGACCAGCGCGTTGTACTGCTCGCGAGTCTCGATGCCCTCGGCGACCGTGCCGAGCCGCAGCGACCGGCCGAGGTGCACGATCGTGCGGGCGAGCTCGGCGCTGTCAGACCTACCCGAGCTGCCCGAGCCGCCACCGCCGACGCTGCTCACGTCGTCCAGGATCTCGTTTCTCGCCGTGAGCTGCTCGACGAAAGACTTGTCGATTTTCAGGATGTCCACGGGGAATTTCGACAGGTACGACAGCGACGAGTAGCCGGTGCCGAAGTCGTCGATCGCGATGCGGGTGCCGAGCTCTTTCAGCGCGCGAAGCACCTCGATCGCCTCTTCGGTGCGGTCGATCAGCACGCTCTCGGTCATTTCGATCACCAGGGCGCCGGGCGGCATGCCGGTCTCGGCCAGGGCCTCGCGCACGATCGCCGGCAGCTGCGGGGTGAGCTGCCGGCTTGAGACGTTGACCGCGACGTGGAAGATCCCGCCAGGCGGCGCGTACGCCTGCCAGCGCGCGCCCTGCCGGCAGCACTCGCGCACCGCCCACTCGCCGATCGACTCCACGAGCCCGGTCTCCTCGGCGAGGCCGATGAAGTCCATCGGTTGCACCAGGCCGCGGGTCGGGTGATACCAGCGGATCAGCGCCTCGACCCCGACGACCTGGCCGGTGTGCAGGTTGACCGTGGGTTGGTAGTGCAGCGCGAGCTGGCCGCGAGCGAGGGCGTGCCGCAGGTCGGCCTCGGCTTGCACGCGCAGCAGCAACGCGTCGTGCATCTCGGATTGGAAGCGCACGAAGCTGCCGTCGCGCGCGGCCTTCGCCCGGTACATCGCGAGGTCGGCGTTGCGCAGGATCTGGTCGGCGGTCTCCTCGCCCATGTCGGTGACCGCGATACCGGTCGAGGCGGCGAGCGTCACCTCCCGGCCGTCGAGCACGAACGGCTGCGACAGCACGTGGCGCACCCGGTCGGCGACCTGGATCGCGGTCCGCTCGGCCTCCGGGCCGACGATGAGGATCGCGAACTCGTCGCCGCCGAGGCGGGCGACCGTGTCGCCGGCGCCGACGCAGTGTCGCAACCGGTCGGCGACCAGACCGAGCAGGTTGTCGCCGACGAGGTGGCCTTGCGCGTCGTTGACGCCCTTGAACCCGTCGAGGTCGAGGAACAGCACCGCGACCTGACCGGTGCTGCCTGCGCGCTCCTCGATCGCGTGCTCGACCCGGTTGCGGAACAACGCCCGGTTGGCCAGCCCCGTGAGGGAGTCGGAGAACGCCTGCCGTGTCAGCTGGCGCTCAAGCTCCTTGCGCTCGCTGACGTCGCGGGTGTTGAGCACCAGCCCGCGGATGTCGTGGTCGTCGACAAGAGAGGTGACGACGGTCTCGGTCTCGCACCAGTGGCCGTCGCTGTGCATCATCGCGAACTCGACGGTCTGGGTGGAGCGCGGCCGCAACGCGGCGTCAACCAGGATCGCTTCGAGCCGGTCCGCGTCGGATCTGCCGAGCAACGCGCCGAACCGTCGTCCGACCATCGCCGCAGGGTCGTAGCCGAGCACCCGCGAAACCGACGGCGTCTGATAGCGAATCGTGCCGCTCGCGTCGACGATCGTGATCACGTCGGAAGAGTTCTGCACCAACGCGCGGAACCATTTCGCGTGCGTGCGCAAGGCGAGGGTGCGCTCGACGACGCGGTGCTCGAGCGTTCGGGAGAGCACGAGTTGGTCGAGGCGGGCTAGCACCGCGCTCGCCAGCACGGAGGCGACCAGCAGGCCGAGCAGAATCAGCGTCATCAGCGCCATCTGGACGCCGGTCAATACCGAGTAAATGACGACGCCGGCGACCGGCAGGATCGGCAGCATCGGCGCCATCACGGCGATTTGCTCGCGGCGGCGCAACGCGGCGACGGAGTCACGGCTGCCGATCGGACGAAGGCTCCCGTAGGCGAGCAGCACGTGGCCGACGGCCCCGATGGCCAGGTACGGGTCTTGCGACGACCATCCCGCATGGTCGACGTCGAACGCAGCGAGCGTCGCGCACA
>JAICLV010000118.1 GCA_025925185.1 Acidothermaceae bacterium
CAGCACCAGGCCTGCCGGTCCCGGTTGCTGCCGGTGCATCGACAGCGGCTGTGACTTCACGCCATTGGCCAGCGCGCGCGCCGCGACCTCGGCGTCGTCGAGCTGCTCGTCGAAGGTGACGGTGAGGTGCAGCCCGGCCGCCGCGCCGTGCACGCGGGCGTTTGGCAGGTGCCTATGCACCGCGTCGACCATCGTGTCGCGCCGGCGCCGGTGCCGCTGTCGCAGCAGCCGCAGATGCCGCTCGAGGTCGCCGGACTCCATCAACGTCGCGAGGCTCAACTGCGGCAGGCCCGCGTTCCCGAGGTCGTTGTCGCGCTTTGCGGCGACGACGGCGTCATGCAGTCGTGGCGGCACGACGAGCCAGCCAATCCGAAGCGCGGGCGCCAGCAACTTCGAGACACTGCCCGTGTAGCAGACGTGGTCGGGCATCAACGAGCGCAGTGCCGGCACGGGCGGTCGGTCGTAGCGGTGCTCGGCGTCGTAGTCGTCCTCGATGACGAGGCCGTCGTTGTCGGCGGCCCATCGCGCCAGTTCGCGCCGTCGCTCACCGTCGAGGACGACGCCCATCGGGAATTGGTGCGCCGGCGTGAGTTGCACGACGCGGGCGCCTGACCTTCGCAACGCGTCGACGCGTAGACCGCCATCGTCGACCGGGATCGGCGGCGTGTGCATGCCGTTCGCGCGCAACTGCTCGCGGACACCGAGCGAGCCCGGGTCTTCGACGGCAACCGCGGTCGACCCCGCCGCTCGCAACACCTGGGCGAGCAACGCCAGGGCCTGCGCGACGCCGGCTACTGCGACGACCTCCTCCGGAGCGACTCGCACGCCGCGATTGCGCGCCAGCCATCGGGAGACGGCCAGCCGGTACGCGTGCGTGCCCGCCGCAGGTGCATAACCGAAATCCGCCGGCGCAAGGGAGCCGAGCACCTTCCGTTCGGCGCGCAGCCATGCGTTGCGCGGGAAAGCCGCGAGGTCAGGAACGCCGGGAGACAGGTCGATCCGCGCGGGAACCGCGCGCAGTCGTTCAATAGACAAATTGCCGAACGGCGATTGGAAGACATCGTCACCGGACGGTGCGAGAGGTCGTTCGTCGTCCGGGATCGCTTCGCTGGCAGGGAAAGCGGCAAGGACGACGGTGCCACCTCGCCCATGTGCTGCGACGTGGCCGTCTTCGCTCAACCGCCGGTACGCCTCGGTGACGACGCCGCGCGAGACTCCCAGCTCCTCGGCGAGTACGCGGCTTGCCGGAAGGCGCGCGCCGATGCCTAGCCGACCGTCGCCGATCGCCTCGCGCAGTTGCTCGGCGAGCCAGCCGCATCGGTTGCCACGTCGGACGTCGGCCATCGTGAGATGCAGGAAGTCGGTGGTATTGGACCTGTCGAACGACGATGTTTTGGACCTGGCCACAGGGCCATTATGAGGGCGATCGTTGCGACGTGGCGAGCAGATCTTCATTGAGCTGGGCGGCTGGGGCCGTCGCGATGGCACTTGTCGGTGGCAGCGTCGCGGTGTCGCGGTCGCTTGTGCACGCGCCGTTGTTCGCGGCGCAGGGCGTTCGGTACACCATCGCGGCAGTGATTCTGCTTGGTCTCGGGCGACGGCGGGTGCGTCGTCCGCGAGGTCGCGAGTGGGTGTGGCTGGTCGCCGTGGCGCTGAGCGGACTCGTGTTGTTCAACATCGCGGTCGTGCGCGGCGTGCAGCACGCCAGCCCGGCCGCGATCGCTGTCGCGGTCGCGCTGGTGCCAATCGCGCTCGGCGTTGTCGGGCCATTGCTCGAGGGACGACGACTGCGGCAGCGCGTGCTCGCCGCCGCCGTCGTCGTGACCGTGGGGAGTTGCCTCGTCGAAGGGTTCGGTAACGCAAGCCTGGTCGGCGTGCTGTGGGCCGTTGTCGTTCTTTGCTGCGAGGCCGGGTTCACGTTGCTCGCGATGCCGGTGTTGCCCCGGCAAGGCGCATGGGGCGTGTCGTTGCACGCGACCTGGATCGGCGCGGTCGTGTACGTCGTCCTCGCGTTTGCGACCGAGGGCGCCGACTCGTTCGCGGCGCTTTCGGCGACGCAATGGGCCGCCATCGGATATCTCGCGGTCATGGTGACAGCGGTGGCGTTCGTGCTGTGGTACTCGGCGGTCTCGTCGCTTGGCGCAGATCGGGCGGGGCTGCTGACGGGCGTCGTGCCGGCGTCGGCCGCGCTGGTCGGTGTCGCGGCAGGAGCCGCGTGGCCGCCGGCGCTTGCCTGGATTGGTGTCGCCGTCGTAAGCGGGGGATTGGTGCTCGGGATGTCCTCGTCGCGGGGGCTCGTTCGTCGGTGGGGCAGATCCGACGACTCGAGGAGCACCCCACATGCTCGACACGCCAACGCGTCTCGCCCCGAATCCAGTCCGCCCCGTCGCGCGCGTTCGGACGGCCATCGTCGCCGTGTTCTTCATCAACGGGCTCACCTTGTCGACGTTGATCGCGCGGGCTCCGTCGCTGAAGGCGGGCCACCACCTCGATAACGCTCAGGTTGGGTTCATCGACCTGCTGTTCGGCCTCGCCGCGATCGCCGCGATGCAGTTCGTCGCGCCGCTGGTCGGCCGCTTCGGGAGCCGACGCGTCTTGCACATGGCCCTCAGCGTGATGCCGCTGGCGCTCGTCGCCGTCGGGCTCACCCGTGGCGTGATCGATTACGCCATCGCGACGATGGTGTTGGGCGCCGCGCACGGACCGACAGACTCCGCGATGAACGCCCACGCGGTCGCCGTCGAGCGGGCGACCGGGCGCCCGGTGCTCAACAGTTGTCACGGCGCCTGGAGCGTGAGTGCGATAGCCGCCTCGCTGGTGACCGCGCTCGTCGTCCATGCCCGGGTCACGACGCTGGCGAACTTCGCCGGCGTCGCGGTCGTCGTCCTCATTGCCGGTCTCGTCGTCGCCCGAGATCTGCTGGCGCGCGACGCCGACGCCACTGACGTTTCCTCGTCGGTGCGGCAGGGCTGGCGAACCGGATGGACCCGCATGGTCGTGCTCCTTGGGGTCACCGGGATGTTGCTCATGGTGTGCGAGGGGGCCGCACTTGGCTGGGGCGGGATTTTCCTGCACGACGACAAAGGCGCGCCGGTCGCGCTGGCGTCGATCGCCGTCACCGCCTACGCGCTCGGGCAAACTGCGGGCCGGGCCGTCGGCGACCGGCTCAGGCAGCGGTTCCCCGTCCGGTCGCTCTTTCGCGGTGGAGGCCTGCTCGGCGCGGTTGGTGTCGCGGTGGCGGTGAGCTGCCCCCGACCGCTTTTTGGCATCGTTGGACTCGCCGTCTTCGGACTGGGCGCGTCGTTGCTTCTTCCGCTGACTTTCGGCGCCGTCGGGCACGCGGGCGGCTCGGGCGCCGGTGCGGCGACGTTCATCTCTCGGTTCACGACATTTACCTACGCAGGCGTGCTGCTAGGACCAGGTCTCATCGGGTGGGCCGCCGACGCGATGGGGCTGACCGCGACGCTGGCCGTGCTCGTTCCCGTCCTGGTCGTCGTCGCGATCGCCGGTTCGTCGATAGTTGGAGCACAGGAGGTCAGATGAAACACATGTTGCTCGTGCGGATGCCGGTCTCGGAAGACTCGTCCGACGTGAGCCCGGCACGGTGGGTAGCCGGGCATCGCCTCGAGGATCTCTCGGACGCGACGACCGTGCGCGTGCGAGGCGGCAAGATGTTGGTGACCGACGGCCCCTTCACACAGTTCAAGGAGTACATCGCGGGCTTCGACGTCATTGAGACGAGAAGCTTGGACGACGCGGCGGCGTTCGCCGCCGGCCACCCGGTCGCGCGGTTCGGTGCGATCGAGGTTCGCGAGGTGTGGGAGGACTTCGACGCGTTGGCGAACGCCGGACGCGAGTTCGCCGACCCGTCGGCGTCTTTCTCTTACGACGGTGTCCAGTACGTGTTGTTGATGGCCGCGGCGCCTGGCGCGTCACCGGTCGGGCACGATGTGTCCGACCTCCCGCCATACGAGTGGATCGACGAGATGGCGCGCCGCGCTGTGCCGCGCACCGCGCATCGGCTGCGACCGGCCGAGGAACCCGGCGTCAGCGCGACGGTGCGGGTGCGTGATGGCCGAACGTTGGTGACGCACGGCCCGTACGCGGAGGTCTGGGAGCAGGTCGCAGGCTACGAGTTTCTTGTCGCGGCTGACCTTGACGACGCGATCGAGATCGCTGCGCTACATCCGGCTGCTTCTCTTGGTGCGGTGGAGATTCGGCCACTACGTTCACTCGGTGGTTAGGCGGCTCGACGTGGCGACAGACGATCCGCGCGGCGAGCTTCGGTCCGCGTTCGTGACCCAGTGGGGGCAGGTCGTCGCGACGCTCATCCGGTTGACCGGCGATTGGGCGCTAGCTGAGGACTGCGCTCAGGAGGCGTTCTCCGCGGCCGCCGCGGCGTGGCCGCGTGATGGAACACCTCGTCGGCCCGGTGCGTGGCTGACGACCGCGGCGCGAAACCACGCGATCGACAGGATGCGACGGATGAATGTCGAGGCTCGCAAACTCAAGGAACTGGCTGCTTTGCGCGAACTCGAAAGCGTCGTTGATGAGAGCGCCGCCGACGACGTCGGTGAGGCCATTCCCGACGATAGATTGCGGCTGATTTTCACGTGCTGCCATCCCGCATTGCCTCTCGAGGCGCGGGTGGCACTGACGCTGCGCACGTTGTGCGGTCTGACCGTGGCGGAGATCGCCCGCGCTTTCGGCGTGTCCGAGCACGCCATGAACAAGCGCCTCGTGCGCACGCGCCAAAAGATCGCGCACGCCCGAATTCCGTATCGAGTGCCCGACGCGCATTCGCTGCCTGAGCGTCGGAACGGCGTTCTCGCCGTCCTGTATCTGCTGTTCACCGAGGGGTACGCGCCGAGCGACGCGCCCGACGTGTTGCGCCGCGCATTGTCGACGGAGGCGATCCGGCTGACGCGGACGATGAACGAGCTGATGCCCGATGATGGCGAGACGTTGGCGTTGCTTGCGCTGGAGCTCTTTCATGACGCGCGCGCCGCCGCGCGTGTCGGGGGCAGCGGCGAGCTGGTCTCGATCGAGGAGCAGGACCGGAGCTGCTGGGACCGTACGCTGATCGCCGAAGCTGCCGCGGTGTTGGACGACGCGCTCTGCGCTTCCACTGATCGTGGACCGTACCTGATCCAGGCTTGCGTCGCGCGGCTGCACGCGGCGGCGACATCGTCTGAGTCGACAAGCTGGGGGGAAATCGCGGCGCTGTACGGAGAGCTCGCCGTGGTCGCGCCGTCACCGTACGCGGAGTTGAGTCGGGCCGTCGCATTGGCGATGTCGGACGGCGTCGACGCCGGACTTGACGTGCTCGACGACATCGCGCGTTCGGGACGGCTCGATGGCAACGCGCATCTCCCGGCGGCGCGCGCTGACCTGCTCCGCCGAGCTGGTCGGTTGGCGGAGGCCGCGGTCGCCTATCGCTCCGCTCTCGAGCTGGTCTCGACCGACGCCGAGCGTCGATATCTCGAACGACGCCTTCGCGACGTGCGTGCTCGGGCGGGTTAGCGGCGGACGCACTGATCGACACGCGACCGGCACTGAACCGCCCTGGCGTGACCCACGTGTAGCGATGTGGGTCACGGTCGAGGGAGGCAAGGGTGCGCATCGTGAGACGCGTCGCGCTCCCGGGCCTGTTGGCGCAGGCCGCGGTCCTCGGCCTGCTGGCCGGCGCCGTCGGGCTGACATTCGGCGGTTGGCTGGTCGGAACCGCGTGTGGGCTCGTCGCGAACGCGCTGCTCGTCGCAGGGTTGGTGCGGTCGCGCTGCGCGACGCTCGGTGTCGCGAACGGCGTGACGCTCGCACGCTTAACACTGGTCGGCGGCGTCGCGGCGCTGGTGGTGTCGAGCTTCGGCGGGCCGAGTCGGGTTTCGGCGGTCGTCACGATGGCGGCGATCGCATTGGCTCTCGACGCCGTCGACGGCTGGATCGCCAGGCGTACCCACACGATCACGCCCCTCGGCGCGCGCTTCGACGGTGAGGTCGACGCCTTTCTCATCTTGGTGCTGAGCGTGTACGTCGCACGGTCGATGGGGGCGTGGGTCCTCGCGATCGGCCTGATGCGTTACGCGTTCTTGGTCGCGGGCGCGCTGCCGTGGATGCGAGCCGCCCTGCCGGCGCGGTATTGGCGCAAGGTGGTCGCCGCCACGCAGGGGATCGCACTCACCGTCGCGGCGGCCGACGTTTTGCCTCGCGCGTGGGCTTCGGTTGCGCTTGTGTTGGCCCTTGTCTTGCTCGTCGAGTCATTCGGCCGCGACGTGTGTTGGCTCGCCGTCAAACGGTGGCGACACGTCACGCCCGCGCCGACAAGAGTTCGCAAGGTCGCCGGCTGGGTCCTCACGGGCCTGGCCGTGGCGCTGGTGTGGAGCGTGCTCGTGGCGCCCGACCAGTTGAACGGCCTTCGGCTGACCACTTTTCTGCGCGTTCCGATTGAGGGCTTGGCCGTCGTGGCGGTGGCGATCGTGTTGCCACCTCGGTTGCGGGTGTATCTCGCGATCCTTGTGGGCCTCGTCCTCAGTGCGCTCACGGTGATTCGGGCCTTCGATTTCGGGTTTTTCTCCGTCCTGGATCGGCCGTTCAACGTGGTGACCGACTGGGGGAGCCTCGGTCCGGCGATCGGCGTGCTCGGCGACTCGATCGGTCGGGTCTGGGCGGATCTGCTGACCGTCGCCGCGGTCGTCGGCATCGTCGTCGCGTTCGTCGCGATAACGCTGGCGACCGTGCGCGTCTCGCGCGTCGCGGCGCGGCATCGGGTGAGCTCGGCGTCGGCGATTTCCTCGCTCGCGCTCGTGTGGGTTTTGTGCGCGGCGTTCGGCGTGACAACCGGCACCGGAGCGCACGTCGCAGCCGCGACCAGCGCCGACCTCTTGTCGAGCCAGGTCGAGTTGGTGCGCACAGGGATACAGGACGAGAACGCGTTCAGCGGGCAACTGGCCAAAGCCGACCGGTTTGCACTCACGCCGTCGAGCCAGCTGCTGACCGCGTTGCGCGGAAAGGACGTGCTGCTGGTTTTCGTCGAGAGCTACGGCCAGGTTGCGGTGCAGGGCTCGTTTTACTCGCCGCAGGTTGACGCCCTCCTCAATCAGAGTACGAAGACATTGGAGGCTGCGGGGTTCTTTTCCCGCAGCGCGTTCATGACGTCGCCGACGTTCGGCGGGTCGAGCTGGCTGGCGCACTCGACGCTGCAGTCGGGGTTGTGGGTCGACAACCCGCACAGCTACGACGAGATTCTCGCGA
Source organism: Acidothermaceae bacterium (assembly GCA_025925185.1). The sequence goes on from JAICLV010000118.1 coordinate 7,252, forward strand.
GCAACCGGATGACGCTCAGCGTCGCCTTCAAACGCGCCGGCTGGCGCACGGTCACCGACATCCCGTCGAGCAAGAGCCCATGGCCACAAGGCCAACACCTCTACCAGTTCGACACGATGTACGGAACGACCGATGTCGGGTACCGAGGTCCGGCCTTCAGCTACGCGAAGATTCCCGACCAATACACGTTGCAGGCCTTCTACCA
>JAICLV010000196.1 GCA_025925185.1 Acidothermaceae bacterium
AACACCTACCGTTTGGCTTCGTTGTGCTTCTCGTCCTGGCGCTTGGTGCCGCCGAGGTAGATCTTGTGCGGGTCGAGGTCGAGGCGGCGGAGCGTGTCGAAGTCGGGCAGGCCCGTCGCTGCGATGTGCTCGTGCGCCTGAAACTTGCGGATCGCCGCCTGCGTCTGTTCGTCGAGCTGGCCGCTCTCGGACGCCTGATAGCCCTTGTGCGACAGCTTGGCCTGGATCTGCTTCATCGCCTGCGGATCGAGCATCCCGCCCGGCGTCGTGCGCACCGGCCGCGCCGACTGCACCTGCTTGGTATCGGGCGGCTTCTCCATCTGCGCCTGCTGCTTGCCGCTCTGCGCCGCCGTCATGTGCGCGTGACACGCGGCGAGCACGAGGAACGGAATCCACAACACGCGTCGCATACGTCGTCCTCCTCGTTACTTGTTCGGCTCGGCCTCGATCGGCTTTTCGCTTTTCTTCGACAGCGCCTTGCGCGCCTGGTGGAAGAAGCCGCCCTTGCCGACCGTCGGCGGCACGTTGGTCAAGCTCGACGACAAGCCCTCGACGAACGCGTTGCGCAACACCGCCAGCACGGTCGGCAACAGCTGCACGTCCGGCTTCTTCAGATCGCCGTGGATCGGAATGATGGTCGCGACCGCGTTGCGCCCCGGCACGCGATCGGAGAACAGCTTGACCGCCGCGTCGGCGAGCACCGCCTTGATCTTGTCGCCGAGCTTGTTGTCGGCCGCCGTCACCTTGACGTTCTTGAGGATCGGCTTGATGCCGCCGGTGAGCGTGCCGCGCTTGCAGGTGATCGACGCGAACATGTCGATCGATCCGTCGGGCAGCTCGAGCCCCTTGATCTTGGTGAACTGGTGCAGGTCGGCGAGCGCCAGATGGCGCAGCTCGGCGGAGCCGGCGAACGTCAGCCCCTTGTCGAACGGATCGGCCGTCAAGAACAGCGTCAGCTCGCCGGTCTTCTGCAGCTTGCCGCGCACCGTCACCAGCACCGGCAAGCCCTCCATCGTCTTCTTGCGCGTCTTCAAGTTCTCGAGCGTGGCGTTGACGTCGTGCAGCCACACGCGCTGCCCCGCGTGGTGCTCGTCGACGAGGGTGATCTGCCCGCCGACGATCTCGAGCCGCTCCAGACCGGCCGACGGCACCGACTCGAGCGTGCGCGCGATCTCGAGCGGCGGCTGCGCCGGCTTGCCGTTCTCGCCCGGCCGCATCGGGATCACCACCTTCGGGTTCCAGATCTTGACGCGGCGAACGAGGTGCCCCTTGAAGATCTCGCGCCACGACCAGCGCATCTCGATGCGGTCGGCGTAGAAGATCGGCTCCTTGTGCTCGGACGCCGGCATCTCGACGACCTTGAGCCCGTACAGGTTGTAACCGGGATGGATGATGGTCACGTGCAGGCCGTGAAAGCTGCCCGACGTGCCCTTCAGGCGATCGAGACCCGTCTGTGTGCCGTACGCGACAATCGGGTTGATGAACAGCAGCACCAAAAGGACGAGGCCGACGATGCCGAGCGGGATCCACAGAAACAGCCAGCGCTTGCGAAACGCCATACATTTTGGAACAGCAAGGCGCGGGCCAAGCGAGGGCGCGCTACGAGCAGGTGCCGTCGTTGCAATGCTGGCCTGTTGGGCAGGCCATGCACGAGGCGCCGCAGTGGCTGTCGTCGTGGGCGATGTCGCTCTCGCAGCCGTTGTCCGTCGAGGTATCGCAGTCGCCCCAGCCAGCGTCGCACGTCGTCCACACGCAGGTGCCGCTTTCGCTGCACGAAAGATCGGTGGTGTGCACCGCGAGGCAGTCGATGCCGCAGCCGCCGCAGTTCTCGATGGTGCAGGTCAGGCAGGTCTCGCAGCCGTTGGTCGGATCGGCGTCGCAGTCGCCGTAGTTGGTGTCGCACTGGTGGTAGCCGCACACGCCTTGCGAGCACGCCTTGTTGTCGACGTGCGTCGGCGCGCAGCTGTGGCCGCAGCTGCCGCAGTTCTCCGGATCGTCGTCGGTGAGCGTGCAGAAGGCGGTGTCGCCGCTGCCGCACAGCGTGAGCGTGCCGGTGCAGACGAGCCCGCAGACGCCGGCGGCGCAGACGGTGCCGCCGCCGCAGGCGTCGCCGCACTTGCCGCAGTTGGCGTTGTCGGTGCCGAGGTCGGTCTCGCAACCGTTGGCGGCGTCGCCGTCGCAGTCGCCGAAGCCGGCGGCGCAGGTGGTGAAGCCGCAGACGCCGTTGGTGCAGGTGGCCGCGCCGCCGTTGCCGGGCGCGCAGACGATGCCGCAGCCGCCGCAGTTGGCGACGTCCTTGTCGGTCGGCGTCTCGCAGCCGTTGACGACGTCGCCGTCGCAGTCGGCGAAGCCGCCGCTGCAGTCGTCGTACGAGCAGGTGCCGGCGAGGCAGAGCGCGTGCTCGACGTTGGCCGCGTCGCACGTGTGGCCGCAGTCGCCGCAGTTCATCGGATCGTTTTGCAGATCGACGCAGCTCTCGCCGCACGCCGTCGCCGGATCGGCGCAGCTCGCGGTCGCGATCATGCCGCCGTCGCCGTTGCCGGTGCCGGTGCCGCCGGAAACGCCGTTGCCGCAGCCGCCCAGCGCAGCGACCAGGGCCGAGGCGAGCAGGGTGGAAGCGCGCCGCAGTTCCATCCGAGGATGGTACCGCATCGTACGATCTGTCGTTTGGAAGATATTGCTCTGTGACGAGAGCGCGAAACGATTTTTGGGCGCGACCTTTGTAAGCGCTCGGGCGTTTTGTGGGTAACCCGAATGGGCGAATTCGTGAATGGGTCAGGTGCTCGCGTCGAGGCACCTGTGCCGGATCGAACCGACCGCGCTGCCATGAGGGGTGGGGCCTGCCGCACCACCCGTGCTTGGCCAACGACCCGTGACAGTGGATGCGCGCTCCCGACCACCCGCGGCTCGATCGGGCAGCCGGCGACCCGCGGCGGTGATTGCCGAGCTCCGCCGTCCGTGTGTCTCACGTACCGGTGATGGGGGTAGCGAAGTGCAGTTTGCTCTTGCGTGTCCGTCGGTGACGATCTATGCTGATTCAAGATCATGCGGCAGAGCGAGATGAAGTTTCGGACGTGGGGTGGGAAGCGGAAGGGGGCCGGGCGGAAGCCGAAGGGCGAGAGGGCGGGGGTGGCGCATGTGGAGCGGGAGGTGTTGAAGGGGCGGTTTCCGGTGCACGTGACGTGGCGGATGGAGAAGGGCGTCTGGAATTTGCGGAGCGGGCGGTGCTTTTCGGTGATGAAGCGGGCGATGTATGCGGGAGCGGTCAAGAATGGGTTTCGGTTGGTGCATTACGCGGTGATGGGGAATCACGTGCACTTGATCGTCGAGGCGCAGGATCGGGTGAAGTTGGCGACGGGGATGCAGGGGATGGGGGTACGGGTGGCGAAGGCGCTCAATCGGGTGATGCGGCGGAGTGGAAGGGTGATTGGGGATCGGTATCACGCGCATATTTTGAAGACGCCGTCGGAGGTGAAGCGGGCGCGTGTGTATTTGCTGACGAATGCGCAGCATCATTACGGGCACGCGCACGCGGATGAGTTTGCGTCGCAAGTGGCGGTGGTGGCGCCGCGGACGTGGTTGATGATGCGGGCGGGGTCGAGTTGAGTGAGCGCCGGGCTAGCGCGTGGGCTCGCTGAAGACGACGGTCAGCGTCGTCTCCTTGCCGGGGGCGATCTCGATGGTGCGGGAGCGCGATTCGCCGGCCTGCGTGGTCAGTTTGAGCTGGTGCTTGCCGGCCTCGAGCGGGAGCTTGATGCGCGGGGTGTGGCCGGCGGCACGGCCGTCGACGTACAGCTTGGCCCACGGGATGGCGTTCACCGACAACAGGCCGCGTGGATGCGGGGCGCGGCGGCGATGGATCGGCGTCGGCTCGATGGCGATGGGCTCCGCGATCGGCTCGACGGGCGGCGGCGCCGGCGGGGCGACCGCCGGGACCGCCGATGGCAGCGGCGACGGAACGGGCGCAGGCGCCGCCGTCACTTGCGCGACCGGACGCGGCGGTGGCGCGATGGCGCTGACGCGCAGCCGCCGCGCCGCGAGCACGCCCGACACGACGAAGAGCGCGATCGCGAAGGCCATCGCCACCGGC
>JAICLV010000039.1 GCA_025925185.1 Acidothermaceae bacterium
CCGCGCGCTGCTGGTCTTGATGGACCTCGTCGCCGCCGAGCGACACACCGGCCGAATCGCGCTGCCGGTCACGACGACGCGGGTCGCCGAGGACGTCGCCCGGTTCCACCGGGTCGGTATCCACTGGGCGCCGACCTCGCCCGACGAGTTGACCAAGGCCGCCGCCGCGTCCGACGTCATCTTCGCCGGCGATGGCCGTGGCGGCTTCGTCGTCCCAGAATTCGACACGTCGATCGACGGGATCGCGTCGTTCGTCCGCCTGACCGGTCTGGTCGCGCGGACCAAGTTGACGTTGAGCCAGATCGACGCGCGTATCCCGCAGGCGCACGTGCTGCGCCGATCTGTGCCCACGCCATGGGCGGCCAAGGGCATGGTCATGCGCTCTGTGGTGGAGGCCGCCGGCGATCGCGGCCTCGACACCACCGACGGTGTGCGGGTTGTCGAGGACGACGGGCGGTGGGTGCTGGTGCTGCCCGACCCGGCCGAGGCGGTCACGCATATGTGGGCGGAGGGACACGACGCCGAGTCGGCGACCGCGCTGCTGCAAGAGTGGGCCGCCGTTGTCGAGGGGGCCGGAAGCTGATTGCTCCAGACCAGCCCACCGGCAAGGACGTCGGTGGGCCGCGTCGGGCCGACGCGTCAATGTCATCGCGTCGGGCCGACGCGTCAATGTCATTGCTCATCGATGTCACGACGCACGCGATCGATGAGGGTTACGAGCGGGCCGCGGCCCGCCGCAAGGCGGCGTCGTCCGAGCATGTTGTCGACGAGCGCGGACGACGTTCGCGGCGCGTGACCGCGATGCTGGTCGGCGTCGTGCTCGCGGGGGCGGGCGCGCTGTTCGCGACCTCGGCGGTCGCGACACATCGCAACGCGGACGCCGCAAAGCGCGACCGCAACGAGTTGGTCAAGCAAATCAACGACCGCACCGCGCAGTCGGACCAGTTGCAAAAGCAACTCGACGAGCTGCGCGCGAAGGTCGCCACCGCTCGCGACGCGGCGTTGTCGGCGTCCGGCCGCGGCTCCTCATTGCAGCGCGAGATCGCCGAGCTCGAGGTGGTGGCCGGCACCCAGGCCGTAGAGGGGAGCGGTGTCGAGGTGACGCTCGACAACGCCAAGGACACCAGCGATCCCGACACGGCCTCGCTCGGCGTCATCTACGACCGTGACATCCAGGCGGTGGTCGACGCGCTGTTCGCGAGCGGCGCGGAGGCGATCGCGGTGAACGGCGAGCGGCTCACCACGCGCACCGCGATCCGCGAGGCGGGCGACGCGATCCTGGTCGACTACCGGCCGCTCGCGCCGCCGTACCACGTCGACGCGATCGGTCCGCCCGACCTGAAGGGGACGTTTCTCCAGACCCAGACCGGCACCTTGTATGAGAACTGGCGGCAGGTCTACGGTCTGGGCTTCTCCGTCGACGCGCGCGAACGGCTTACGCTTCCCTCGGCGGCCGAGCCAGTCGTGCGGTACGCCGAGCCGCTCCTTGCCCCGCCGTCCGCTCAACCTTTGGAATCCCCGTGATCGCAGCGCTCGCGTTGGCCATCGGCGTGATCCTCGGTGTGGTGTTCCATCCCACCGTGCCGGTGGGCCTGCAGCCGTACCTGCCGATCGCGGTGGTCGCCGCGCTGGATGCCGTGTTCGGCGCGTTGCGGGCGATGCTCGACGGCATCTTTGACGACAAGGTGTTCGTCGTGTCGTTCATCGCCAACGTGCTGGTCGCGGCGCTCATCGTCTTCCTCGGTGATCAGCTCGGCGTCGGCAGTCAGTTGTCGACCGGCGTGGTCGTGGTGTTGGGCATTCGAATCTTCTCCAACGCGGCGGCGATTCGCCGCCACCTGTTCCGCGCATGACCGAGGATTCGCCGCAACCGCCGCGCACGGCTGCGCAGCCCGCGAAAAAGCAGCCGGCCGCGAAGCAGCCGGCGAAGAAGGCGGCGGCCGCGAGGCAGCCGGGAAGGCAGCAGCCGGTCAAGAAAGCGGCGGCGAAACCACCCGCACGCAAGCAGCCCGCGGACAAACAGGCCACATTCCCAGAAGCTGAGCTGGCTGCCGCTCAACCCGAGGTTGAGGCGGCGCTCCCGTCGGCCGGACCGGCTGGGTCGGCTGGGTCGGCTGGGTCGGCCGGGTCGGCCGGGTCGGCCGGGTCGTCAGGCTGGCGACAATTGCTCGACATCAGCCGGCCACGCGCGACGCGCGGCCAGCTGATCGTCGCGCTGCTGTGCGGGCTGCTGGGCTTCGCGCTGGTGACCCAGGTGCACAGCCAGGCCGGCGCGGGGCTTTCGACGGCGCGGCAGGCCGACCTGGTCGACGTCCTCGACAACCTGTCGGCGAAATCCGACCAGCTGCGCTCCCAGATCTCCGACGAGCAAGACGCGCTCGCGAAGCTGACCGGCGGCGCGGGGCAGAATCAGGCGGCGCTCGACGAGGCGCAGCAGCGCGCGCAGACACTGCGCATCCTGGCGGGCACGGTTGGCGCGAGCGGCCCGGGCATCGACCTGCGCATCGCCGACCCCGACAAGAAGATCACCGCGGACGTGCTGCTCGACTCGCTTGAGGAGTTGCGCGACGCGGGCGCGGAGGCCGTCGAGATCCGCGGCGAGCCGACCCGCGGGGCGAGCGGGTCGACCAACACCGCTTCGCCGGGGGCGCCGTTGGCAGTGCGGCTGGTCGCCAGCAGCTACTTCGTGGACGCGCTCGACGGCAGCGGGGTGGTGGTCGACGGAACCGAGCTGGCGCCGCCGTACGACCTGCTCGCCATCGGCGACCCGCCGACGCTGTCGCAGGCGATGGGAATTCCCGGGGGGGTGCTCGACACCCTGAAGGGGAAAGGGGCGAGCGGTACAGTCACCGAGCTTGACACGGTGCGGATCACGGCATTGCATTCAGTCACGCCGCCCAAGTACGCCCACCCGGCGTCGACGCAGACCGCCGGGCGCCGAACACCCGGAGGTTCCTCGTGATCCCAGACGACCTGCGTTACACCGCCGAGCACGAGTGGGTGCGCCCTAGCGGCGACGGCGGAGCCGTGCGAGTCGGTATCACCGACCACGCGCAAGAGGCTCTGGGGGACATCGTCTTCGTCACGCTCCCCGAGGCCGGCACCGAGATCGAGGCGGGCCAGTCGCTCGGCGAGGTGGAGTCGACGAAGAGCGTCTCGGACATCTATGCGCCGATCTCGGGCGAGGTGGTCGGCCGCAACGACGTCCTCGACGCACGACCGGAGCTGGTCAACGCCGACCCGTACGGCGAGGGTTGGATGATTGAGGTGCGGCCGAGCGACCCTGCCGACGTCGACGCGCTGCTCGACGCCGCGGCGTACGGAAAGCTGACCGGCGCGCAGTAGCTCAGACGCCTGTGAAAACCTGGCTACGACGGGTACGAGTTGACCGCTGGGCCGAGGGCGCATAGGTTTCCCTGACCGTCAACCTCTACCTGACGGTCTTGTCCGCCGGGTTGCCGATGACGGGGAGGACGCCGACCACGATGCCGATGCTCTTCTGCACGCAATGCGGCCACGAGAACCCAGATGACGCGCGGTTCTGCGCCAACTGCGGCGCCGCGCTGAGCCGGCCCGGCCAACCGGTCGCGCCCGAGCGTCCGGTCGACTCGACGTCCACCATCTCGATCTCCGGGCTCGAGGCGATGGAGCCGGCCACAGTCGACGACGACGTCGCCGACCAGGCCGCGATCGAATCGCTGCCGCCCGGCTCCGGCCTGCTCGTGGTGCGTCGCGGGCCGAACGCAGGGAGCCGGTTCCTCCTCGACGCAGAGGTCACCACCGCCGGTCGCCACCCCGAAAGCGACATCTTCTTGGACGACGTGACGGTCTCTCGCCGGCACGCGGAGTTTCGCAAGAGCGACGACGGCTTCGCCGTGCGCGACGTCGGCAGCCTCAACGGCACTTACGTCAACCGCGAGCGCATCGACGAGATCGACCTGGCCGCCGGCGACGAGGTTCAGATCGGCAAGTTCCGGCTGGTGTTCTTCGTGGGCGCGCGACCCGGCGATAAGGCGGAGTGACGGCTTTCGATGAGTGCGCGGTCAACCTCGCGGGCGTCGTCTCACGCCACACTCTCGATCGGCGAAGTCTTGACGCAGCTGCGGCCCGACTTCCCCGACGTCACGATCTCGAAGATCAGGTTCCTTGAGGCTGAGGGTTTGATTGAGCCGGAGCGCACGTCCGCCGGCTATCGCAAGTTCTCGCATCCCGATGTGCAGCGGCTGCGCTACGTGCTCACCGCTCAGCGCGACCATTACCTGCCGCTGCGCGTCATCAAGGACCACCTGGAGGCCATCGATCGCGGGCTGGAGCCCGCGCAGCAACCCGGCGCCGGCCCCCGCGTCCCGCGCGCGCTCGTCGCCACGGAGGGGTTGCCTGGCCCGGAGGCTTTCGGGAAAGACCCGAGCGACGTCCGACTCTCGCGCAAGGAGCTTCTCGAAGCCGCCGAGTTGGACGACGCGGCGCTCACGCAACTTGAGCAGTTTCAGTTGGTGGCGCCGCGACCCGGAAGCAACCACTACGACGGCACGGCGCTGACGGTGGCCAAGACCGTGTCGGAGATGTCGCGCTTCGGCATCGAGCCGCGCCACCTGCGGGCGTTCAAGGCGGCGGCCGATCGCGAGGTCGGGCTCGTCGAGCAGGTGGTGACGCCGCTCGTTCGACAGCGCAATCCGGAGGCGCGCGCCCGAGCCGAGGAGGTCGCGCGCGAGCTCGCGGCATTGTCGGTGCGGTTGCACGCGGCGTTGGTGAAGGCGGGGCTGCGGCCCGGCTTGTCACGCTGACAGGCCCACCTCGCGGACCTGCTCGCCGGGGTAACGCCGGTGTACCGTGAAAAACGCGCCACGTGTTGGCGGCGGCCGCGAAAGCGCAGTACGCAAGCGCAATGCGCAGTAGAGCAGGGCGGGTGACCATGAACGAGCTTCAGGTGGTGGGCGTCCGCGTCGAGCTGCCGACCAATCAGCCGATCGTGCTGCTGCGCGAAGTCGAGGGCGAGCGCTACTTGCCGATCTGGATCGGCGCCGTCGAGGCGACCGCCATCGCCTTCGCCCAGCAGGGAGTGGTGCCGCCGCGGCCGCTCACGCACGACCTGATGCGCGATCTGCTGGTCGCGCTGGGCGCGAAGCTGCGCGCGGTGCGCATCAGCGAGATGCGCGACAACGTCTTCTACGCCGAGTTGGTCTTCGACGACGGGCGTGAGGTGAGCGCCCGGCCGAGCGACGCGATCGCGTTGGCGCTGCGCACCGGCACCTCGATCTTCGGGGCCGAGGCGGTGCTTGACGAGGCGGGCATCGAGATCCCGCACGAGCAGGAGGACGAGGACGAGGTGGAGAAGTTCCGCGAGTTCCTCGACAACATCTCGCCCGAGGACTTCGACACCACCCAAGGTTGAGCCTCCCGCACCCTCAAGCTTAGGTTGAGAGTCGAGTATTTCGGGTCGCCCGCGCGTCGCGTTGACTCGCCGGATTGACATCCCTAGCGTGGCTGTCTACCCAAGCTGCAGGAACGAGCTCGAGACAGACCAGAGACGGACCAGGAGGCGCTCCGATGGCGACGAACGGTGAGGCTCCGACGTCCGGACCGAACCCCGGTGAGCCGGCCTCGGCGAACCCGCTGAGCGGCCAGCCAATGCTCACGCCGCGGGCCCCGCGCACGTTGCAGGGCGCCCTGTTCACCGACGACCTGCCGGAGCTCGACGAAGGGGTCGGCTACCGCGGTCCCACCGCGTGCGCGGCCGCCGGCATCACCTACCGCCAGCTCGACTACTGGGCCCGCACCGGGCTCGTCGAGCCCACGATCCGCGCTGCCGCCGGGTCCGGCTCGCAGCGCCTCTACGGCTTCCGCGACATCTTGGTGCTCAAGGTCGTGAAGCGGTTGCTCGACACCGGCGTCTCGTTGCAGAACATTCGCGCCGCCGTCCAGCACCTTCGCGAGCGCGGCGTCGACGACCTGGCGCAGATCACCTTGATGAGCGACGGCGCGAGCGTCTACGAGTGCACGTCCGCAGACGAGGTCGTCGACCTCGTGCAAGGCGGCCAGGGTGTCTTCGGCATCGCCGTCGGCCGGGTGGTGCGCGAGGTCGAGGGATCGCTCGCGCAGCTACCTGGCGAGCGTCCCGACCCTGATGGCGGCACCGAGCCGCAAGCCCACAGCGACGACGAGCTGGCCCGCCGCCGAGCCCGCCGGATCGGCTGACGCGCGACCATCATCAGCGTGGCAGCTTCCGCACGTCGTCCACGCTGCTAGTTTTGACGTCGTAACGCCGACGACGCCGCACGGAAGAGAGCTCACGCAGCCAGCGTGAGTCGCCGAAGGAGCAACCTCCCCGGAATCTCTCAGGCCGACAAACCGCGTGGCCGAGGCAACTCTGGAAAGCGCGCGCCACCCCGCATTCCGCACGAGGCGGCGCGCCACCGACGGTGCAAACCGGCGGCGCGCCGATGAGCGCGCGCGGCGGTGAAGCTCTCAGGTGCCGATGACAGAGGGGGAGCCGCTTCCGGGTCACCGGAGCGCGCCCCGACGTCCGCGGAAGGCCTTAGACATGAGCGGTTTCGCCGATCGGCACGGCTTCGCCAGTCGACACGGATTCGCTAACCGGCACATCGGCCCTGATCACGACGAGCAGGCGAAGATGCTCGCCGTCGTCGGCTACGGCTCGCTCGACGAGTTGGTCGCCGACGCCGTGCCCGAGTCGATCCGTGAAGAGGTCGGACGACGCACGGCGCTGCCCGCTGCGAGGTCGGAGGAGCAGGTGCTCGCGCGGTTGCGCGAGCTCGCCTCGCAAAACTGCGTCGCCACGTCGATGATCGGGCTCGGCTACTACGGCACCCTGACGCCCGGCGTCATCAAGCGGAACGTGCTGGAGAGCCCCGCCTGGTACACGGCCTACACGCCGTACCAGCCGGAGATCTCGCAAGGCCGGCTCGAGGCGCTGCTGAACTTCCAGACGACGGTCGCCGATCTCACCACGTTGCCGGTCGCGGGCGCGTCGCTGCTCGACGAGCCGACCGCCGCGGCCGAGGCGATGTCGTTGTGTCGCCGTAGCTCTAAGTCGACAAATCAACGGTTCTATATCGACCGTGATGTGCTGCCGCAGACCATCGCCGTCGTCCGCACCCGTGCGGCCGCGATCGGGGTCGACGTCGAAGTCGCCGATCTGTCGGGCGGGCTGCCCGGCGCGTGCTTCGGCGTCCTGGTGCAGTACCCGGCGGCCGACGGTTCGGTGCTCGACTACTCGGCGTTGGTGGCGCAGGCGCATGACGCGGGGGCGCTCGTTGTCGCCGCGACCGACCTGCTGGCGTTGACGCTGCTTCGCCCGCCGGGCGAGTGGGGCGCCGACGTCGCGGTCGGGTCGAGCCAGCGGTTCGGCGTGCCAATGTGGTTCGGCGGCCCGCACGCCGGCTTCATGTCGGTTCGCGAGTCGCTTGCGCGTTCATTGCCCGGGCGGTTGGTCGGCGTGTCGGTCGACCCCGCCGGCCGGCCCGCGTATCGGCTGGCGCTGCAGACCCGCGAGCAGCACATCCGTCGCGAAAAGGCGACCAGCAACATCTGCACGGCGCAGGTGCTGCTCGCCGTCGTCGCCGGCATGTACGCCGTCTACCACGGTCCCGACGGGTTGCGTGAGATCGCCCGACGCGTGCATTCGCATGCGGCATCGCTCGCCGCTGCGCTTCGGGCCGGCGGTGTCTCCGTCGACGAGGCCCCGTTCTTCGACACCGTCACCGCTCACGTACCGGGCCGCGCGCGGTCGGTCGTCGCGGCGGCGCTCGAGGCGGGCGTCAACCTGCGGCTCGTCGACGACGACACCGTCGCGACGGCCTGCGACGAGACGACGGGCGTTGCTGACATACGCGCCGTCTGCGCGGCCTTCGGCGTTTCTTTCCCGGACGACGAGGGGTCGCACAGCGCGTTGCTCGACGACGACTTTCCGCTCGCCCGCACGTCGACTTTCCTTACCCACCCGGTGTTTCACCGGCACCGGTCGGAGACCGCGATGTTGCGCTACCTTCGGCGCCTCTCCGACAAGGACGTCGCGCTCGATCGGTCGATGATCCCGCTGGGCTCGTGCACGATGAAGCTCAACGCCACCACCGAGATGGAGGCGATCAGCTGGCCGGAGTTCGCGAACATCCACCCGTTCGCGCCGCTCGATCAGGCCACCGGATACCTGCGACTCATTCGAGAGTTGGAGGACTGGCTCGCCGACGTCACCGGTTACGACGCGGTGTCGGTGCAGCCGAACGCCGGATCGCAAGGCGAATTCGCCGGCCTGCTGGCGATTCGGCACTATCACGCGGCGCGTGGCGACGGCGATCGCGACGTCTGCCTGATTCCCGCGTCGGCGCACGGAACGAACGCGGCGAGCGCGGCGATGGCCGGCATGCGGGTGGTCGTCGTGGCGTGCGACGCCGATGGCAACGTCGACCTCTCCGACCTGTCCGCGAAGCTCGACGCGCACGCGGGGCGCGTCGCGGCAATCATGGTGACCTACCCTTCGACGCACGGCGTCTTCGAACCGACCATCACCCGTATCTGCGAGTTGGTGCACGACGCGGGCGGCCAGGTCTACGTCGACGGCGCGAACCTCAACGCGCTCGTCGGTCTCGCCCGACCGGGCAAGTTCGGGGCCGACATCTCGCACCTCAACTTGCACAAGACCTTCTGCATCCCGCACGGCGGTGGCGGTCCCGGTGTCGGGCCGGTCGCGGCTCGCTCTCACCTGGCACCGTACCTGCCCAGCCACCCGCTGGTTTCTGACGCCGGGCCGGAGACCGGGCCCGGCCCCATCTCAGGGGCGCCGTTCGGTTCGGCAGGCGTGCTGGCCATTTCCTGGGCGTACATAGCGTTGATGGGCCTCGACGGACTTCGCGGCGCCACCGAGTCGGCGATTTTGTCGGCGAACTACCTGGCGCGTCGGCTTACGTCGTCCTACCCGGTTTTGTACACCGGGCGGGGCGGCCTCGTCGCGCACGAGTGCATCATCGACCTTCGCCAGATCACGAGGGAAAGCGGCGTGACCGTCGACGACGTCGCGAAACGCCTTATCGACTATGGCTTCCACGCGCCGACCATGTCGTTTCCGGTCGCCGGCACCTTGATGATCGAGCCGACCGAGTCGGAGGGCGTCGAAGAGCTCGACCGGTTCGTCGACGCGATGGTCGCGATTCGCGGCGAGATCGCGAAAGTGGCGTCGGGGGAGTGGGACCGCGACGACAACCCGTTGCGCAACGCGCCGCACACCGCGGAGGCACTGATCGGCGACTGGACGCATCCGTACTCGCGCGAGGTCGCGGCGTATCCGCTGCCGTCTTTGCGCGAGGGCAAGTACTTCTCGCCCGTCGGACGCATCGACGGCGCCTATGGCGACCGCAATCTGATGTGCAACTGCCCACCGCCGTCGGCGTTCGAGTCCTAGGTCCGGCCCTCGCGCTCTTGCGCGTCGCTCAGCGCCTCGTCGCGCGACATCCAATCGGCGAGGCGCACCGCAAAGCCCTGCTGGCTCAGTGCGTGGACGACGACTGGGTCGTCGTCAAGCACGAGCTCGACGTCGTGGTTCTTCGCGAGCCTGCGCAAAGCCTGTGCCTTCGTCAACACCGCCGGACGGCGGTCGCCCTCGCGGCGCATGATGAGCTCGCCGTCGGGCAGGTCGTGCTGCCGCAGCCAGTCGAGGGTGTCCACACGGGTGCGCTCGGGCCGGCCCGTCAGGTAAACGATGTCGTGGGACGACGCCGCTTCGCGGGCGAAGCGCACACCGACCTCCAGCGGCGGATCAGCTGGTGCGGCCGCGAAAAAGGCGTCCCAGTTCTTCGGTTTGGTGGCGACGAAGTGCAGCCGATGACGCACGTCGGCGAGCACGCCGTCGATGTCGAGGACGACGAAGGCCACCTGCCAACCCTACGGCCTTCCGGCGAGGTGACGCGCGGTGTTGTCGTCGTATCCGACGAGCGCGAGCGGCGTGGCGCCAACGGGACCGCGACCGGACGAGCTAGCTGTCGCCCGAAGCCAGCAGCGTGAGCTGTTCTGGTTCGGCCGGGGTTTGCGCTTCAGGCGGCCGCTGTCGGTGCGCCGGTGTGCGGTCGGCGGATGTTGTTCGACCGTTGCCGGCCGCCGTGGCGAGTTCGCGCACCTGCGCGCACACGTCGTCCTGAAAAGCCTTTGGCGCGTACGACGATCTCGCGTACAGCTGGTTGTACATCGGCACCAAGCCGGGGTGCGTGGCGGACAGCCAGCCCATGAACCACTCACGCGCTCCCGGACGCAGGTGCAAGACGATGGGTGTGACATGGGTGGCGCCGGCAGCCGCGATCGCTTCGATCGTCGCGGCGAGTTGTTCGGGGGAGTCGGTCAGGCCCGGCAGGATTGGCGCCATGAGCACGCCGCACTTCACACCAGCCGCGTTGAGCGTGCGGCAGACTTCCAGTCTTTTCAGGGGATTAGGCGTACCGGGCTCGACCTCGCGCCACAACGCCTGGTCGACGAAACCGACCGAGACCGCCGTCGAGACGTCGGTGACGCGCGCCGCCGAAACAAGCAAGTCGAGGTCGCGCAGGATGAGCGAGCCCTTCGTCAATATCGAGAACGGGTTCGCCCGCTCGGTGAGGGCCGAGATGATGCCCGGCATCAGCCGGTATCGGCCTTCGGCGCGTTGGTAGCAGTCGACGTTTGTGCCTATCGCGACGGGTTGGCCGCGCCAGGACTTGCGCGCGAGCTCGCGGCGCAGCAGATCGGGCGCGTTGACCTTCACCACGACCTTGGTGTCGAAGTCGAGGCCGGCGCCGAGGTCGAGATAGGTGTGGGTGTTGCGCGCGAAGCAGTAGCGGCATGCGTGCGAACAGCCTCGATACGGGTTGATCGTCCAGTCGAACGGCACTCGCGACACCGCGGGCACCCGGTTGAGGATTGATCGCGCGTGCACTTCGAAGAACGTCATGCCGGCGAAGGTGGGGGAGTCGAAGGTGCGGACGACGGCGGGCCGCGCGAACAGGGCGTCGTCCGCGGCTTTCACGTCGTCGCTGGGAGACAACAGCATCGAGTCCCACCGCATGCGGCCCATTAGAACATACGTTCGAATCGGCGTCGAGCACCCTCACGATCAATGGTGCCGCGCGCGTACCTTCCGGCTGGCCAATGCCATCCAGCCGAGGAGCGCGAGGCTCGCGATTGCCGCGATCGCGAACACCGCGACGGCGATCGACTCCGTGACGCCGCCCCGGCTCGCCAGCAACGCCGAGCCGACGATCAACGCCGCGAGGATGAGGCCGGCCGCCGCGACGTTCGCCAACCGATGCAGGCCCTTCAGGAACTGCGTCTCGTCGAAGGCCTGTACGCGCAGCTCGAAGTGCCCGCTGCTCAGCGCGTCCATCGCCCGGTTGACCCGACCGGGCAGTTCCTCGGCGAACTCCTTCGCCTCGATGAGCGACGAAAGCAGTCCGCCGCCGGATCCGTCGATTTGCGAGCGCATGAGCTCAGGGATGTGGCGCCGCATCGCCTCTAGCGGCTCGAAGTCCGGATCGAGTTCCGTCGCGACGCTTTCGAGGTTGAGCAACGTCTTGCCCAGCAAGGCGAGTTCGGGTGCGGGGCGAAGTCCGGCGTCCGCTGATCGACGCGAGAGCTCAAGGAACGCTCGGCCGACGTCGACCTCGGCGAGCGGCCCCTGCGTCATCGTGTTCATCAGGTCGTTGACGGTGTTCTGCAGCGCCATCGGCTCGAAGTCGTCGCTCGGCATGCCGAGGAGGCGGGCGACCCGGACCACGTCGGCACTGCGCCCATTCATGATCGCGACCATGAGCTTCGCCAGCAGCTTGCGAGTTTCCGGTATGAGCCGACCCACCATGCCGACGTCGAGCAGCGCGAGTCGTTGATCGGCCGTGACCAACAGGTTGCCCGGGTGCGGGTCGGCGTGGAAGAAGCCGGCGTCCAAGATCTGCTTGAGGTAGGCGGCGAAGAGCTCGTCGGCGAGCGGCGTGAAATCCGCGTCCACCCGGGCCAACGAGCTGAGTTCGGTGACTTTGCGGCCGTCGATGTACTCCATCGTGAGCACCTTGCCGGTGCTGAGGTCGTCGTACGGCTTGGGCACCACGATTCGCGGTCGGCCGTCGAGGACGTCGCGCAGGGTTGACAGGTTGTTCGCCTCACGTCGGTAGTCGAGTTCGGCGACGACCGCGCGTCGGAACTGCTCGAACGCGTCGCGCAGCGCGAACCGCCGGGCGTGGTCGCTGTGGGCGTCGAAGAAGTCCGCGAGCTCACCGAGCACCTCGAGGTCGTCGGACAACTGCCGGCGGATGCCGGGCCGCTGCACCTTGACGGCCACCTGCCGGCCGTCGCGCAACACCGCGCGGTGCACCTGCCCTAGCGAGGCGGCCGCGATCGGCTGGTCGTCGAACTCCGCGAACAACCGCGACATGCGCACGCCCAACTCGCTTTGCACCGTCGCCTCGACATCGGCGAACGGGAACGGCTCGCAACGGTCCTGGAGGCGGGCGAGCGCGTCGACGTAGTGGGGCCGCAGCAGGTCGGGTCGCGTGGACAGCAGCTGGCCGAACTTCACGAACGTCGGGCCCAAGCGCTCCAGGTCTTCGGCGAGTGCCGCGGCGCGCGCGTCGTCCGGTGTGCCGTCTAGCTCGGCGTAATCCTCGAGTCCGCTCGATTTCACGAGGTCGTCGCGACCGTGCTTGGCGAGCAACGTGGCGATTTCGCGGTAGCGGCCGACGTGGTGCGGCCGCATGGAAAGGTGCATGTCAGCTGGCTACCCCGTGCGCACGACGATCAAGCGGTCGAACGCACGCCTGACATCATGGGCTATGTGGGCGAGGTGGCGACGGTGGCGAGGGCCGAGTTGGCGGCACCGTCGCAGACCGATCTGTTGCTGATCGCGGTGGCCGTGACCGCCGTCTCGACGTCCGGGCCGTTGATCGCGGCGACGGCCGCGCCCGCCTTGGCAATCGCGTTCTGGCGGAACGCGGCCGCGGCAGGGGTGTTGCTGCCCATCACGCTGACGCGGCGCGGACCGCGCCTGCAAACGCTTCGCCGCTTCGAGTGGCGGCTCATGGGCGGCGCGGGCGTTTTGCTCGCCGCGCACTTCGCCACGTGGATCACCAGCCTGCGGTTCACCTCGGTCGCGTCGTCCACCGCCTTGGTCGCGACACAGCCGGCGTGGGCGGCGCTGATGGCGCGATCGCGGGGCGCCGTCATCAGTCGGACGGCGTGGGGGGGCATCGCGCTGGCGGTCTTGTCGGCCGGGTTGTTGACCGGTATCGACGTGCATCTGTCGGCCCGCGCGCTGACCGGGGATCTGCTTGCGCTGGTGGGTGGCGTCTTGGCCGCTGGTTATGTGACGGCAGGCGCGGCGGTGCGTCGCACGGTCGACACGACGACGTACACGTCCGTTTGCTACAGCACCACGGCGGTCGTTTTGCTGGTGGTTTGCCTTGTGGGAAGGCAAAGTCTCGCGGGCTACTCGGCGAGCGATTGGCTGCGCATCGCCGGCCTGGTCGTTGGCGCGCAGCTGCTCGGGCACTCGGTGTTCAACAAGGTGTTGCGGACGACGAGCGCCACGGTCGTGAGCCTGTCGATTCTCTTTGAGGTGCCCGGCGCCACGTTGATCGCGGCGATTTTCCTTCACCAGTCGGTGCATCCGTCGCAGGTGCCGGCCGCGTTGCTGCTGCTCGCTGGTCTCGCGCTGGTCATCCGCTCGGGCGCGCGCGGCATGCCGGCCGAGTAAATTTCCTCTGTGAGAGCAGGGCTAAATGCCACCTGTCCGGAACGCTGAATCAGCCCGAAAGGGCTAGGGATCTCGTTGGTCTCGGGGTGGCACGTGGTGGGTGAGGCCACTGGGGCTTCGCCAGGTGGCGGAGCCGTCGGGGTGGCGTTTGAGTTTCCACGGACGGAAGGTTTTCAACCGGTGGTGGCGACGGCAGAGCAGCCCGCAGTTGGTGGCCGACGTCGACCCGGCCGGGTGGGCGATGGCGTGGTCGAGGTCGCAGCCCGACTGCGGGTTCTCGCAGCCGGGGAAGACGCAGCGGCGGTCGCGGGCGGAGATGTAGTCGACCAGCGCCTGGGGCGGGCGGTAGGTGGCGGTCCCGTAGTCGAGCAGATAGCCGGTGACGGGTTCGACGACGAGGCGCCGCCAGGCGGCGTCGCCGGCGAGTTCGCGGGCGACCTGGGCGGGCAGCGGGCCGAAGCCGGAAAGCTCGGCGGGGTGCTCGGCCAAGCCGAGCAGGGTGGGCAGGTCGACGATGACCTGGAGTTGCGTCGGGCGGCCGTGAGTCTTCGGCAACGCCCGGTCGGCCAGCGCGGCCTCGGCGAGGGCAGCCAGCGCGTCGACCCTTCTGCGACCGAGGCGCACGCCGGAGCGGCGGCCGCCCTCGGCGGCATGGCGGGCCTTCGCCAGGGTGTTGACGGCGAGGAACAGCGCGCTCGCCTCCAGCGCCGGCATGGTGGCGACAATCTCGGCCATGCCGTTTCGCAGCGGGGTCAGCCGCACGTCGACGTCTTCCGCGAGGGCGTGCTGCATCGCTTCCTCGGCGTGTTCGGGGGCGGCGGCGATGACGGCGCGGCGCAGCGCCCGGCGGAACGCCGGCAGCGACTGCTCGGAGGCCTTGGGTAGCACCCGCCGCTCGACGAGGGCGACCGCCTCGGGTGGCAACCCGGCGCACTCCTCGACCGCGGCCGCCGCGTGTCGCCAGGTGATCTCCCCGGCGGCCAGCAGCCGCGTGACAGCGGGCAGCTCCTCGGTCAGGGCGCGGGCGGTGTGCACCTTGTTGTGCGCGGAGCGGGTCGGCAGCCGCAACACGGCGGCGACCTCCTCGTTCGCCCAGTCGTCGCGGGTGGTTGGCTCCGGGCCGGCCGCCGCTGCCGTGGCGGCGGCGAGTTGAGCGGAAACCCAGGAGTGCGCCCGCTCCCACGCTTTGAGAACCAGCAGCCGCTCCCGCGAATCCAACGACTCGGCGTCGAGCGAACTCAGCCAGGCAAGAGCTTGCGGGCCGGGCGGTAGCTCCGCGAGCCATGCTGCCAACGACCCGGCCGGTGCGTCGCACCCGTCCGCCCCCCCGATGTCGAGGTCGCGGCCGGGGTCTGGCATCGCGAACAGCATGCGAGAACGCTATCGGCGTCCACCGACAAAACCGACCCGAAATCCCTGCTGGCAAAGAAGATTCTTATCCCCATTTTCATCCACAAGGCACGTGCACGATTGCCATTTCGAGAATGCGGGAGGCTGACGGTGCTACGTCGGAAGCTTCACGGTCGGAAGCTTCACACTGACCTGGCTGCCGAGACGTTCTGCAAGCCGCTGTGAGGCAAGAGGCCCAGCGACGGCCACCGGCCTTCCGGTGACTCTCATGGCGTAGATGCGCTCGCCCAAGATCGGGCCCGCCCTTGAGAGGATGCCGGCATGCGCGCGGTGTTGATCGAGTCATTCGGCGAACCACCTGTCGTGGTCGATGTGCCCGAGCCACCCGTTCCCGATGACGGCGCGCTCGTCCGCGTCGAAGCGACCGGGTTGTGCCGCAGCGATTGGCATGGCTGGCAAGGACACGACGACGGCATCACATTGCCCCACGTGCCCGGTCACGAGTTCGCCGGCGTCATCGCCGCAACAGGCCGCGAGGTCGGTGGCTGGAAAGAGGGAGACCGAGTCACAGCTCCGTTCGTGTGCGCGTGTGGCCGATGCGAGCAGTGTCTCGCCGGCAATCACCAGGTCTGCCTCGACCAGCAGCAGCCCGGCTTCACCTACTGGGGTTCTTTCGCCGAGTTGGTCGCGATCCCGCACGCCGAAACGAATCTGGTGCGACTTCCCGACCGCCTCGACTTCGACGCGTCAGCCAGTCTGGGGTGCCGGTTCGCGACCGCGTACCGCGCCGTCAAGGTAGTCGCGGCGGTCGAGGCTGGGCAGTGGCTCGCGGTGTTCGGCTGCGGCGGCGCGGGGCTCTCCGCCGTCATGATCGGGGCGGCGTTCGGCGCGGCTGTCGTCGCGATCGACACCGACCCCGAGGCGCTTGCACTCGCCGGTCGGCATGGCGCGGCCAAGGCGCTGAGGTGGAAGCCTGACACCGCCGATGAAATTCGCGACGTCACCGGCGGCGGCGCGCACGTCACCGTCGACGCGATCGGAGCCGTCGACGTCGTGCGGTCGGCGCTGCAGTCGCTTCGGCCGCGTGGGCGGCATGTGCAGATCGGCCTACTACCGCACGACATCACGCTGAACATGAGTGCGTTGATCGGTCGCGAACTTCAGTGGCTCGGGAGCCACGGAATGTCCGCGAGCGACTACCCGCCCTTGCTGGAAATGGTCTCCGCCGGAACGCTTCGGCCCGACCTGCTCGTCACCAAGACGATCCCCCTGGACGACGCCCCCGCAGCGCTCGCGGATCTGAGCCGAGCGAGCTCAAAGGGCATCACGGTTATCCACCCAGACAAAGACCGCCGGGGCTGACCTCAGCCCTCTTCGCGCGCGGCGCGCGCGCGCCGTCCACGAAACTTCTCGCGCTCTGCCATCGACAGCTCAACCTTGCGAATACGCACGGCCGCTGGTGTGACCTCGACGCACTCGTCCTCGCGGCAGAATTCAAGCGCCTGCTCCAAAGACAACACCCGATGCGGAATCAACCTCACCAACTCGTCGCCGGTTGAGGACCGCATGTTGGTCAGCTTCTTTTCCTTGGTGGGGTTGACGTCCATGTCGTCGGCGCGCGAGTTCTCGCCAACAATCATGCCTTCGTAGACCTCGACGCCGGGACCGACGAACATCGTGCCGCGCTCCTGCAGGTTGAACAGCGCGAACGACGTCGTGGGCCCGCGTCGGTCGGCTACCAAAGAGCCCGTCGGCCGGGTGCGCAGGTCGCCGTGCCACGGCTCGTAGCGATCGAAGACGTGGTGGATCAGCCCGGTCCCCCGCGTCTCGGTGAGGGACTCGGTGCGGGAGCCGATCAATCCGCGCGCC
>JAICLV010000079.1 GCA_025925185.1 Acidothermaceae bacterium
GTCGTTCAAGCCGTTGTCGTTCAAGCCGTTGTCGTTCAAGCCGTTGTCGTTCAAGCCGTTGTCGGCCAAACCCCTACTCCTTCGCTCGCAGGTGCTCGAACAGCAGCCGGGTGACCTCGTCGGATTGCTCGACGTTGGCCAAATGCGCCGCGTTCGCGACCGTCACGAACGACGCCCCCGGGATGGCGGCCGCGATAGCGGCACCATGCACCGGCGGGATCGCGAGGTCGTCGGCGCCGGAAACCACCAACGTCGGCGCGACGATGCGGCCGATGTCGGCGCGCAAATCCATGTGCGCGATCGCCTCGCAACACGCGGCGTAGCCCTCAACCGGCGACTTCGCGAGCATTTCCTTGTATTCCTGGACGACGTGCGGGTGCTGCCCCGCGAAAGCGGGCGTGAACCACCGGTCGACGACGGCATCGACGATCGGCTCGATGCCATTCGCCTGCACGGCGGCGGCCCGCTGAAGGTAGGCGTCGGGCACCGCGATGCGCGCGGAGGTGCAGATCAACGCCAGCCGGTTGACGCGTTGCGGCGCGTTGACCGCGAGCCACATACCGAGCATGCCGCCAAGCGACACACCAGCGAAGTCGACCCGGTCGAGGCGCAACTCGTCGAGCAACGCCACCACGTCGTTGCCGAGGTCGGCGATGGTCCACGGCGGTGGCGGCGAATCCGACTCGCCATGCCCGCGGGTGTTGAAGGTGACGACCCGAAACCGCGACGCCAGCGAGGCCACTTGCGCCGACCACATCATCGATGTCGTGCCGAGCGAATTCGCCAGCACGACGGGCGGCGCGTCGCGCCGACCGGCGACGTCGTGACGCAAGGCCGCCGTCACGCGAATTTCGCTGACGTCACAAGGAGTTTCCGGCTCGCGAGGGCACGGTCGATCAGCGCCGGCACCGCCTCCAGCGCGTGCTCCGGGTCGAGCGCGTCGGCAATCTCGACCGCCGACAAGTGTGTTCGCACGACATCGTCGGCGAGCGCGACATCGCGAAGCGGGCGTCCCGACGAGACCGCGTTATCGCAGCAACGGGCCACCGTGTCGAGCGCCACCACGCGCCCGACCAATGGCGCGAGCCGAGACGCCAGCTGCTCGGCCATCACCAAGCCCCTTGTGGCGTCGACATCTTCGAACATTCGCTCGACGTGCACATCGAGGTTCTCCAACATGCGCGCCGTCCTCGACAGCGCGCCGCCCGCGACGCTGAGCAGCTCGCGCAGCGGTTGCCACTCGGCATGCCAGGCTCCGGCGGCTCGCTCGTTCTCGTGCTGAGAGGCGCCGTACAACGTCGCCACGAGGCCCGGAGCGCGGTAGCTCGCCGACCGCACGAGCGCCGCGTCGATCGGGTTTCTCTTGTGCGGCATCGCCGACGACGTGCCGTGGCCGGCGCCGCCCTCGGAGACCTCACCGACCTCGGCCTGCGCGAGCAGTTCGACGTCGAGCGCGACCTTGCCTGTCGCCGCGATGAGCGCCCCCAACGCGGCGGCGAGGTCGAGCACGCGCTGCCGGTCGGTGTGCCAGGGCATTGCCGGTTCGGCGAGCCCGAGCCGGGCGGCGATACGTCGCAACACCTCGGGCCCGGCGGCGCCGAAGACGCCGAGCGTGCCGGCCGAGCCGCCCAGTTGAACGGCGATACGCTGTTCGAGCACGAGCGCCAAGCGGGCGCCGGCGCTGTCGAGTGCGACCAGCCAGCCGGCCGCCTTCAGGCCGAACGTCGTGACCACGGCCGGCTGCCCGAGGGTTCGGGCGAGCATCACCGTGTGGCGGTGCTGTTCGGCGAGCTCGGCGCAGCTGGCGACGGTCGCCGCGGCGCCCACGACAATCGCCCGTCCGGCGCGCTGCGCGAGCAGCATCAGCGCGGTGTCGAGAATGTCTTGGCTGGTCGCTCCGTGATGCACCCATGGCTTGGCGGCGGCTGAGACGCGCTCCACAATCGCGCGCGACAACGGCGCCGCTGGATTGCCCGCCGCCTCCGCCTGAACTCCGAGTTGGGCCAGCTCGAAATCACCGCGCCGGCAGACCTGTTCGATTTCGCCCGCCGCCTCGGTCGGCACCAGCCCGGCCTCGGCCGAGGCCAACGCCAGCGCGGCTTCGGCGTCGAGCATCGCGCGCAGCAGCGCGTCGTCTGACAACTCGGCGTCGACGGCCGGTGAGCTGAACAGCGAGCCGAGCAGACCCTCAGAATTCGAAGAAGGCTGTTTCATGCGCCCCCTGCAAATGGATGTCGAAGCGAAGGCCTCCGTCGTCACCGGGGGACGCCATCAGCGTCGAGCGTAGTCGGGCGTCGTCGATCGCGGTGAGCACCGGGTCGACGTCGTTGGCGGCAGCCTCGTCGGGGAAGTAGAGCCGGGTGACGACCCGGTTGAGCAATCCCCGGGCGAACACCGAGATGTCGATGTGCGGCGCCTCGGCGGTTCCGGTCGGCGCGGGTAGCGGTCCGGGCTTCACTGTGAGGACGCGAAAGCGGCCTTCGGCGTCGGTGTCGGACCGGCCGAACCCACGGAAGCCTGCGATGGCGGGCTTCGCGGCGCCGCGGGGGTCGTCGGGGTGGTCGAATCGACCGTCGGGGTCGGCCTGCCATGTCTCGACCAGGCCGTCAATCACCGGGTCGCCGTTGCCGTCGAACAACTGGCCGGTGATCCAAAACGACCCTGGAGTTCCTTCCGGCACGACAAACGGGCCGTCAGGCCAGGGCAACGCGATGTGCAGGAACGGCCCGACGGTCTGAGACGGCGTGCAACCGAGTCGCTCACTCATCGTCGTCCTCGTGGCTTTCAAACGGAGTGCTGGCGGCGCCGCGCAGCACGATGTCGAACTCGAATCCGAGCGCCCAATGGTCCGTCGTGGCCGCGTGATCGTAGCGGGAGATCAACCGTTGCCGCGCTTTTTCGTCGGTGACCGAGTTGAAGATCGGGTCTTGGAAGAAGAGCGGGTCGTCAGGGAAGTACATCTGCGTCACGAGACGCTGGGTGAACGCCCTGCCGAATAACGAGAAATGGATGTGCGCCGGGAGCCACGCTTAGTCGTTGATGTGCCACGGGTAGGAGCAGGGCTTGATGGTGGTGAACTGATACCGGCCCTGGTCGTCGGTGAGCGTTCGTCCGAGGCCGGTGAAGTTCGGGTCGAGTGGGCACGGCCAGTTGTCGACGACGTGTCGGTAGCGGCCGCCCGCGTTCGCCTGCCAGATCTCGATGAGCGTCGCCGGCAACGGCTTGCCGCCCTCGTCGAGCACCTTCCCATGCACGATGATGCGCTGACCCTGGGGCTCGCCGTCGTGCTGGCGGGTGAGGTCGTTATCGAACTCGCCGAGCCGCCCCTCGCCGAGCAGCGGGCCGGTGACTTCCGTCAGCCGCTGCGGCAGGTCGATGGGCGCGTTCAGCGGATGCCGCAGTCGCGTGCCGCCATAGTCGGGCCAGTCGAGGTTGGGATGGACGCCGACCAGTTTCGGATAGCTCGGCAACACCAACTTCGTCACGCTTCCACCACCATGGCTAGGCCTTGCCCGACACCGATGCAGATGGCGGCGAGCCCGTACCCCCCGCCGCGCCGCTTCAACTCCCACGCCAGCGTGGCGAGAATTCGCGAACCTGAGGACCCGAGCGGGTGGCCGAGCGCGATGGCGCCACCGTTGACGTTCACGATCTCCGGGTCGAGATCGGGCCATTCGGCTAGGCAGGCCAGCGATTGCGCCGCGAACGCCTCGTTCAACTCAACCACCGCGAGATCTGACCAGCCGATGCCGGCCCGCTTCAACGCCACCCGCGCCGCCTCGACCGGCCCGATGCCGAACAGCTGCGGCTCGACGGCCGACACCGCGCGCGAGACGACGCGCGCGAGGGGCTCGCGACCGACCGCACGCAAGCCGTCTTCGTCAACGAGCAGCACCGCCGACGCGCCGTCGTTCAACGGTGACGCGTTGCCCGCCGTGACCGTCCCGTCGCCGCGAAACGCAGGTCTCAACTTCGCCAGCGCCTCAAGCGTGGTGTCGCGCCGGATCGACTCGTCGCGATCCAGTTGCACGCCAGAAACCGCGACGACCTCGTCCCCGAAGCGCCCGCCAGCCCAGGCGGCGTCCGCTCGCTGATGGCTTCGCAACGCGAATTCGTCTTGTGCGGTACGGGAAATCTGGTACTTGTCGGCGAGGATCTCGGCGCCCTCGCCGAGCGCGACGGTCCACTTCTCGGGCATCGACGGGTTGACCATCCGCCAGCCGAGCGTCGTGGAGAACGCCGTCTCGTTGCCGCGTGCGAATCCCTTTTCCGGTTTCTGCAATACCCAGGGCGCCCGACTCATCGATTCGACCCCACCGGCGACGCACACCGACGCGTCGCCAAGCGCGATCGCCCTCGACGCCTCGATGACCGCCTCTAGCCCGGAGCCGCACAACCGATTGAGCGCCACGCCCGGAACGCTCGGGGGCAGGCCTGCGAGCAACACCGCCATCCGCGCCACGTTCCGGTTGTCCTCGCCGGCGCCGTTCGCGTCGCCGAAGAACACGTCGTCGATCCGCGCCGGATCAAGTTGCGGGCTGCGTGCCACCAGCGCCCGGACGACGGTCGCCCCGAGGTCGTCGGGCCGTACCGACGCAAGCGCGCCGCCGTGCCGCCCGACGGGCGTGCGCACCGCGTCGACGATGAACACGTCGGCGCTCATCCCGCGACCTCGACCGCTTTGGTGGCCTCCAACCGGCGCAACACCGTCAGCTCCTCCTGGGTGGGAGGTCGCGTCGTGCGCACGTCGTCCGAGATGGCAAGCGGCCACCCCGTCGCGGCGCGGGCTTGCTCGACGCTGAACCCGGGATGAAGGTGCGTCAAGGTGAGCTCGCAACTGCGCGGGTCAGGCTCGAGGATTCCGATGTCGGTGATGACGACGCGCGGCCCCTCGCCGCGAAGGCCGAGCCGAGACCGGTCACCGGGACCGCTGCCGTAACCGACCGAAGTCACGAAATCGAGCTTGTCGACGAATGTGCGCAAGCTTTGCCGGACGACGATGACCACCTCGCGGCACGACGCCGCGATCTCCGGCGCCCCACCTGCCCCTGGCAACCGGACTTTCGGCGTCGCGTACGTGCCGCCGATGACGGTCGTGTTGATGTTGGCGAACCGGTCGAGCTGGGCCGCGCCGAGAAAACCGATGTCGATGCGGCCGGGTTGCAACCAGTAGTTGAAGACCTCCGCGACGCTGACCACCGCGTCGGCGTTCTCGGCGAGGATGCCGTCGCCGATCGATAGGGGCAACCGCTGCGGCTTGGCTCCAAGACAGCCCGACTCGTAGACGAGGACCAGATCGGGCGCGTGTGTCGCGCGGGCGAGGTTCGCCGCTGTGCTCGGCAAGCCGATGCCCACGAAACACGCTGCCCCGTCGTGCAATTGGCGGGCCGCCGCGACCGTCATCATCTCGTCCGCCGTCCACGTCGCGTGGCCGGGCAGCTGCCCGTCGACGGGATAGGACGCTGCGGGCTTAACGGTGTCGGTCATGATTCGCGCCCGATCAGATCTGGTCTCTTGTCGTCGGCGTACCCGTCTGCCAGCACGTTCGCATTCATCCACGCGAGGAACGTGTCGCGGTTGCGGCTCACGGCGTCCCACCTCACATAGAAGTCGTTGTCGCGCTCCGAGTAACCGTGGGCGTAGGAGGGGTGCGCGCCCGACGGCGCCTCGGCGACGGCCGTGACGGCCCAACTCGGCAGCACCACCTGACCTGGCACCGGCTCGAGGTCGTCGACGACCTCCTCGACCGTGACCAGTGAGCGATCGGCCGCGAGCACCGCCTCCTTCTGCACCCCGGTGATGCCCCACATCTGCACGTTGCCGCGACGATCGGCCCGCTGCGCGTGAATGATCGTGACGTCGGGACGTAACGCGGGCACCGCGGTCAACGTCTCGCCGGTGAACGGGCACTCGATCGCCGCGATGTTGCCGGTGTGCGCGGGCAGGTCGGTGCCGGTGTAGCCACGCATGACGGCGAACGGCAGGCCCGCGGCGCCGGCGACGTACCGGTTCGCCATTCCGGCGTGGCTGTGTTCCTCCAGCTCCAGCGGCCCCGGCCAACCGTTCTCGACCGCGTCGCGAAACCGGTGCAACGAACCGACGCCGGGGTTGCCGCCCCACGAGAACACCAGCGCCTTCGCGCACCCCATGCCGATGAGTTGGTCGTAGATGAGGTCGGGTGTCATTCGCACGAGGGTGAGGTCGCGCCGCCGCTGCCGGATGACCTCGTGGGCGGCGGCGAACGGAATGAGATGAGTGAAGCCCTCCATGGCGACGACGTCGCCGTCATGGACCAGTGACGCCACCGCTTGCCGCAGTGAGGTGATCTCGGCCATCGGCTTTGGGCCTTTCCAGCCTTTCCAACGTCCGACGCGCGCGGTCGAGGACGAGACCGGGTCACCTCTTGTGCGCGTTGTGAACTAACGTCCACGAAGCGAACGTACCGACCCTGCGTTGCGACGTCAACCGGACGACGCCGTGACGGCTGCGATTCGATCACACCGCGAGGGAATTCCGGTGCGGATGGAGGTATGGTGAGCCATCACGTCGTCCAGTATATGAACCAGCGTTCGCGTAGCGGACAGAACTAGAGCGTTCGCGCAGCGGGCGGAACTCGCAGCGAGCGGAGGCGCCAGATGCGTACGCAGGTGGGGATCGTCGGGGCGGGCCCAGCCGGTCTGATGCTGTCCCATCTGCTGGCTCGGCACGGCATTGACTCCGTCGTGTTGGAGGCCCGCAGCCGCGAGTACGTCGAGGCCCGGGTGCGCGCGGGCGTGCTTGAGCAGGGCACCGTCGACCTGCTCGACGAGACCGGCGCGGGCGAGCGGATGCACCGCGAGGGCTTGGTGCACGAGGGCATCGAGCTGCGTTTCGATCGGACGCCGCACCGCATCGACTTCCCGGCGTTGACCGGCGGCCGCACGATCATGCTCTACGGCCAGCAGGAGGTCGTGAAGGATCTGATCGCCGCGCGGCTCGCCGCAGGCGGCGACGTCCGGTTCGAGGTCTCTGACGTTCGGCTCGACAAGATCGACGGCGACGAGCCGACGCTGAGTTTCCGCCACGACGGGCACGACGTCGACCTGCGCTGCGACTTCATCGCCGGCTGCGACGGCTTCCACGGAGTGTCGCGCGAGGCGATCCCAAAGAGCGAGCTGACCGAGTTCCACCGGGAGTACCCGTTCGGCTGGCTCGGCATCCTCGCCGCCGTCGCACCGTCTGCCGACGAGGTGACCTACACCTACACCGACCGCGGCTTCGCGCTGATGAGCCTGCGCTCGCCGACGCTCAGCCGGCTCTACCTGCAGGTCGAGCCGGACGACGACATCGCCAACTGGCCCGACGAGCGGATCTGGGACGAGCTGCACACCCGGCTCGCGATCGACTCGGACTGGAGCTTGGTGGAAGGCCCGATCCTGGAAAAGGGCATCACCGCGATGCGCAGCTTCGTCGTCGAGCCGATGCGCTGCGGGCGGCTGTTTCTCGCTGGCGACGCCGCGCACATCGTGCCGCCGACCGGCGCCAAGGGCATGAACCTCGCGATCGCGGACGTCGCCGTGCTCGCCGACGCCATCGCTGATTGGTACGGCAGTGGTAGCGAGACCGGGCTCGACGAGTATTCGGCGACCGCGCTGCGCCGCGTGTGGCGCGCGCAGCACTTCTCGTGGTGGATGACGTCGATGCTGCACCGGTTCTCCGAGGACGACCCCTACCAACGCCAACTGCAACTCTCGCAGCTGCGGTACACCGTC
Source organism: Acidothermaceae bacterium (assembly GCA_025925185.1). Next base: position 7,752 of record JAICLV010000079.1, read on the forward strand.
GCTTCGCAGGCCGCCGCCGCCAGCCTCGCCGAGAACTACGTCGGCTTGCTGACGGTCTAGCCGCCCACCGCGGCGCGCACGTCGGCGAGCGCCGCGTCGTAGTCGTTGTGAAAGCCGACCGTCGACGGATCGTGCATACCAGGCGCCACCGTGATGCGCTTCTGCTGCAGCGTCGTCACGGCGCTGTTGGTGACAATCGCGACACGACACACATTCTTCGAGACGACGTATTGGATGAGGCCCTGGATAACCGCCTGGACGTCTTCGTTTTGCGCGACCGCGTCGCGCGCGTCGACCACCGCGCCCCACCTTGGCGGCGCCGATCGGACGGCCGCTTTCACCGCGGCCACGTAATTGTTCGCCTCATCGAGGCTGAACAACCCGCTGCGCCGCTGGAGCAACACGCCGCCTGGCAGCCACTCGACCTTGTACGTGCCGGCCATGGCGCCTCCCGCCGTGCGACTCGCTTGACCCCGCGCAGCGTGTGCGCAAGCTGTACGAGCGTACGCTTGCCGAACCGGGCTGACAATCACCCAAGCGGCGGAGTCGGAATTCCTAGTGATTGCTGCAATCGGACGGCGATGGCGAGCAGCGCGCGTTCGGTGGCCGGACGACCGATCAGGCTGACGCCGACGGGGAGCCCGGTGACCGCGCCGACACCCGCGGGGATGCTCACCACGGGGAAGCCGGTCCAATTCCACAGATAGGTGAGCGAGACGAGGTCGGCGTCGTAACCCATCGCGTCGTAACCCGGACCGCGTGGCAGCGCGACGACCGGAACCGTCGGCTCAAGCAACGCGTCGACCTGCTGCGTCTCGAACCACCGCCACCAGCTCCGGGTGACGTCGCGCCGATTCTCCCTAAGCTGCAAGTAATCGTTCGCCGTCAAGGCACTGCGCTCCCCGACCTCAAGGAAGTCTCGGGTCGACGCTCGATACCGCTCGCGCTGGGCGTCGAAGCGGTGATGAAACGCGAGCATCTCCGCGCACAGCGTGCGGCCGTGCTCGTTGAACGGCTCGTCGGCTGGGTGCGGTCGCGTCGGCTCCGCCAGCCGCGCGCCGAGTTTTTCGCAGGCGACGGCCGCCCGCTCGAAGCCGGCCCGCACCTCGTCGTCCATCGCGTGCGCTCGTTGGGAAACAGCGATTCGAACGCCGCCTAGCGGCCGCGCGGCGACGGCCGGCGTGGGCGACGCCGCGACCGTGCCAAAAGCTGTTGTGGCGTCGGCAAAATCCGGGCCGGCCATCACCGCGAGCAGGGCCGCGCAATCGGCGACCGAACGCGCCATCGGCCCGCAGTGGTCGAGGCTCGCGGCGAGTGGCACCACACCAGCAATTGAGACCAGGTTTCGCGTCGGCTTGATGGTGGACGTCCCACAAAGTGCCGACGGGATGCGCAAGGAGCCGGCGGTGTCGGTGCCGGTGGCGGCCGGCACCATGCGGGCGGCGAGCGCGGCCGCCGACCCACCACTAGATCCCCCGGCGCTGCGATCAAGTGCCCACGGGTTGCCGACCTGGTCGGTGGTGCCGCCCGCGGCGAACTCGTGGGTGTGCGTGTGGCCGAGCAACACCATCCCGGCGTCGCGCAGCCGCCGCCAGACGTCGCTGTCGTCGTCCGGGATTTCGTTGTAGAGCTTGCTGGAGGCGGTCAGCGGTTTGCCGGCGACCGCATAAAGGTCTTTAAGCCCGACCGGCACGCCGAGAAGCGGCGGAGGCGGCCCCAGTTCGCGTTGCGCCTTCGCGGTCAGCCTGGTGTCGGCGTTGGCCGCGGCGCGCACCGCGTCGTCCGGATAAACCCGCACCCACGCGTTGACGGACGCCGGGTCGCCGTCGGCGCTGTGCGTGCCGTCGCGCTCTTCGATGCGGCGCAGGCACGCGGCGACTAGTTCGGACGACGAGAGCTCGCGGCTGCGCAGAAGCGCCGCCGATTCGACGACACCAAGATCAGCCGGGTCTTCGGGCACGCGTTCGAGCGTATCCGCGGCGGGTTCCGTCGACACGACCGTGTTAGACGAACCCACGCTCACGCTGGGACGCCGTTGTCTAACAGCAGCGCGCGCTGCGGGATCGCTGGCTAGCGCAGACCGACCGGTGCCTTGGCCCGCAGGATGTCGACAAACTCGTGCATCCACGCCGGGTGGTCGGGCCACGCGCGACCGGACACCACCTGGCCGTCGACAATCGCGTCGCCATCGACGAATTCCGCGCCCGCCATGCGAATGTCGGGCTCCAACGCGGGATACGCGGCGGTGCGGCGGCCTTCGAGAACACCTGCGGCGCCCGCGATCAGCGGCCCGTGGCACAGCTGCGCGACCGGAGCGTCGGCGTTGTAGAAGTGCCGAACGATGCGTTGGCAGTCGGGGTCGTTGCGCAGGTACTCGGGCGCCCGCCCGCCCGGAATCACGAGCGCGACGTAGTCGTTCGGGTCGACGTCGGCGAACGCGACGTCGGCCGGCCAGGTGTACCCGAGCTTTTCGGTGTAGGTGTCGAACCCGTCGACGAAATCGTGGACGACGAACTGCAGCCGCTTCTTCTGCGGCGCCGCGATGTCGACCTCGTAACCCTCTTCTTGCAACCGCTGATAGGGATACATGACCTCGAGCGACTCCGAGGCGTCTCCGGCGAGGATCAACACTTTGGGCATCGTCCACCTCCACATCGAGTGTCAGTCCAGCAAACGCCGAACCGCTGCGGGAAGCAAGGCCCGCGGGGCCCAGTAGGCTTGCGGCCCATGAGCGACGCTGACGACGCCGCGCGCGCGGCCGCGATCTGGATGTCCGAAACACAGATCCGCGACTACCTCGCCGACACGGAGACCCGGGAGCGGGCCCGTCGTCCGCAATGGGACTTCATGGCGCTGCTGCTGCCCTTCGACGACGACGCGACCTTCACCTTCGCCGACCTCGGCGCCGGTCCGGGGGGTGCCGCCCGAGCGATCCTGGACCACTTCCCGAACGCCAAGGCGGTGCTGGCCGACTTCTCGCCGCTGATGAAGCAAGAGGCGGCGGCGGTGATGCAGCCGTACGCCGGCCGATTCGACTACGTCGAGTTCGACATGGCCGCCGGCGGCGCGTGGCCGTCGTCAATTCCTCGTCCGCTCGACGCCGTCGTCACCTCCCAGTGCGTGCACCATCTGCCCGACGAACGTAAGCAAGGGCTGTTCGCCGAGATCTGGCAGCACCTGGCACCCGGCGGCTGGTACCTGAACCTCGACCCGATCTCGTCGTCCGACCCGCTGGTCGATGAA
>JAICLV010000177.1 GCA_025925185.1 Acidothermaceae bacterium
AGATCGTCGTCGAGACGGCGCGTGACCAAGACGCGGTCACCGAATACCTCGCGCGATTGCAGAACACGCCCGGTGTCACCAGCGCGCAAGTCACCGCGACGAAGGGCGACAACGCGCTCATCCAGGTCGGCTACGACGGCGACCCGATCTCCACCCAGGCGCGCTCGACGTTGGACGACGTGCGCAAAGTGCGAACTCCCCCCGGTTCAACCGTGCTGGTTGGTGGCGCCACGGCGTTCCTCGTCGACCAACTCGACAGCATCGGACACGTCCTGCCGTGGATGCTGACCGTCATGGCCGTCGCCATGTTCTTCCTGCTGTTCTTGGCGTTCGGCTCGGTGGTGTTGCCGATCAAGGCGATCATCATGAACACGCTGTCTATCGGCGCGTCCTTCGGCGCCGTCACCTGGATATTTCAAAGCGGCCATCTGTCGGGCTTGTTTCACTTCTCAAAGCTCGGCTATCTCGACGCCACCGACCCGATTCTCATGCTGGCGGTCGTTTTCGGCCTGTCGATGGACTACGAGGTCTTCCTGCTCAGCCGCATCCGCGAGGAGTGGGACGCCGCTCGCAACCGCGGTGAGAGCCCGGCGGCGCGCAATCAGCATGCCGTGGCAATGGGATTGCAACGCAGCGGCCGCATCATCACGTCAGCGGCCGCGCTGCTCGTGGTCGTGATCGGCGCGTTCGCGACGTCCGAAGTGACGACCCTGAAGCTGCTTGGCGTGGGCATGGCGCTCGCCATCCTCGTCGACGCCACGATCGTGCGCGCGTTACTGGTGCCCGCCGTGATGCGGTTGCTCGGCGGGTTTAACTGGTGGGCGCCGGCGCCGCTCACCCGCTGGTGGGACAAGCACGGTCTGCATGAGTCGGACGACGCGGCGCCTGCGACGCCGGAACCGGCGCTACGACCGCGCTGACAGCGACATGGCATAGCGACATGGCATAGCGACATGGCATTAGCGACATGGCATAGAAGGAGACCTCATGCGAGGAGCAGTTCTGCACGCGCCCGGCGACATCCGCGTCGAGGACCGGCCCGACCCGACGATCGAGCAACCGGCCGACGCGATCATCAAGCTTGCCGCGACCTGCATCTGCGGGTCAGACCTATGGCCCTATCGCGGCGTCGACACCGTCGACCGGCCGATGCCGATGGGACACGAGTACGTCGGCGTCGTCGAAGAGGTCGGCGCGGAGGTCAGCTCCATCAAGCCCGGCCAGTTCGTCGTCGGCAGCTTCTTCGCCTCCGACAACACCTGCGAGATTTGCCGCTCCGGTTATCAGACCGGGTGCGTGCGTCGCGAGTCCGCGGCCCCCACGGGCGCGCAGGCGCAGTACGCGCGGATCGCGCTCGCCGACGGCACCCTCGTCGCCACCCCACACCTGCCGGATCATGACGTGGTGCCCGGCCTGCTCGCCGCGTCCGACGTGTTGGGCACCGGGTGGTTCGCTGCCGTCGTCGCGCAGGCCGGCCCGGGAAAGACGATCGGCGTCGTGGGCGACGGAGCCGTCGGGCTGCTCGGCGTGCTCGTTGCGAAACACCTCGGGGCCGATCGGATCGTCATCTTCAGCCGGCACCCGAGCCGGCAGGCGCTGGCCCGCGAGTTCGGCGCCACCGACGTCATCGAAGAGCGCGGTGACGAGGGTGTCGCGAAGTTGAAGGACCTCACGGGCGGCCTCGGCGCGCATGGCGTGATCGAGGCCGTCGGCACCCAGGAGTCGATGATGCAGGCGATCCGCGCGACCCGTGCCGGCGGTTACGTCGGCTACGTGGGCGTCTCGCACGGGGTCGAGCTGCCCGGGCAGGAGCTGTTCCGGTCGCACGTGCATCTGCACGGGGGCCCCGCGCCGGTGCGCCGCTTCCTGCCCGAGCTGATCGAGCTCATCTGTAACCGCGTCATCGACCCCGGCAAGGTTTTCGACCTGGAGCTGCCGCTCGACGAGGCGGCCGAGGGCTACCGGGCGATGGACGAACGCCGCGCTATCAAGACCCTGCTGCAGGTGTGAACGATCGGGACGCAGGGAGACCGACATGGGTGTTGAACCGAGCGCGCAAGCCCGCCGCGGGCAGCAGGACTGGTTCACCCGCACACGCACGGCATCGGGCGGAGGCTCCACGTCACCGACGCCCGAGTACGGCGCGGCCGGCTAGTCGGATCGACTCACCAAGGCAGGACGCCGTCGGCGTCGACGAACGTGCCGGTCGGGCCGTCCGCTCCGATGGTTGCCATCCGGACCAGGACCTTCGCGCCGTCCTCGACCGGGTGGCCAGCTTTTCGGCCAGACGGCGCGAAGTCGGTGGCGGTCAGTCCAGGTGTTGCCGAGTTGACGCGCCAGCGCGGAAACGCCCGCGCGTACTGGATCGTCAGCATGTTCAGCGCCGCTTTCGACATCGGGTAAGCGAGCAGCGACCAGCGCGCGTCCGGTTGGGCGTTCAACGCGAGCGATCCGACGGCGCTGCTGACGTTCACCACCACCGGTGAGGTCGAGGCCTCCAGCAGCGGCGTGAAAGCCGACAGCACGTTCGCGGCGCCGACCACGTTGGTGTCGAGCACGAGGCGCAGGTCGTCGATCGTCGCTTCCGCCGGCGGGCGTTGCGCGCCCGCGATCCCGGCGTTGTTGACGAGCACGTCGAGATGTCCGACCTGATCTCGCAGCGACGCGGCGGCCGCGCGCACGGACTCGTCGTCCGTGACGTCGAGTTGCACGGCGGTCGCGCCGATGCCGGCCGCGGCGTGAATCCCGCGCTGGAGGTCGCGTGCGCCGAGGTAGACGGTGTGACCCTCCGCGACGAGTCGGCGCGCGGTCTCATAGCCGAGCCCGCGAGTGGCTCCGGTAACAAGTGTCGTTGTCATGAACCCAGCGTCGGGCGATCGCGACGCGCCAGCCAGTCGTCGGCGTTTCCTGGGAAAGCGGGTACCAGACTTGCGTTGACGGCGCAGCCGGGCGCGAGCGCGACAATCGACGGGTGAGCGAACTCGGTTCGGCCCTGCGAGCGTGGCGCGACCGGCTGTCGGCGGCGGACGCCGGACTTCCGGTCACCGGCCGCCGGCGCGCGCCCGGGCTGCGCCGCGAGGAGCTCGCGCAGCTTGCAAGCATTTCGGTCGACTACGTCACCCGTCTCGAACAAGGGCGCGCCGACACGCCGTCCGCGCAAGTGCTCGAGGCGCTCGCCCGGGTGTTGCGGCTCTCGCCCGCCGAGCGCGACCATCTGTTCACGCTTGGCCGGCAGGCCCCGCGCTGCAGCCGTATGCGGGTCGAGCTCACGCCGAGCGTCACGAGGCTGCTTGAGCAGCTGCAGACCCCGATCATGGTGAACGACGCGCTGTGGAACCGCGTCGCCTGGAACCGCGCCTTCGCCGTCATGTACGGCGACCCCGGCGCCTGGCGCGGGTTGGAGACGAACCTGCTCTGGCGCTACCTCACAGGAGCGCCCACTCGCGTTCGCCGCCGTGTCGATGAGGGCGACGCCTACCTGCGGTCGTACGTCGCCGACTTGCGCATGACCGCCGCGCGGTTCCCCGATGACCCGCGGGTGCGCCGGCTGATTCCCGCGCTGCACGCGGCGTCGCCGCGGTTCGGCGAGCTCTGGAACGAAGGCGCGGTCGCGGCCGTGCACGACACGCACAAGACGATCGAGCATCCGGAGCTCGGCCTGCTCGAACTCGACTGCGACGTGCTCTCGGTCGACGGCGCCGACCTGCGGATCGTGCTGTTCACCGCAGCTCCGGGCACGGCGGCGGCCGACTCGCTCGCCCTGCTCGCCTCGCTCGACGTGCGCCCCGTCGTCGCGACACCGTGAACCGCGGCGCCGCGAACCGCCGCCCGCCGCGAACCGCCACCCGCCGCGAACCGCCACCCGCCGCGAACCGCCGCCCGCCGCGCAACCGCCGTTACGCGACAATGGACGGGTGAGCAACCCCCGCGACGTCGTCGTCCTCGGCTCGACCGGCTCGATCGGCACCCAGGCTCTCGACGTCGTCCGCCGCAACCGCGACCTGTTCCGCGTCGTCGGGCTGGCGGCCGGCGGGTCGCACCTCGACCTGCTCGCGCGGCAGGCGGCCGAGTTCGACGCCGAGGTCGTCGGCGTGAGTCGGGGCAGTGTCGCCGAGGTCGAGGCGGCGATCGCCACGCAAAACCCGGGGCGGACGCCGAAGATCCTCGTCGGCCCGGACGCCGCGGCCGAGGTCGCAGGGTGGCCGATCGACGACGGCGATCCCCGCAGGGGCGTCGTCCTGAATGGCATGACCGGCTCGATCGGGCTCGCGCCGACGCTCGCCGCGCTGCACGCCGGACGCACCCTCGCGCTCGCGAACAAGGAGTCGCTGATCGTAGGCGGTCCGCTGGTCAAGAAGGCCGCGCAGCCAGGGCAGATCGTGCCGGTCGACTCCGAGCACTCGGCGCTCGCGCAAGCATTGCGCTCGGGGCAACGCGGCGAGGTCCGCAAGCTCGTCGTCACCGCCAGCGGCGGTCCATTTCGCGGACGACGCAAGGAAGAGCTGGTTGACGTCACACCGCAACAGGCGCTCGCGCACCCCACGTGGAAGATGGGCCCGGTCATCACGGTCAACTCGGCGACGCTCGTCAACAAGGCACTCGAGGTGATCGAGGCGAACCTGCTGTTCGACATCCCGCTGGAG
>JAICLV010000230.1 GCA_025925185.1 Acidothermaceae bacterium
CCGCCCGGCCGCCCACCTGCCGGGACAGCGACTCGCCCCAGCCGCGCAGCCGGGGGAGCATGTACTGCATCTGCGCCAGCTCCACCTGCGCCTTGCCCTCCTTGGAGCGGGCGTGCTGGGCGAAGATGTCCAGGATCAGCGCGGTGCGGTCGACGACCTTGACCTTGACGACCGCCTCCAGCTGGCGCAGCTGCCCGGGGGTGAGCTCGCCGTCGCAGATCACCGTGTCGGCGCCGGTCGCCAGCACGACGTCGCGCAGCTCCTTGGCCTTGCCCGAGCCGATGTAGGTGGCCGGGTCAGGCTTGTCGCGGCGCTGGATCAAGCCCTCGAGCACTTGCGATCCCGCCGTCTCCGCGAGCAGCTTCAGCTCCACGAGTGAGTTCTCGGCGTCGCGCAGCGTGCCGTCGGTCCACACGCCGACCAGGACGACGCGCTCCAAACGCAGTTGGCGGTATTCGACCTCGGTGATGTCTTGCAGTTCGGTCGACAGACCGACGACCCGGCGAAGCGCTTGGCGCTCTTCGAGGTCGTACGACAGATCGTGTTCTGGTTGTGTCATTGCCTAAGCCCAACGCGTTGGTCGCCGAGGATCATCCCGGCGTCGGGCGATGGTTTCACGATCGTTGCTTACCCGCAAAGCCATTCCGTTCGAACCCGGGGCAGGCCGCTGCGGCCGTTGTCGGGCTTGATCGCCAGCGTTTGGTGGATGCCGAGATGCCCGGTGTTGAAGCCCGCCGCGGAGGCGGCGATGTACAGCTCCCAGGTGCGCACCCGCTCCTCGCCAACCAGCTCCACAGCTTCTGCGCGCCTTGCGTGCAGGTTTTCCAGCCAGGCAAGCAAAGTGAGGTGGTAGTTCTCGCGTAGGCTCTCGACGTCACGCACCTCGAAGCCGGCTCGCTCGAGCACCTTGACGACGCTTCCCACGGGCTGAAGCTCGCCGTCGGGGAAGATGTATCGGTCGATGAAGCTCGGCCCGCCGCGCGCCCGCGACGCGCCGTCGGGCATGGAGATTTGATGGTTGAGCAGTCGGCCGGTGCCGGTCAGCAGCTTGTGCAAGGTGCCGGCGTACTCGCCGAACGCGGCTGCGCCGACGTGCTCGGCCATGCCGATGGAGCTGATGGCGTCGAATCTCTCTTTGGTCAGCTCGCGGTAGTCGCAATAGCGAATCTCGATCTGGTCTTCGAGCCCGGTGTCTCGAACGCGTTGCCGCGCAAGGGATTCTTGCTGTCTTGAAAGCGTGATGCCGAGCGCGTTGACGCCGTGGTTCTGCGCCGCGTGCATGACCATACCTCCCCACCCGCAGCCGACGTCGAGCAACCGCATGCCGCGGCGAAGGCCGAGCTTCGTGCAGACCAGCTCGTACTTCGCGCGCTGCGCGTCGGCGAGGGTGAAGGTCGGCGAGGGGTCGGACGTCCAGTACGCGCAGGAGTACGTCATGGTCTCGTCGAGCAGCAGCCGGTAGAAGTCGTTGCCGACGTCGTAGTGGTGCGAGACCGCGGCGGCGTCGCGACCGCGGGAGTGCAGTCGTCCATGCAGTTTCACTTCGCCGGATGGCGGCTTCGGGGGCATGCCGATCGCGCCGATTGCGGCGGCGGCTTTGACCACGCCAACGCGTTCGCGCAAGCCGATCTTCGGCACGGCGTCGAGCGGCTCGGACGACGAGAAGGTCTGCTCAAGCGCGCCGATCAGATCACCGTCGACGTCGAGGTCGCCGGCGATGTAGGCACGGGCGAGACCGAGCTCGTTCGGCTGCCAGAGCAGGCGACGCAGCGCGATTGGCGTCTTGATAGCGATCGTCGTGTTGGCGTTCGGCGGCCCGGCGCGGGAACCATCCCAGGCGACGATGCCCAGCGCTGGGGGTCGGCCAAGCACGTGGCCGAGCACGCCATAGAGCGTATGAGCTATATCGGACGACGAGGCGTCGGGCTGGGGTCGCGTTGACGCCGGCCGGTCTGCGCGCAGGCTCATGTGATGTCACCACCGTCGATCATGTGGATCTCCGACATCATGCTCGTTCACCACTGATCAGTTGACAACCGTCTCGCGCTCGCGGAGTCTCGCCGGGTGACCGCCGCAACCTCTGCCTCCACCGCGCCTGGCCGGCGCGGGCTGTTCTTCCATCGCGACTTCCGGCGGCTGTGGATCGGCGACGCGATCAGCCAGGTCGGCACGCAGGTCAGCCTGCTGGCGTTGCCGCTGGTCGCGGTGAAGACGCTGCACGCGTCGGCGTTCGAGGTGGGCGCGCTGACGGCGTGCGAGACGGCGGCGTTCCTGTTGGTCGGATTGCCGGCGGGGGCGTGGTGTGACCGCGTGCGGCGTCGTCCGGTGTTGATTCTTGGCGACCTCGGCCGGGCGGTCGTGCTGGGCAGCGTGCCGTTGGCCGCGCTGCTGCACGGGCTGACAATCGGGCAGCTGTTCGCCGTCGCGTTGGTCACCGGCGTCTTAACGGTGTTCTTCGACGTCGCGTACCAGAGCTACCTGCCCGAGCTGGTCACCCGCGAAGAACTCATTGACGGCAACGGAAAACTCGAGGCGACGCGGGCGACCGCGCAGGTGGTGGGGCCGTCGATCGGCGGCTTCTTGGTGCAGGCGATCACCGCTCCCTACGCGGTTTTCGTCGACGCGGTGAGTTACCTGTGGTCGGCGGCTTGGATTTCTGCGATCCGGGCGCGCGAGCCGGCGCCGACGCCGCCGCCGCAACGCCACCTGGGCAAGGAGATCGGCGAGGGACTGCGATTCGTGCTCGGGCATCGAATACTGCGGAAGATCGCCGGTTGCACGGGCACCGCAAACCTGTTCAGCAGCGCCACCTTCGCGGTCGAGATGGTCTTCTTGGTCCGCACCGTGCATCTGTCGGCGGGCGGCATCGGCGTGCTGTTCTCG
>JAICLV010000176.1 GCA_025925185.1 Acidothermaceae bacterium
ATTCGTCCGATGGATCGCGAGAACTCCTACCGGACGGAGTTCGGACTCGCGGGCAAGACGGTGGTGATGTACGCGGGCAATGTGGGCATGTCGCAGTCACTCGATCTGCTCGTCGCGGCGGCGCGAGCGACCCGCGATCGCGACGACATCGTCTACGTCGTCAACGGCGGCGGCTCGACGTTGGCCGACCTGCAAGCGTCGGCGAATGGGCTGCCAAATATGAGGTTTGCGCCGATGCAGCCGTACGAGCGGCTGCCCGAGGTGCTCGCCGCTGCCGACGTCCACGTGGTGCCGTTGAAGCGCGAGTTGTCGCGATCGAGCGTGCCGTCGAAGACGTACTCGATCCTCGCGGCCGGACGTCCGGTGGTCGCCAGCGTCGACCCGGGCAGCGAGGTGCAACGCATCATCGAGACGGCTGGCGCGGGCGTCGCGGTTGCGCCGGAGGATCAGGGCGCGTTCGTGGCCGCGGTGCTCGACCTGGCCAGCGACAGCGCGCGGCGCGAGCAGATGGAGAAGTCGGCCCGGGCGTTCGTCGAGAGTGCCGCCTCGCCGCGCGCCGTGGCGCAGGCCTACCAGTCGCTGTTCGCCAGCCTCGCGCGGCGCGACAGCGCCGCGGTCGTCCATCAACGTGAAGACAATTTCCACCCTATGACCTAAAAGTCTTCACGCTGATGGGATTCAGCGGCAGCGCGGGCATTTGCGCAGCGAGCCGCTCCAGCCCAGCGCGGCCAGCATCTCGCCCACCTCGGCCGCCGTCTCGCAGGGTGCGGAGAACACCTCCACCCAGCCGAATCGCAAAGTGTGCTCGCCGCGTCGGGTAGCCGCGTTGTCGCGGGCCCGATCAACCCGGCGCTGGACACCCTCGTGGAACCGCTCGCCGTCGAGCTCGACGATCAGGCCGTAATCCTCATAACAAACGTCGAGCCACTCGCGTCCGCCCTTGCGGCGCCGCGGCGCCTGTCGCTTACCCTTCGGCAAGCCGTGGGCCCGTTCGACGTCGCGCATGTAGCGCCACTCCAACACCGAGTGCGCGCCGTCGGCGATCGCCTCGATGACGACCGACACCAGCGCCCGATTCCGCATCCTCCTGCGCCGCGCCAATGCCACGCTCAACGAATCAGGAGTCGTAGCGCCGCGCTGGCACGCCGTCGTGAGGATGCCGACCACATCGTCAGGCCGCCGCGCGACGGAAGCAATGTCGAGAACCGTGTCGACTTTCGTGGTGCGCGGCGGCCGTGCGCCCACAGCTGCCTTCGCGGCAGCGTGAACGGCGAGATGGATCACAAGTCCGGACTGCCGACGCACCCTGCGCGTCGTCGGCACGGTCACGTGGACGAATCGCGGAGGATTGGGCACGATGCCATCGATGTAGCCGGCGGTTTCGTGGCTCGCGAGTGCCCCCGAGCCGGCATAGAGCAGCGCCGACCAAACGCGGGTCAGGTACGAGGGCTCGCCGGTGTGCGCGATGTAGGTACCGGGATAACCGCGCTGCCAGACACCGGCGAGTAACCGTGCGCTAATGACGCCGTCAGACACGCCAATCGAGTTGGCTTGCTCTCGGGAAACCACCCTTTCCTGCTCGCGAAAGAACTCGCCGAGCAGTCGCTCGACCTTTGGGTCAAGGGTTTTTGGCACCCGCTGATCGTCGCGAATTCAGCCGGGCGCGCGCTGAGCCCCTGTGGACAAGCTGCCGCTCGGTCAGCGCGAAAAGTATTTCGACCCTATGACCTAATTGTTTTCACGATCGTGCGTCGGGGGCTAGGACGCGAGCTCGACCGTCTCCACGGACTCGCGCGGCGCGGGCAGCAGCGCAGTCACTTCGGCGGACGGCGCGGCCCGCTCGGCCTTCAACCGGTCTCCGAGAGCCGCCCCGGCGACGATCACCAGCAGCACGCCGACGACGATGTACCAGCGGCTCACCCAGTCGTAGAACCACATGACCGCGGCCGCCGCCGCGACCCACGTCAGCAGCGTGAGGAAGCCGTCGGCAAGCCGGCGAACGGCGCTGCGCTTGACCAATGGGACTCCTTGAGCGGCGTGCGGGTCACCGCACCATAACCAGGAGTCGGGATCGTGTGGCTCAAACCACAGAGCCGAATGGCAGATTGCGCACAACGGACCACCCGCCGAGCCGACTACCCCCTGTCATGACTAGTCACCGGGGTGGTTCACGTCACTCACGCCCAGCTCGTTCTCGACCCCGAAGGTCTGCGTCCGCGAGCGCGCACAATGATCCCGATGACTGCTATCGAGATCGTCTTCGCGGTCGGCTGGGCGGCGTTCTGGCTCTACTGGATCGCCGCCGCTTTGCGGATCAAGCGAGGCCGTGTCCCATGGTCGCGCGAGGTCATGATCAGAATCGTGCTCGCCGGTCTCGTCGTCGTGCTGGTCCGGGTCGGCGCCTTTCGGAACCACGACTTGACGACGCAACCCTGGCGTCACGGCCTCGGGGTCGCGCTCCTGGGAGTCGGCCTGGGCTGCGCCGTCTGGGCTCGCCTGCACATCGGCCGGAATTGGGGAACTCCGATGACGAGGAAGGATGACCCGGATCTGGTGATGAGCGGCCCCTACCGTTTTATTCGCCACCCGATCTACTCGGGCATCTTGCTGGCGGGCGTCGGCACCGCCGTCGGGTTGAACTGGCGATGGCTGATCGCGGTGGGCTTGGCGGCCATCTACTTCGTCTACAGCGCAACGGTCGAGGAACGCTATATGGCAGAGCGCTTCCCCGACGCTTACCCGGCCTACAAGCACTCGACAAAGATGCTGGTGCCGTTCGTCTTCTAGGCCAGCGTGCTCGACCGCACGCCTTGACCTGACGCTTACAAAGCGCTCACCGACGATTGATCCCGGCCGCCGTCAATAGCGACATCACCCGAAGCTCGAAAGGAGCAGGTTCGATGTTGACTCTCCGCCCACGGCACCTCCTTGCAGGCGGCGTCGCCGGCGTGGCGGCCACCGCCGTCCTCGCCGGCACCGCGCTCGCCGGCACCGCGCTCGCCGACACCCCGCAAAAGCCCGTCACGCGGCTCGCGGGCGGCGACCGGGTCGCCACCGCGGTGGCCATCTCGAAGCAGGCGTTCCCGACCGACCACAGCGCCCACAACGTCATCTTGACGGCCGCGTACAGATTCCCCGACGCGATGAGCGCCGCGCCTCTCGGCAAGCACCTCACCGCGCCGCTACTGCTCACCACACCAGGCGAACTCTCGCCCGCGACATTGACCGAAATCGAGCGCGTGCTGCCTGTCCCGTCGTCCGGCACCGCAGGGACGACGACCGACGGTTGCGCGACGACGCCGCCCGCGAACGCCGTGTACGTCATCGGCGGCGACGCGGCGATCGCGCAGCAGATCGACACGCAGCTCAACCAGGCAGGCTTCGACGTCGTCCGGGTTGATGGCGCCGACCGGTTCGCGACGTCGGTCGCGGTCGCGCGATGCGAGGGCTCGCCGTCGACAGTGTTCCTCGCGCGCGGCGACAACTTCGCCGACGCGTTGTCGGCCGGCCCGGCAGCGGCGTCGGTCAACGGCACGGTGCTGCTCACCGCGGGGACGACGCTGCCGCCGTCCGTCTCGGCGTATCTGAGCGGCCTCAGCGACCCGACGGTGTTCGCGGTGGGTCAGGCGGCGCACAAGGCCGACCCCGCCGCGCAGCCGATCGTCGGTGGCGACCGGTTCGCGACGGCCGCGTTGGTGGCGGCCCAGTTCTTCCCGAACCCGACGATCGTCGGAGTGGCCACCGGTTGGAACTTCCCCGACGCGTTGGCCGGCGGTGCCTTCATGGGACTCGAGGGAGGTCCGGTGCTGATGACCGGGCCGGTCACGCTCCAGTCAGCGGACGGCCTCTACATCGGCGAGCACAGCGCGACGCTGCACCAGGCGTACCTTTTCGGCGGCCCGGCCAGCCTTAGCCCGACGATCGACAAGCAGGTCTCGGTCGCGCTCAATCAGAACTAGTCGAACGCCCCGTGATCATGAAAACTATTTTGGCCCTAGAGCCTGTCGCAAAATCGCCGTGGGGTCCTGGTGAGGTGTGACCCGGATGGCGTGTTGGGCTCACGCGGGCGCCCAACCGTGGCGGTGCAGCTTGAGCAGGTTCGCGACGGCCGCGGCGAGGGTGAGTTCGGTTTGCGCTTTTTCCTTGCCTCGCAGGGAGAATCGGCGCAACCCGAGGCGGTCTTTGAGGTGGCCGTTGACGGGTTCGACGGTGGCGGCCCTGCGTTTGTAGGTGGCGCTCCCCTCGGGTGTGCGCAGCAGGTGGTCCATCGCCTGCGCCGGGCTGGAGCCTGGCGGCGGAGGCCCGGCGGCGGGGTTGTCGCGGGCGGCTCGCTGCTGCTCGCGGTGCTTGCCGAGCGCGATCAGCCGGGGCGGCCCGGCGGCGGTCAGGTTGGCGACCGAGAAGTAGCCGGCGTCGGCGAGCAACACGCCGATCGCCAGCGGGGCGCCGCTCGCCTGGGCGAGCAGCTCGGCGGCGGTCTCGGCGGCGCGCGTCATCGGGACGAACGCCTCCACGTCGCCGGGCTGCTGAATCAAGTTGGCCGCGAGGATGAGCTGGTCGTCGGTGACGGCCAGTTGCGCGTTGTAGCCGTGGATCCAGCCGTTCTTGGTGGGCATCCGCCGGCTGTCCAGGTCGGTCAGGTTGATGCTGCCGG
>JAICLV010000199.1 GCA_025925185.1 Acidothermaceae bacterium
GCCGGCGCCGGTCTCGCCCTCGAAGTTGGTGAACGTCTGGCCGCCGACCGAGTAGTGCGTCGGGCAGTCGTACTTGCCCGACAGCGAGTACAGCGGCGTACTGACCGCGCCCGCCGTGCTGATCACCTTGAACGTCGAGCCCGGCGCGTACTGGCCCTGAATCGCCTGGGAGAACAGCGGTTTCCCGGGGTTTGACGTGAGCTGCTGGTACACCTTCGGGTCGATGGAGCCGCCGTCCCACACCCTAGGGTCGTACGACGGGTAGTTCGCCGCCGCGATGACGTGCCCGGTGCGGACGTCGAAAACCACCGCCGCGCCCGCGTCGGCAGGCACCGTCATGTTCTTGCCGAACAGCCGCTGCGGCTTGGTGCGCGCGCGGTTGACCGCGTCGGCCAGCGCCTGCTCGGCGATCGCCTGCACCCGCGCGTCGATGCTCGTGACGACCGCGTCGCCAGGGGTCGGGTCGACCTGCGAGACGGTCGACAGCGGGTTGCCGGCGGGGTCGACCGACACCGTGCGGGTGCCGAGTTTTCCTTCCAGGTATTGGTTGTACTCAGCTTCCAGGCCCTCTTGGCCGATGACGCCGCCGGCGCCCGCGGCGGAGGTGAGCCGCGACTTGTCGGCGTCGTCCTTGGCCTTGTCGATGTCGCCACCGGTGATTTTGCCGACGTGGCCGATGATTTGCGCGGCCGACGCGTTTTGCGGCGCCGGGTACGACCGGACGT
Source organism: Acidothermaceae bacterium (assembly GCA_025925185.1). Next base: position 726 of record JAICLV010000199.1, read on the forward strand.
CGCGGATCTGCGCCGTGATACCAGGGAAGAGTTCCTGCTGCTCGAGCACTTGCAGCGCGATCGCGCTCGCTTTTTGCACGCCGCCCGGCGTCGAGTTGTCGATGCTGTACAGCGGTATCGGCTGCAGCGGCGAGCCGGTCCAGCAACCGGGGTTCTTCTTCGGCGCGTCCTGGCCGTACGTGACGTAGTCGCACAGCGTCGCCTTGGCGTCGAGTTCGGCGGCGGGCACGCCGAGGATCTGCGAGAGCCGCTGCATCTCGTCGACACGCTTCGGGTTCAGCTTCGGGAGTTTGTCGGTGCCGATGTTCGCCTTGGGCAACTCGGTGCTGACCGCCGAGACGACGAGCGCGCTGTCGTTGCGCGCCAGCGGGCGTCCCTGGTCGTCGACGATCATGCCGCGGGGCGCGATGATCGGCACCTCGCGAGTGGCGGTTTTGTCGAGCGCTGCGGCGTACTGGTCGCCGGCGAGCGCCTGCATGTACCACAGCCGGCCGGCGAGGGTCAGCGGCAGCGACAACACGAGCACGCTCACGATGAGCAGACGCAGCCGCGACCGGTCACTCACGACGCCGCCCTCCTCACCGTCGAATTCGCTGTAGAACCAGTTCGCCCCAGCCTGCCACGCCGCGCCTCGGCGTTCACTTGTGCGTCACCTGCGGCTGCGCGCGCCGCGCGAGCGCCATTACCCACGGCACCACGAAGGGCGCCAGCAGCACGTCGTACACGATCGAGTACGGCAGGCTGCGCGCCAACGTCGCTGCTCCGACGCGGTTGTCGCCGAGCACGCCGCCCAACACGCTGTACAACACGGTCGCGACAGCCGCCGCGACGGCGACCGTCACCAACGCGAGCAACACGGAGTCGCGCGCCTCGTCGCGCAGCAACCCGACGAGGTAGCCGACCAGGCACAGCACCAACGCGTAGCGGCCGACGAGGTGGTCGGCCGGAGGTAGCACGTCGACCGCCAATCCGGCGAAGAAGCCGGTGAACGCGCCGCCCACCGTTCCGAACGCCAGCGCGAGCGCGGCGACGATCAACAGCACGACGTTGGGGGGCGCCCCTGGCAGGTTGAGCGGCGCGAGCACGACCGAGTCGACGAGCACGCCGAGCAACACCAAGACGACGACCAGCGCGAGTTGCGCCGCCCTACTGACCGCGGGCGTCACGGTGACCGTCCATCAGGGAGTTCCGGTGGCCGGCGGCGGATTGGGCTTCGCCGGCGGCGGCGTGCTCTTCGTCGGGGAGGTGCTCTTCGACGTCGAGTTCTTCGACGTGCTCTTCGTGGACGACGATCGCGTCGTCCCGTTTGAGCTTGAGGCCTCGGACGACGAGGGTGGCGGCGGGATCGCCGTCACAGTGGCGGTGACGGTCACCGTTGGGCGCGGCGACGCCAGCAGCGCCTGCCGCGGGTCGGTGCGCGGGGGCGCCACCACGACGCCGACCAGGTCGAGCGCGGAGAAGTTCACGTACGGCTTGACCGTGCCGGTCTGCGCCTGCCCCGACAGCGGGGACGTCGCCGTGACGACCTGGCCCACCGGCACGCCCCAGACGAAGGGCGTTTGGTCCTTCGACCCCTGGGTGACGAGCCCGTCGTCTGGCTTCACCCGGGCCGCCGGGTCGATGAGGTAGAAGCCCATGTCGCTCTTCTGCCGGCCGGTGACCACGCCAGTCTCGCCGTCCGGCAAGCGCACGCCGACGTTGAACTCAGGGTCGATGGCGAGCAGCACGGTCGCGGTCGAACGGCCGACAATGGTGACCCGGCCGACCAGGCCGTCACCGTTCAGGACGGTCATGTCGGGCTTGATGCCGTCCATGGAGCCGGCGTCGATGGTGGCGGTCCACTCGAAGCCGCTGCCCGCGCCGACCGCGACGACCTGTGCGGGCACCAACTTGTACTGGCCGACCGAGGAGACCCGCAACAGCGAGTTCAACTCGTCGACCCGGTGCTGGTCGAAGGGTCGGGCGCGTAACTCCTGCTGCAGCCGCGAGATCGTCTTCTCGGCGTCCTGCAGCCTTTTGTGGTTGCTGCCGATCGAGCCGACGGCGTCGGCGGCGTTGCGAACCGGGCGGGCGATGTTCGCCGCCAACCGCTCGACCGGCCCGAACCAGGACGACGCCGTGCTGCGCACGGAGCCGAAGAGGCCGCCGCCGTTCGCCCGGTAGTCGAGCGTGATCAAGGTGAACGCGGTGAGGAGCAGCAGCGCGAGGATGAGACGGGTGCGGCGGCTGTCTCTCACGAGCGCAAGCGTGGCAGGGGTCGCGACGGTCGGGTCATGCCGCTCTCACGCAATGGCGGTCGGGTCAGTGGCCGCGCGGCTCGGAGATCAGCACCTGCTGCAGCGCCTCGAACTCCTCGATGCACTTGCCCGAGCCCATCGCCACGGAGTCGAGCGGGCGCTCGGTGATGTGGATCGGCATGCCGGTCTCGTGGCGAAGCCGCTCGTCGAGGCCGGTCAGCAGCGCGCCGCCGCCGGTCAGCACGATGCCGCGGTCCATGATGTCGCCGGCCAGCTCGGGCGGGCACTTGTCGAGGGTGGTCTTCACCGCGTCGACGATCGCGTTGACCGGCTCGTCGATCGCCTTGCGGATCTCGGCGGCGCTCACGACGATCGTCTTGGGCAGGCCGCTCACGAGGTCGCGGCCGCGGATCTCGGCGTGCGGCTCGTCAGGCGCCGGGAACGCCGAGCCGATCGCCATCTTGATCTCCTCGGCGGTGCGCTCGCCGAGCATCAACGAGTATTCCTTCTTCACGTAGTTGATGATCGACGTGTCGAGCTCGTCGCCGCCGATGCGGATCGACTGGCTGGTGACGATGCCGCCGAGCGAGATGACAGCGACCTCGGTGGTGCCGCCGCCGATGTCGACCACCATGTTGCCGGTGGGCTCGTGCACCGGAAGCCCGGCGCCGATCGCGGCCGCCATCGGCTCCTCGATGATGTAGACGCGCCGGGCGCCGGCCGCGTAGCCGGCGTCCTTCACCGCGCGTTGCTCGACGCCGGTGATGCCGCTCGGCACGCACACGACGACGCGGGGGCCGCGGGCCAGGTCGCGGCGGCGGTGCACCTTCGGGATGAAGTAGCGCAGCATGCGCTCGGTGGTGTCGAAGTCGGCGATGACGCCGTCCTTCAGCGGGCGGATCGCCACGATGTTGCCGGGTGTGCGGCCGATCATCCGCTTGGCCTCGATGCCGACCGCGAGGATGCCGCCGGTGTTGGTGTTGATCGCGACGACGCTCGGCTCGTTCAAGAC
>JAICLV010000104.1 GCA_025925185.1 Acidothermaceae bacterium
GCATCCGCAACACCGTTCACCTGAACGAGCTCGAGAACATCGACAAGCCGGCCTACGACGAGCTCATCGCCATCATGAGCAAGCTCGAGAAGCACTACAAAGACCTGTGCGACATCGAGTTCACCGTCGAGCGCAACAAGCTTTGGATGCTGCAGACCCGTGTCGGCAAGCGCACCGCTGGCGCCGCGTTCCGCATCGCCACCCAACTCGTCGATGAAGGCCTCATCGACATGGACGAAGCGCTGCACCGCGTCACCGGCGCGCAGCTCGCGCAGCTCATGTTCCCGCGCTTCGACGAGAAGGCCGCCGGCAAGAAAATCACCAAGGCGGTCAACGCATCCCCGGGCGCAGCCGTCGGCAAGGCCGTCTTCGACTCCGAAGTCGCCGCCGAATACGCGGCGCGCGGCGAGCACGTCATCTTGGTGCGTCGCGAGACCAACCCCGACGACCTGCCCGGAATGATTGCCGCGCAAGGGATTCTGACCGCTCGCGGCGGCAAGACGAGTCACGCGGCGGTCGTCGCGCGCGGCATGGGCAAGACCTGCGTGTCGGGCGCCGACCAACTCGACGTCGACCTCAAGAACCGCAAGTTCACCGGCCCCAACGGCGAGGTCGTCAACGAGGGCGACATCATCTCCATCGACGGCACGAGCGGTGTCGTCTACCTCGGCGAGGTTCCCGTCGTGCCGAGCCCGGTCGTCGAGTACTTCGAAGGCAAAATCAAGCCGGACGCCGATCCGCTGGTCGCGGCCGTGCACCGCATCATCACGCACGCCGACAGCAAGCGCCGGCTGGGCGTCGAGGCCAACGCCGACACTCCCGAGGACGCCGAGCGCGCCCGCCGCTTCGGCGGTGAGGGCATCGGCCTGTGCCGCACCGAGCACATGTTCTTGGGCGAGCGCCGCAAGAACGTCGAGCGGCTCATCCTGGCCAAGGGCGAAGAAGAGCAGCAGGCCGCACTGGCCGAATTGCTGCCACTGCAGCGCGGCGACTTCATCGGCATCTTCGGCGCGATGGACGGCCTGCCGGTCACGGTTCGGCTCATCGACCCGCCGCTGCACGAGTTCCTGCCCGACATGACCGAGCTCTCGGTGAAGATCGCGGTCGCCGAGGCCAAGGGTGAGAAGGTCGACGACCAGGACCGTGTGCTGCTCGAGGCGGTGCGTCGGCTGCACGAGCAGAACCCGATGCTCGGCCTGCGGGGCGTCCGGCTCGGCTTGGTCATCCCCGGCCTGTTCGCGCTGCAGGTGCGCGCGATCGCCGAGGCGGCGGCCGAGTTGAAGAAGCAGGGCAAGAACCCGATGCCCGAGATCATGGTTCCGCTGGTCGGCGCGATCCAGGAGCTCGAGGTCGTCAAGGAGGAGGCCGAGGGCATCCTCAAGGAGGTCTACGGCGCGGCCGGCGTCGACGTCCACACGCCGATCGGCACCATGATCGAGGTGCCACGGGCGGCGCTGACCGCCGGCCAGATCGCCGAGCAGGCCGAGTTCTTCAGCTTCGGCACCAACGACCTCACCCAGATGGGCTGGGGCTTCTCCCGCGACGACGTCGAGGGCTCGTTCTTCAGCCGCTACATGGATCTGGGCATCTTCGGTGTGTCGCCGTTCGAGACGCTCGACCGTGACGGTGTCGGCCGGCTCGTGCGCATCGCGGTCAAGGAAGGCCGCGAGACGCGGCCCGACCTGAAGATCGGCATCTGCGGTGAGCACGGTGGCGACCCCGACTCCGTGCACTTCTGCCATGAGGTCGGGCTCGACTACGTGTCGTGCTCGCCGTTCCGCATCCCGGTGGCCCGCCTCGAGGCCGGCCGCGCCGCGATCGAGACGGACGGCTCCGACACCCGCTGACCGGCCCCGCCAGGCCCGTGCGCGTTGATCACGCTCAGGGGGTCTACGCCTCGCTCGGGAAGGTGCCGCTCGGCTGTCTCGACCTGGCGAACACCAGCGCGACAAGGCAGACCGCGAACAGCGCGTACAGGGCCATCCGACAGCCGTCTACAAAATTCCAAAGTTCGCCGCCGCCCAGCCGTCCGAGCGTTCCGGCGTACGCGGCTCGCTTCTCGTCGGGACCGAGCAGTGTGGTGGCCAACGCGAGCGACATCGCGGTGCCGACCACGGTTCCGGTGTTTTGCAGCATCGACCTGATGCCGTTGGCGACGCCGCGGCGATGGACCGGCACGCCCCACATGATCGAGCTGGTGTTCGCGGGCAAGAACAATCCGCTGCCGATGCCCAACAGCAAGAGCTCACCGCCCACGACCAAGGCTGGGGCCGACGGCGCCAGCGTCAACGCGAGTAGCAGGACGGCGAGGGCGCACAGCGAAAGGCCGAGCTGGGCAAGCATCCGTGACCCGAAGCGCCCGATCAGGCGCCCGGCGAGCGGCGACGCGAGCATCATGCCGAGGGCCGTCGGCATCACCCGCAGCCCGGCTTCAAACGCGTTCAGCCCGTCGACCGCCTGCAAGAACAGCGACACCACGAGCACGACCGCGAACCGAGCGGCATTGGCCGCGAGTGAGCAGAAGTAGGACGCCGCCCGCACCCGCGTCAGCAACAGCGACAGGTCGATGAGGGGATCGCGGCGGACCCGCTGCATCCAGACGAACAGCGGCAGCGTGACCAGCGCGACCGCGCCGGCGACGAGCACCAGCGGGTTGGTCCATTGACGCGCGCCGCCTTCCGACAACGCGAGCACGACACCGCCCAATGCGAGCAGCGAGACCACGCTGCTCAGCACGTCGAAGCGTTCGCGATCGACGGGCGGCGGAATCCGCCGCAGCACGATCAGACCCCAAACCACGCCGATCAGGCCGGTGGGCACATTGAACAAAAACACCGCGCGCCAGCCGAACCAGGTGACCATAGCGCCGCCGACGAGCGGGCCCGCCACCTGCGAAGCCGAGATGGCGGTGACGTTCATGCCGAGGCCCAACCCGAGCAGCCGCGGCGGGAACGCGTCGACGAGCATCGCGGTCGTGTTCGTGACGACGGACGCCGCGCCGACCGCCTGCAAGGCGCGCAACGCGATAAGCACACCGGCGTTCGGGGCGAATCCGCAACCGAAGCTCGCGACGGTGAAGACGGCGAGGCCCGCGATGTAAAGCCGGCGGCGACCCATCAGGTCGGCGAGCCGGCCGAAGGCCAAGATCAGCACAGTCGTGACCAGCATGTACGACAGCAAGATCCAGCTGGCTTGGCTCGGTGTGGCGTCGAAATGCCGCGAGACCGCGGGAAGCGCGACGTCCAGCGTGCTGTTGTTGACCGCCGTCAAGATGACACCGAGCGTTGTCACGGAGAAAACCCGCCACGCGTAGCGCGAGTCATCGGCTTCGGCCGTGGCTGCGGTTCCCTCGGGGCGAGGGGCGGAGACGTCGGTGGTCATCGACGGCCGTGCTGACCCATCTGGCGCCTCCGCAGTTGGCCTGCTTTACTCGACTTGGGATCCCGGATACGGTCTACCGTCGTCCATATTCGTCAGTACCCTATCGCCGATCGGAGTTGCAACGGTGCCCGAATCAAGCTGGGACTACGTCATCATCGGTGGTGGCACCGCTGGCTGCGTGCTCGCGAATCGGCTGAGCGAGGACCCTGATGTCCGGGTGCTTGTGCTTGAAGCTGGCGGGCGTGACCTCAGCCCGTTCATTCACTTCCCGGCCGGCTTCTACAAGCTGAAGCCCAAGTACAACTGGTGGTACGAGCCAGAGCCCGACCCGTCGGTGAACGGCAGGGTCGAGCACTGGCCTGCCGGTCGAGTGTTGGGCGGTTCGAGCTCGATCAACGCCACGACGTGGACCCGCGGCCACCGCGCGGACTTCGACCTTTGGGCGGCGAGCGGCTGCGACGGCTGGGACTACCAACATGTCCTGCCGTACTACCGGCGCTGCGAGACCTTCGCCGGCGGCGCCGACGACCTCCGCGGCGGCGTTGGCCCGCAGCACGTCATGTTCACCGGGATCAGGCATCCGCTGACAGAGACGTTCATCCAGGCCGCGCAGCAGCGTGGCATGCCGTACGTCCGCGACCTGAACGGCGCGCAGCAAGAAGGCGTCAGCCACCAACAGGTCTCACAGCGGCGCGGACTGCGCGACAGCACGGCGTCGGCGTACCTGTCGCCCGCGCGCAGACGGCGAAATCTCACGGTCGTCACCAACGCGTTGGTGAGCCGCGGGGTGATCGAAAACGGGCGTGCCGTTGGGGCGGAGTACGTCGTGGGCAACGAGTCGATGACCTGCCGTGCCGAGCGCGAGGTGATCGTCTCGGGCGGCAGCCTTGCCTCTCCCCGGCTCCTTCTGCTCTCGGGTGTCGGCCCCGCCGACGAACTGCGATCGCACGGCGTCGACGTCGTCTGCGACCTGCCCGGGGTGGGGCGCAACCTGCAAGACCACGTCGTCGCCGGGTTCGTCTATCGCGTGAATGTGCCGACGCTCAACACCGAGCTCAACCTCAAGGGGTTCATCAAGCACGGGCTCGAGTTCGTGCTGCATGGCGGGGGCGGCGTGACCGCGGCCGGCTCGTCCGCGGTCAGCTTCATGAAACTGGACGACGAGCACGCCCGGCCCGACATCGAGATCAACTTCCGTCCGGTCGCGGTGACGAAAGTGCCCGCGAAGAAGCGGCGGTCAGCGGCGCCTGTGGGGTTCTCCGACATCAAGCCCATGAAGGAGGCGGCCGTCCAGTCGAGCGCGTGGCTGTGCCATCCGGCCGCACGTGGGACGGTCAGCCTGCGGTCGAACAACCCGTCGGATCCCCCGATGATCCGGCATTCCCTGCTGGGGGAGCCAGCAGACGTCAAGACGCTGGTCGCAGGCTGCCAGGTGCTTCGCGAAGTGTTCGCCCAGGACGCGTTTCGCCCCTACGTGCGCGGTGAACTCACGCCCGGACCGCAAGTACGCACGGAGCAGGACCTGGAGGCCTACCTCACCAAGAGCGCGCGGCACGGGCACCACGCTGTCGGCACCTGCGCGATGGGCAGCGACGCCGAATCGGTAGTCGACCCGCAGCTGCGGGTCCGCGGCGTCGAGGGACTGCGGGTGGTAGACGCCTCGGTCATGCCGAGCCTTATCACCGGGCACACGAACGCGCCGACCGTCATGATCGCCGAGCGCGCCGCGGACTTCATTCGCGGTTGATCGACGCGTCTGATCGACCCGCGACCCCCCAGGGAGGCAACCAATCCGGCGGTCAGCTCGTGCTACAGGATGAAGATCCCGGTTAGCGTGAGGAGACGCGGTTGCGGCGTGGGAAGGCGAGACTCGCGGTCGCGGCGATCGTGATGGTCACCGCCGCCATGGCCACCACCGCGGTGATCGTGGCGAACGCCGGTGACTCGACCGGAGCCGAGACGCTACCCGTGGCGGCGACCGCGCCAGCGGCGCCGAGCGCATCGTCGGCGGAGCGCGTCAGCCCGGGGTCAACCGACACGTCCAGCCCAACGCTCGCTCCCACGCCGACGTACGACACCGACACCAAACCGTGCCCGCCCACGGCGTCCGCCTGCGTCGACATCGCGGCCGCCAAGGCCTGGCTGCAGACGAATGGTCGGGTCACCCGCGGACCGGTCCAGATCAGCACCGGCATGGAGGGGCACCCGACGCCGACGGGCAGCTTCCACGTCGCGTGGAAGGCCGAGTACACCCGGAGCACGATCTATGACATTCCGATGCCGTACTCGGTCTTTTTCGCGAGCGGGGGCATCGCGTTCCACGAGGGCTCGCTCGACGAGCCGTCACACGGTTGCGTGCATCTCATCCACTCCGACGCCCAAGCCTTTTTCGCGGCGCTGAAGGTGGGCGACCAAGTCGTCGTGTGGTGAGGGTCGTCGCTCCCAGGTAGCGTCGGGCGCGTGGACGACACCGTTGCCCGGTACGACGACGCCGCGCGCGAGCGGTGGGTCAGCGAGCCGCCGAAGCGCCCAGGCCGCACCGCTTTCGAGCGCGACCGCGCTCGCGTCGTCCACAGCTCTGCCCTTCGACGGCTCGGCGCGAAGACGCAGGTCGTCGGCCCCGGTGACGTCGACAGCGACTTCCCGCGAACCCGGCTGACGCACTCGTTGGAGTGCGCGCAGGTCGGCCGCGAACTTGGCGCCGCGCTCGGCTGCGACCCCAACCTGGTCGAGACCGCTTGCCTCGCCCACGACCTCGGTCACCCACCGTTCGGTCACAACGGCGAGTCGGCGCTCAATGACGCCGCCGCCGCGATCGGCGGGTTCGAGGGAAACGCCCAGTCGTTTCGGCTGCTCACTCGGCTCGAGGCCAAGACGATCTCGAACGACGGCCGAAGCGCCGGCCTCAATCTGACCCGCGCCAGCCTCGACGCGGCGACGAAATATCCGTGGCCGAAGCGCGAGGGCGGGGTGAAGTTCGGTGTGTACGACGACGACGTCGATGTCTTCGCCTGGATGCGCGCCGAGGCACCCGACGCGCGACGTTGCATCGAGGCGCAGGTGATGGACTGGGCGGACGACGTCGCGTACTCCGTGCACGACCTGGAGGACGGCGTCGAGGCGGGTCACATCAAACTCGAAGAACTCGCGCACGCGTCGGCTTGGGCCGACGTCGTTGACACCGCGATCGGACTGTACCTGCCCGACGCCGGAGCGCCCGAGTTCGACCGGGCTGTCGACGAGCTCACACGTTTACCTTGCTGGCCAACGCAATATGACGGCACGATTGCCTCCCTTGCCGCGCTGAAGAACTTGACCAGCCAACTGATCGGTCGCTTCTGTCAAGCGGCCGAGGCGGCAACCCGCGAGGCGTACGGCCGCTCGTCGTTGACTCGGTATGGCGCCGACCTCGTGGTGCCGCGAGCCACCAGGGTGGAGTGCGCGTTGCTGAAGGCGGTCACCGCGCATTACGTGATGAACCGCGAGGGCATCACCGCGATCCGCGTCCGGCAACGCGAGGTGCTGGTCGAGCTTGTCGACAGCCTCGCCGAGAAAGGTGGCGACGCGCTTGAGCCGGCGTTCGCCGCACCCTGGTACGACGCGGACGGCGACGCGGCGAGGCTGCGCGTCGTGATTGACCAAGTGGCCTCGTTAACCGACACGTCGGCACTGGCGTGGCGCCAAGGGCGGCATCAGCAGCGGCATCGCAGGAGGTAGCGAGAATGAGCGATTGTCAACAGTGCGACAACAGTCTCGAAGGCGGCCCCTCGACACCGTTGGCCGACGTTGCCAGCTAATCCCGACGACGTGCGGATCGGCGTCGTCGAACCGAGGCTCCTGCACCCGCTGCGATTGCGGGTGCTTCGGCCAGGTCAGCCCGCAAGCAGTGTCGATCACGAGTACGACTATCTACCAGACTCGCTGCACGTCGGTGCGCGTGACAGCACCGGCACGGTCGTCGCTTGCGCGACCCTTTACCCCGAGCCGACTCCCGACGGCCGCGCGGGATGGCGGTTGCGGGCGATGGCCACCGCCCCCGAGGTGCGCGGAAAGGGCTATGGGGCAAGCGCCCTGCGGTTCGGTATGCGACTCGCCCGTGATCGAGGCGCGGGGTTGGTGTGGTGCAACGCCCGATCAGGCGCGGTGTGGTTCTACGAGCACCTCGGCTTCGTCAAGACGAGCGAGGAATTCGAGATCCCACCGATCGGGCCGCACTACGTGATGGAGATCGAGCTGTGACGGAAGTCTTGCGCTACGCGGCGTTCACCGACGACCCCCGCGGTGGAAATCCGGCCGGCGTCGTCCTCGACGCCAGAGCCCTCGACGCCGACGCGATGCAGCGCATCGCGGCAGACGTGGGATTTTCTGAGACCGCTTTTCTCGTCGAGGGTGCGCCAGAGACGTTCGACGTCCGCTACTTCGCACCGTCGTCCGAGGTGCCGTTTTGCGGGCACGCGACGATCGCCTCCGGCGTCGCGCTCGCCGAACGCCGTGGCGAAGGAAGTTTTCTCTTTCGCACCAAGGCTGGCGAGGTCGCGGTCGACGTGCGAGCTGAGGCCGGGGGCCAGCCAATCACCACGCTGACCAGTGTCGAGCCCGCGCTAGCCGACCTCGACGACGCCGATCTCGACGCGACGCTGGCCGCATTGGGCTACCGGCACCCGGAACTCGACCCTGCGATTCCACCGCGCGTCGCCTACGCGGGCGCGTGGCACCCGGTCATCGCGCTCGCCAGCCGGGCCCGCCTCGCCGAGCTCGACTACGACTTCGACCGGCTCAAGAAATTGATGCTGCAACGCGGCTGGACAACCGTGCAGCTGATCTGGCGGGAGTCGCCGCTGCTGTTTCACGCCCGCGACCCGTTTCCGGTCGGGGGAGTGGTCGAAGACCCGGCGACCGGCGCCGCGGCCGCCGCGCTGGGTCATTACCTGCGCGAGCTGGGTCTGGTGCGGCCGCCGGCGCGGGTCACGATCCGGCAGGGCGACGACCTTGGCCGGCCAAGCGTGCTGACTGTCGACATCGAGGCGACCGACCGGCGGCTGCGGGTCAGCGGCGGCGCCGTCGCGCTGACCTGACCCTCCCGCGGCCGCGAAGTTGATCACGCTCAGGGGGCCGAGACTCCCTGAGCGTGGGGTGTGCGCCCAGCGCGGGGGGTCTCGGCCCCCGGAGCGTGATCATTTGCCGGC
>JAICLV010000183.1 GCA_025925185.1 Acidothermaceae bacterium
GCAGTCGCTCGGCGTCGTCGAGCAGGTCCCAGCTCCACTCGAAGACCGCGCGCAACGTTCGATTCCGCGGCATAGCGGTGCGACACCCGCCCCTGAGCAACGTGAACCGGTCGGACAGCCGCGCGGCGACCACGCCGACCGGCAGTGAGCGCAGCCGCGCGGCGGCGAGTTCGATCGCGAGCGGCCGGCCGTCGAGTCGGCGCACGATCTCGACGACGTCGCGAACCGTCGCGTCGTCCACCGCGAACGCGGGTTCGACGGCGGCGGCTCGATCCGCGAACAGCCGAACCGACGGGTGGTCAAGCGCCGCGCGCGCGTCGGCGTCCGACTTCGGCAACGCGAGCGGCGGCACGACGACGAGCGACTCGCCGACGATGCCCAGTGGTTCGCGGCTGGTCGCCAAGATGCGCAACTCCGGGCAGCGCGCCAGCAACTCGTCGGCGAGTCGGGCAGCCGCGTCGATGAGATGCTCGCAGTTGTCGAGCACGAGCAACGCGGCACGCTCGCTCAACGCGTCGATCAGCCGGGTCACCGCGTCGCGCGCGGTCGGCGTTGGCGCGCTCGTGCGGTCGAGCAGAGTCGGGTCTCGCAGGTCGAGCGCGTCCATGACGGCGGAGGGAACGTCGGCCGGGTCGCTCACCGGCGCGAGTTCGGCCATCCACACGCCGTCAGGGATGGTGTCGACGACGGCGGCTCCCGCGACGCTGGCCAGCCGCGTCTTGCCGGCGCCGCCCGGCCCGACCAAGGTGACCAGCCGGTATTCGTCGAGCAACTTTCCGATGCGAGCCACCTCCTCGTCGCGGCCGACGAAACTGGTGAGCGCCGCTTTGAGATTGCCGCGTCGCCGGGCCGTCACGCTCTCGTTCGCGGCGTTCGCGGCGTTCGCGGCGTTCGCGGCGTTCGCGGCGGTCGCGGCGGGCGCGCCGGCGCCGCGGAGCACGGCGACGTGGGCGTCCCGAAGCTCCTGCGTGGGGTCGACGCCGAGATCGTCGGCGAGTCGGCGCCGCAGCTGCTCAAAACGGTCGAGCGCCTCGGACTGCCGGCCGGCGCCGGCGAGCGCGCGCATCAGCAGGGCGGTGTTGCGTTCGCGCAGCGGCGCCTGGGCGACCAGTTCCTCAAGCTCGCCGACCACGTCCGCGGAGCGACCGAGCGCGATGTCGCATTCGATTCGGTCGGCGACCGTGTCGAGGCGCTGGTCCTCGAGTCGCAACCGGTGCGCTGCGGCCTCCGGGCCGTCCCCCCACGTTTGCGCCACCGGCGACCGCCACAGCGCGAGCGCCGCGCGCAGTGTCGCCGCCGCGGCCTGCGGATCGCCGCCGCGAAGTTGGTCCCGGCCCGCGCGCGCGAGCGCGGTGAACCGGTGGACGTCGACGTCGTCGCGCTCGACGCGAAGTTGGTAGCCCGCCCCGGTTTGCGCCACGAGCGACGGATCGCCCAGCGCGCGCCGCAGCCGTGACACCAGCGACTGCAAGGCGTTGGCCTCGTCGGCGGGTGGCGCGTCGGGCCACAACGCGTCGATCAGCGCGGACGACGGGACGACGCGCGGCGCGTCGATCGCCAGCCTGGTCAACAGCCCGCGCAGCCGGACGCCGGAAACCTCGAGGGCGGCGCCGTCAACGGTCACCTCAAGCGGCCCCAACAACCCGATTCGCACCCGCTCACTATTCCAGCCGCCGTCGCGGCGGGCATCGGAGTTGACATGTAAGTGAGTGACCACTAACTTATCGCGCATGGCAGCGACCCCGGCCAGAATGAGCGCCGACAATCGTCGAGAGCAGGTGCTTGCCGCGGCGCTCATCGAGTTCGCGCATGGCGGGCTCGCCGGCACGTCGACCGAGGCGATCGCCGAGCGGGCCGGCATCTCCCAGCCGTACCTGTTCCGACTGTTCGGCACCAAGCGTGACTTGTTCATCGCCGCGGCCAACCGCTGCTTCGACAACATCTCAGACGCGTTCGCTGAGGCAGCCGACGGGCTTGCGGGCAAGGAGGCGATGTCTGCGATGGGCGGCAGCTACAACGGGCTGATCGCCGACCGCGCGAACCTGCTCGCCCAACTCCAGATGTACGCCGCGTGCGACGATCCCGAGATTCGCAAGTGCGCCCGGCGCGGCTTTCGCCGGCTCTACAACCAGGTGCAGGCGGCCTCGGGAGCGGGCGACGCCGACGTCGCGAGGTTCTTCGCCATGGGGATGTTGTGCAACGTCGCCACCGCGCTGCAACTGGGCGAGGTCGACGAGCCGTGGGCGCGCGCGCTGCGAGAGCCCGAGCCCCTCTCCCCGCAGTGAACCCCGAATGAACCCCGAATGAACCCCGAATGAACCCCGGGTGAACCCCCCGGATCGAACGGCCTTTTCTCTTGCGCATCGAAGTTAGTGATTGCTCACTCAACAACCTGTTGGAGTCATGACATGACCGGACGTGGAAAACCACTGGCGACCTTCGTCGTCACGTCGGTCGCCCTGTTCATGGGCGCGCTCGACAACCTCGTGGTCACGATGGCGCTGCCCGCCATCAAAGACCACCTGCACGCATCGCTCGCCAGCTTGGAATGGACGGTGAACGCGTACACGCTCACCTTCGCCGTCCTGCTGCTGCCCGGCGCCACGCTCGGCGACCGGTTCGGGCGAAAGAAGATGTTCTTGATCGGCCTCGGAATCTTCACCGCCGCCTCCGCGCTCGCGGCGATGTCGTCGTCCGCCGAGCAGCTTGTCGCCGCACGCGCGCTGCAAGGCGTCGGCGGCGCGATCATCACGCCGCTCACGCTCACCTTGCTCAGCGTCGCGGTGCCTGCGGCCAAGCGCGGCCTCGCGCTCGGCGCGTGGGGCGCCATCGCCGGGCTGGCGATCGCGGTCGGGCCGGTCGTCGGCGGCGCCATCGTCGACGGCGCGTCCTGGTCGTGGATCTTCTGGCTCAACGTGCCGATCGGCATCGCCTTGCTGCCGCTCGCGGGTCGGTTGCTCGCGGAGAGCCGTGGTCCGTCGTCGAAGCTGGACGCCGTCGGCACGGCGCTGGCCACCGCGGGGTTGTTCTCCGTCGTCCTCGCTTTGGTCAAGGCCAACGACTGGGGATGGGGGAGCGGCCGCATCGTTGGGTTGTTCGTGGCGAGTGGCGTGTTCCTTGCCGCGTTCATCCGCTGGGAGTTGCGCGCGGCCGAGCCGGTGCTGCCGCTTCGGCTGTTCCGGCACCGCGGTTTCACGATGAGCAACATCGCGTCGCTGTTCATGTACTTCGGGATGTTCGGCGCGATCTTCTTGCTTGCCCAGTTCCTGCAACTTGGCCGCGGTTATTCGCCGTTGTCCGCGGGCGTTCGCACCCTGCCGTGGACCGCGATGCCCATCTTCGTGGCGCCGATCGCCGGCCTGCTGTCCGACCGCATCGGCGGCCGCCGCATCGTCGTCGTCGGATTGTTCTTGCAAGCCATCGGCCTCGGCTGGCTCGCCGCGGTCGCCTCGCCGAGCGTGTCCTACCTCACGATGGTTCCCGGCCTGGCGATCAGCGGCTTCGGAATGGCGTTGTTCTTCGCGCCCGTCGCCAACCTGGTGCTGTCGTCGGTGCGGCACGAGGAGCAGGGCATCGCCTCTGGCGCGCACAACGCGATCCGCGAGCTCGGCGGCGTCTTCGGCGTCGCGGTGCTCGCGTCGGTGTTCGCCCACTCCGGCGGGTACGCAAGCCCGCAGGCGTTCACCGACGGCGTCGTGCCGGCGGTGTGGGTCGGCGCGGTGATCGTGGCCGTCGGCGGGCTGGCCGCCTTGTGCATCCCGCGCCGAGCGGTGTCGGTCGTGAGCGAAGTCCCGGATGACGCTGCGCCGGCGGCGGCGCGGTTGGAGCCGTCGAGCGCCTGATCGAAAGGCGGCTGGCCGTAGGGTTTGCCCGTGCGCGCAACCCCTACGGCCGGCCGATCCAGCGCCGTCCGGCTCGCCGACCACACGACGCTGCGGACCGGCGGCCCGGCCGCCCGTTTCGTCGAGTGCGACACCGAGCAGGCGCTCGTCGACGCCGTGCGCGACGCCGACGAGCGCGGCGAGGACGTGCTGGTGCTCGGCGGTGGCAGCAACGTCCTGGTGTCGGACGACGGCTTCGCGGGCCTCGTCGCGCGCGTCGCGCACACCGGAATCTCCCTTTCCCGCAACGGGGATCGGGTCGTCATGAAGGTCGCCGCCGGTGAGCCGTGGGACGACGTGGTCGCCGCTGCGATTACCGAAGGATTGGCCGGAATCGAATGCCTGTCGGGAATTCCGGGCCTCACCGGCGCCACCCCAATTCAAAACGTGGGGGCGTACGGCGCGGAAATCAGCGATGTGCTCGTCGGGGTGCGCGGGTTCGTCCGCGGCGGACGCGCGCCCGGCGTGGTTGTCCCGTCGGCCGGCCGGCTCGGCGTACGC
>JAICLV010000232.1 GCA_025925185.1 Acidothermaceae bacterium
AGACCTACTCCGTCGAGTCCGCGCAGTACATCCGCGAGCACTTCTTCGGCGACGACCCGCGCTTGCGCGCCATGGTCAAAGACATGTCGGACGACGACCTGCGCCGTCTTTCGCGGGGCGGTCACGATTACCGCAAGGTCTACGCGGCATTCGCGGCCGCCCAGGCGCACGTCGGCCAGCCGACCGTGATTTTGGCGCACACCATCAAGGGTTGGACCCTCAACTCGTTCCAGGGCCGCAACGCCACGCACCAGATGAAGAAGCTGACCAAGACCGACCTCAAGGAGTTCCGCGATCGGCTGCACCTGCCGATCAGCGATCGCGACCTCGAGGCAGATTTGCCGCCCTACTACCACCCGGGCGCGGACTCCGAGGAAATCCAGTACATGCTCGAGCGGCGCGCGACACTGGGCGGCTCGCTGCCTGAGCGCCTCGTCACGGCCAAGCCGTTGAAGCTGCCTGGCGACGACGTCTACCACGAGTTGCGCGCGGGCTCGGGAAAGCAGAAAGTCGCGACGACGATGGCCGTCGTCCGGCTCATCAAAGACCTTATGAAAGAGGAGGAGGTCGGCGAGCGCATCGTGCCGATCATCCCCGACGAGGCGCGCACGTTCGGCATGGATTCCCTATTCCCGACCGCGAAGATTTACAGCCCGCACGGGCAGCGCTACGAGGCCGTCGACCGCGAATTGTTGCTGTCGTACAAGGAGTCCCAGACCGGCCAGCTGCTGCACGAGGGCATCACCGAAGCGGGTGCGATGGGCTCGTTCATCGCGGCCGGGTCCTCGTACGCCTCACACGCCCAGCACATGATCCCGGTCTACATCTTCTACTCGATGTTCGGCTTCCAGCGCACCGGCGACCAGCTGTGGGCGGCCGCCGACCAGATGTGCCGCGGGTTTTTGCTCGGCGCCACCGCCGGCCGCACCACCCTCACCGGCGAGGGGTTGCAGCATAACGACGGCCACTCGCCGCTGCTCGCGTCGACCAACCCGGCGGTCGTCTACTACGACCCCGCGTTCGGCTACGAGATCACCCACATCATCCGCGACGGGCTGCGCCGCATGGTCGGTGGCAGCGACGAATTCCCGCACGGCGAGGACGTTTTCTACTACCTCACCGTCTACAACGAGCCGATCCTGCAACCGACGCAGCCCGAGAATCTCGATGTCGAGGGACTGCTTGCGGGCATGTACCTGCTGGCGCCTTCGACGATGACCGAGGCGCCGCGCGCCCAGCTGCTCGCATCCGGCGTCGCGGTGCCGTGGGCGATCGAGGCGCAACGGTTGTTGGCTGAGGACTGGGGCGTCGGCGCCGACGTCTCGTCGGCCACCAGCTGGACGGAGCTTCGCCGCGACGCTCTCAACTGCGAACGGTTCAACCTCTTACACCCGGACGACGAGAAGCGCGTGCCCTTCGTGACCCGCGCGTTGGAAGGTCGGCCGGGTCCGGTGGTGGCGGTCAGCGACTTCATGCGCGCGGTGCCCGACCAGATCTCCCGCTGGGTGCCGGGCGACTACTCGTCGCTGGGCACCGACGGCTTCGGCTTCTCCGACACCCGAGCCGCGACCCGGCGGTTCTTCCACATCGACGCACCCTCGATCGTGTTGCAGGCGCTGACCGACCTCGCGGCGCGTGGCGAGGTCGGGGCCGACGTCCCAGGCAAGGCCGCCGCCCAATACGGCCTGGTGTAACTCCTCCGTCTCGAAACCCCCTCGGTCACATCGAGTGAAGGCAGGATTGCCCACTCGGCGCGGAAACTCACGGGCGCCAGCGCTCGGCGTCCATCGCCCACAGCAGCAGCTGGACGTCGACAGTGGCTGTGATCGACAGGCCGCCCGGGCCCGTCGTCCGGGTGACGCGCGCGGCATCACCGGCGAGCAGCGGCACGTCCCCGAGCAGCGCCGCGCCGGCGACGACGAAAAGATGCGCGTACATCCCGATAGGTAGCGGCGTCGCCGCCCCGGCAGGGAGCGTGGCCGCGAACAGCCTTGCGGCGTGTTGGCGAAGCGGGAGCGGCGCCTCGCCGGACGCTGCAGCGATCAGCGCGAACCCGTCGACACCGGCGCGCGCGTCGGCTATCGAGTACGCCGACGGCTCCTCGTCGTCCGAGCTGACCCACATCTGCACGTAGCGCGTGACACCGTCGGCCGCGTTGACCTCGCTATGCCGCACCCCGCGCCCGGCCGACAAGACCTGCGCGACTCCCGGTGTGACCAGGCCGCTGCCGCCGGCGTCGTCCGAATGCGAGAGCGCGCCGGAGATAACCCAGGTGACGATGTCGACGCCGCGATGCGGATGGTCGGAAAATCCAGCGCCGGGTTGCAGGACGTCTTCGTTGTGTGCGACGAGCACGCCGAAATCGACGTTCGCCTGGTCATAGTGCGAGCCGAATGAAAATGAGTGCCGCGACACGAGCCAGTCTGTCGTCGTCACGAAGCGAGACGCCGCACGGCGGACGTCGATACGCATGGTCTCCTGCGTCACTCACGGGCATCGCGTTGCTTGAGCTTCTTGATCTCGGCCTTGAGCATAAACACCTCGGCCTCGAGTTCCAGAACACGGCGCACCCCGTTCAAGGTCAGCCCGTCGTCAACGAGTTCGCAGATTCGGGAAACCCGGTCAAGGTCACCGCGGTTGTACCGGCGCTGGTTGCCATCGGATCGATCCGGCTGAACGAGCGCGTGGGCTTCAAGCCGACGCAGGAACGCCTGCTGAACATTGAGCAAGTCGGCCGCCTGCCCGACGGTGAAGGTGATTCTGTCGTCGAAACCAGAGACCATACCGACTCCCCAAAGAGGGGGGTGGGCGGCGGA
>JAICLV010000192.1 GCA_025925185.1 Acidothermaceae bacterium
ATCGCGCTCGCCATTGCCGGCGTCGCGTTGCTGTGGCTAGGAGCTACCGCCGAACGCCGCTTGAACCAGGCGCGCGCTTGGTCGCAGACCTTCGGCGCCTACCGATAGATCCTCTTGCCAGTGCTGCATTGCCGCACGAGCGCTTGCGGGCCATGAGGTGCGGCGATGACGAAGCGTCGTTCGTGCAGCCGTATCGACCACGCGCGGCACCGACGCGTCGCCCGCTGCCTGCTGAGCAGCGGTGCGCGGCTTACCAGAAGGCGCGCTACCCGACGGACCGAGTCCGTGTCCTAAGCCTCGATCCACCGATCTGATCGGTGCCGGAACGCGGGTATGCAACAGAAAGGCCTCTCGAACGAGGACAATTGCGGTGTCTGACGCCGTAATCGTCACCAGTCCGGGAGGCACTTTCAGTGAGGCCAGTATCGCACAGGATTGACCGGCTCGCGGTGAGCTTCGATGACCCGTCGTTGGTCGCGAACGCGGGTTTGCTGTTGCCCGCGACGGTGATGGTCCGGCTGGGCGTGGAACAGCTCGTCGACGCGACCGTTCGTCTCGTCGGTCGTGTCGGCGGGTCGCGGCCGGGCCGCAAGCTGTGCACCCTGATCGCGACGATCCTGGCCGGCGGCTCGCATATCGATCACGCCAACATGCTGCGCGCTGGCGCAACGCAACGGGTGTTGGGGTTCCGGGTGATGGCGCCCTCAACGCTGGGCACGTTCTTGCGGGCCTTCACGTTCGGCCATCTCCGCCAACTCGACAAGGTTTCCGCGGAAACGTTGCATCGGGCATGGTCGGCGGGTGCGGGGCCCGACGACAACGAGTTGGTGATCGATCTCGATTCGACGATCTGTGAGGTGCACGGCGACCACAAGCAAGGCGCCGCCTATGGCTACACGCGTCGGCTCGGCCTGCACCCGCTGCTCGCGGCGCGAGCTGACACCGGTGAACTCTTGCACTGGCGGTTGCGTAAGGGATCGTCGCAGCGCGGTCACCGCCGCTTCACCCAGGAACTCGTCGCCCGGGTCCGGCGCGCCGGCGCGACCGGAACACTCACGGTGCGGGCCGACAGCGGCTTTTGGTCCTGGGAGCTCGTCCACACGCTCGAGCGGCTCGGTGTCGGCTGGTCGATCACCGTGGCCCAACACGCCGGTATACGCAGCGCGATCGCCGCGATCGACGAAGCGGCGTGGACACCGATCGACTACACGGTCGGCGGCCACGCCGAAGTCGCCGAAACCATGTACACGACCGGCCGCGCCAACAAGCGCACAACGGTGCGGCTGATCGTGCGCCGCACCCGCCTCGTCGGCCCGCAAGCCGAACTCTGGCCGAACTGGCGCCACCATGCGTTCATCACCAGCGACCGTGAGCGCAGCACTGTCGACGCTGACGAGTTCCACCGCCAGCATGCCGTGGTCGAACTCGCGATCCGCGACCTCAAAGAAGGCTCCGGGCTCGCGCACATGCCGTCCGGACACTTCGCCGCGAACGGCGCCTGGCTGACCTGCGCCGCGCTCGCGCACAACCTCATCCGCTGGACAACGATCCTCGGCGACCTACGCACCAGCGACGAGCTCACCGTCGCACGCACCATCCGCACCCGACACATCGCCATAGCCGGCCGCGTCGTGAACCGCGCCGGACGCACCATCTTGCGCCTGCCATCCAGCTGGCCATGGGCGGCAACGTTCCAAAGCGCGCTCGAACGAATACGTCAGCTCCCCATCGCTGCATAACCGGCCCTGCGTCGACCATCCCACGGCGGAGCTATGCGCGTCGCGCCCTGCCGACGGCAACGCTCGACGACCCAACCACCACACACAACACCAAACGCGACACCCACACACAACACCGACCCAGCACCACACCAACCGCCTCTACAGCCACCGAATCGGTGGATCGAGGCTTAGGCATCTTCGAGCGATGCGAGGACCGCATCGATGGTGTCGCGCAGGAACGGGCCGACGTCGGGTAAGGCCATCGACGCGCCCTGGACGACGCCTCGCTCACAAGGCTCGACTCCGAGCAACGACCGAATCTGCGCCTTCCAACGCTGAGGTGCCGGAAACGTTCGTCGAGCAGCGACGCGATGTCGTTCGGATGCATCACGGCAACACGCGCAGCGGCGAGTTCGATCGCCAGCGGGATGCCATCGAGGCGCCGGCAAATCTCCGCGCCCGGAGCGGCGGTGGCGGAGTCGACTACGAATCCGGCGCGACGGATCGCGCTCGCTCGGCGAACAGAACGCAGCAGGAGATGCGGCAACGCCAGCAGCGTCAGCGCCCGAATCCGGTGTGGCCAGCGAACGCAACGGCCAGACTTGCTCGCCCGGCACGCCAAGCGCCTCGCGACTCGTCGCCAAGACACGCACGCAGGGGCAGGCCGAGAGCAGCGTCTCGGCGAAGCTCGCGACCGCTTCGACAAGATGCTCGCAGTTGTCGAGGAACAGCAGCAGACGTTTGGCGCGCATCCACTCGACGATGCTGCCGCTCATCGACAGGCCCGGCCGTGGCACGATCCCGAGCGCGGTCGCGATGGTTTCGAACACGGCGGTGTCGCCGTCGACCGGCGCGAGCTCGCAGAGCCACACACCGTCGGCGAAGTCGGCGAGCGTTTCCGCGGAAACGTGCAACGCGAGGCGCGTCTTGCCCACACCGCCGACGCCGATGATCGTGACCAAGCGTCGCTCGCCACGAAGGAGGTCGACGATCTCCTTCACAGTGTCGTCGCGGCCGACGAAGCTCGTGAGCTCCACCGGGAGATTCGTCGCGGCCGCGTCGAGCGAGCGCAGCGGAGGGAGGTCGTCGCGCATTCCCTCGACAAGGAGTTGGAAGACGTGCTTGTCAGCAAGGCGCTCCGTCGTCGCCGACAACACAACCTGGCCGCCGTGCGCGATCGACATCAATCGCGCGGCGCGGTTCAGCGCCGGACCGAAGTAGTCGCCATCGCGTTGGTCACCGTACGCCAGCGGCTCCAGCCCTGAACGCCCGCGCGGCCCAGGCGAATGCGTTCGTCTCGATTTCGATCGACTCGAACCCGGCCGCGGCGAGGCGGGCCGGCAGCGTCGCCGGGTCGATCGGTTGGTAGGTGTCGCCGACATGGCCCGCGGCCAACTCGGCGCTCGCGACCGAGTCGGTCGCGACGAGCGGCGCGCCGGGACGCAGGACTCGCGCCAATTCCGCGAACAGCTGGTCCTGCTGCGCCGCGCTCGGAACGTGGTGGAGCATGGAGAAACACGTGGCGCCTGAGAACCGGCCGTCCTCGAACGGAAGATCGGTGGCGTCACCCTCGACGACATTCACGTTCGTGCCGGCAAAGCGTTCGGTGAGCTGGCGCGCGAGTTCGGGGTCGATCTCGACCGCGGTTAACTGCGCGACCCGCTCACAAAACACATCGGTTGTGGCGCCGTATCCCGGGCCAACCTCCAGCACGTCGTCACCGAGCCGGTGGTCAGCCAGCGCCCACGGAATGATCTGTTCGCGAACCAAGCTCCGCCACTCGTCGCTGCCACAGAACTTGTGGTTCTCGTTCATCGCCGCACCGTCCCGAACCCCGCGCCGCCAGGGGTCAGGATACGCAGCACGTCACCCGCGTCGCAGTGGAGAGTGACCTTGTCGCGCAACGGTGTGGCTCGTGACGCGTCGCCGCCAGGCAGCAACCAGTTCTCGCCCCGCTTGCCGTCGCCGCCGCCGTCGAGCCCGGGCGGCGCGCTGACCCGCCGCTCGGTCACGAGCGACACCGTCGCCGGCCCTAGTAACTCGTACTCCTTGACGATCCCGTCGCCGCCCGGAGCATCACCGGCACCACCACTCCCCCGCCGCAGCGTGTACCGGCGGACACGCATCGGATACGCGCGCTCGAGTGCCTCAACCGGTGTGTCGCGCGTGTTCGTCATTGCGGTGTGCACGCCGCTCATGCCCGCGTGGGTTCCGGGGCCGCCACCCTGCCCGCCACCGATCGTCTCGTAATAGACGAAGCCGTCACCACCGATCAGCACGTTGTTCATCGTGCCCTGGCTCGCCGCGCCCACGCGGTCAGGCGCGAAATGCGCGAGTGCCCGCAGGCCGACGTCGGCGACGCGCTGGCTCACTTCGACGTTGCCGGCTCCGACCGCGACCGGCAGTTCGGCCGCGACAATCGTGCCGCGCGGCGCGACCACGCGTACCGGCCGCAGCGCACCACC
>JAICLV010000071.1 GCA_025925185.1 Acidothermaceae bacterium
AGCACGCCTTCGATGCGCAGCGACGTGACGGCGGCACCGGGGATCGACGACAGCAACGTGCGGCGAAGCGAGTTGCCGAGGGTGTAGCCGAAGCCCGGCTCGAGCGGTTCGATCGCGAACCGGGAGCGGGTGTCGTCGACTGTCTCTTCTGAAATGGTCGGGCGTTGTGCGATGAGCACGGGATTCCTCCGGGGTCTCGGGGCGACCGCTATATGACGCTTGCCGAGTAGTAGGGGTGGTGCGCCGGCGGGCGCCGACCAAAGCGCCCGCCGGGTGGATCTTTACTTCGAGTAGAACTCGACGATGAGCTGCTCTTGGACCTGGGTGTCGATGACCTGACGCACCGGCAGCGTGTGCACGAGCACGCGCAGCCGCGACGGCAGCACTTCGAGCCAGGCGGGAGCGGTCTTCTCGCCGGCCACGGCACGGGCGATCACGAAGGGGTCGAGCTCGGCCGACTTCGGAGCTACCTCGACGATGTCGCTCTCGCTCACCCGGTAGCTCGGGATGTCGACCCGCTTGCCGTTGACCAGGAAGTGGCCGTGGCGCACAAACTGGCGGGCCTGGTCGCGGCTGGCGGCGAAGCCGGCGCGATAGACCACGTTGTCGAGCCGGCTCTCGAGGATGCGCAGCAGGTTCTCGCCGGTACGACCGGTCTTGTTGCTGGCCTCTTCGTAGTAGCCGCGGAACTGCTTTTCGAGGACGCCGTAGATGCGCGCGCACTTCTGCTTCTCACGCATCTGCAGCAGGTACTCGCTGTCCTTGCTGCGACCCCGGCCGTGCTCGCCCGGCGGGTACGGACGGATCTCGATCGGGCACTTCGGCGAGTCGCACTTGGCGCCCTTGAGGAACAGCTTGGTCTTCTCGCGACGGCAACGCTTGCAGTCGGGGCCGGTGTAACGAGCCATGGATCAAACCCTCCGGCGCTTCGGTGGACGGCAACCGTTGTGCGGAACTGGAGTGACGTCTTGGATCGAGCCGACCTCCAGGCCGACGGCCTGCAGCGAGCGGATCGCGGTCTCGCGGCCGGAGCCCGGGCCCTTCACGAAGACGTCGACCTTGCGCATGCCGTGCTCCTGCGCGCGGCGGGCGGCGGCCTCGGCGGCCATCTGCGCTGCGAACGGGGTCGACTTGCGCGACCCCTTGAAGCCGACGTGGCCGGCGCTCGCCCATGAGATCAACGCGCCGGTGGGGTCGGTGATCGAAACGATCGTGTTGTTGAACGTGCTCTTGATGTGAGCGTGGCCGTGGGCCACGTTCTTCTTCTCCTTGCGGCGCACCTTCTTGGCGCCGGCGCCTTGTTGGCGCGACTTCGGGGGCATCTGCTGCTGGCTCCTGGAAAGCGATGAGGTGGTCGGACCCGCGGCGCGGGGCGAACGCGGGACTACTTCTTGCCGACCTTCTTCTTGCCGGCGACGGTCTTGCGCGGGCCCTTGCGGGTGCGCGCGTTGGTGTGGGTGCGCTGCCCGTGGACGGGCAACCCGCGGCGGTGCCGGATGCCCTGGTAGCAGCCGATCTCGACCTTGCGGCGGATGTCGGCGGCGACCTCGCGACGCAGGTCGCCCTCGATCTTGTAGTTGCCCTCGAGCCACTCGCGCAGCTTCAGCAGGTCGTCGTCCGACAGGTCGCGGACGCGAAGGTCGGGGCTGATGCCGGTGGCGGCGACGGTCTCGGCCGCGCGAGTGCGACCGACGCCGTAGATGTAGGTGAGCGCGATCTCCAGGCGCTTGTCGCGCGGGAGGTCGACGCCGACGAGACGGGCCATGCGGGCGGTACTCCTAGCTGTTCGCGGAGGTCCTTGCGAAACCGCGTCCCCACCTGCCCAGATGGGCCCCGGCCTCCGACCGGGGGTTGCGTCGTCCAAGACCGAAATCTCGGACGGCGCTGCGGCCCGCTTTGGTTGGCGAGCTGCTAGCCCTGCCGCTGCTTGTGGCGGAGGTTCTCGCAGATCACCATGACCCGGCCGTGACGGCGGATCACCTTGCACTTGTCGCAGATCTTCTTGACGCTCGGCTTGACCTTCATGGGCTTCTCCTGGACGAACCTTTGGCCTACAGGCGTCCGGGACGCCTAGCGTGCGTTGTTACGGGTGGTGGTTACTTGTAGCGGTAGACGATGCGGCCACGGGTCAGGTCGTAGGGGCTGAGTTCGACGACCACTCGGTCACCCGGGAGGATGCGGATGTAGTGCATGCGCATCTTGCCACTGATGTGAGCGAGCACCTTATGGCCGTTCGCGAGCTCGACCCTGAACATGGCGTTCGGGAGCGGTTCGACGACCTGGCCTTCGATCTCGATGGCCCCGTCTTTCTTCGCCATATCCTCCGCGTTCCGTTGCTGTCTACCCGTGCTTTCACACGCGTGGTGGCACGCGTCTGCCCTGCTCCTGCGGCCGGAGGGCGGCCGAAGAGCAAACAGACGACGGGCCGACTGAGAAGTCTACGCGAGCACTCGCCCGAACGCGAAACGCCCCCACCCCCAGGCCCCGCCCCCAGGCGACACCCCCGGCGAAATCGATCACGCTCAGGGGGCCGAGACTCCCTGAGAAGCCCTGTGTCAAGCCGCGGTGTTGTTGATCTTTGTTTGTTGGTCGAGGACGCGTTGCAGGGCGTGGTGTTGGTCGGGGTTGTAGGGGGTGTTGTTCTGCCAGCAGTGCCAGATGACGAACAGCCAGGCGCGGCCGAGGATGCGGATGGCGTGGGGGTGGTCGCAGTCTCGGTCGCGGGCGCGTTGGTAGAGGTCGGCGGCCCAGGGGTTGGCGTGGCGGGAGCCGTCGGCGAAGTCGGTGACGGCGTCGCGCAGTTGTTTGTCGCAGGCCCAGCGGAAGCCGACGGCGCGGAGTTTGCCGGATTGGCGGGTGGAGGGGGCCATGCCGGCGAGGCAGGCGAGGGATTCGGGGGTGGGGAACTTGGCGCGGCAGTCGCCGATCTCGGCGAGCAGCCGGGCGGCGCGGACCTGCCCGGAGCGGGGCAGGGAGGTGAAGATGTGCGCGTCGGCGTGCGCGTCGAGCTGGTTGCTGATCTGCTCGGTGAGGGCCTTGATCTGGGTGGCGAGGGTGGCGAGCACCGCGAGCAGCGCGTGGGTGATCTGCGCGCCCGCGTCGGCGGCCTGGCCGGTGGCGCCGCGGGGCGCGGCGGTCAGGCGGGCGTGCAGTGTGGCGGGGTCGGCGCGCCCGCAGTAGCCGACCGATGCCAGCCAGGCGCCGAGGCGTTTGGGCGACAGCCAGCCGGCCCGGTCTTGGGTGTCGAAACGGGCCAGGAACTTCAGGCTGATCTCGGAGTCGATTTCGGCGAAAAGGCCTACTGCGCCGGGGAAGACGTCACGCAGGTGCGCGCGCAGCTGGTTCGCCGCACCGACCCGGTGGGCGACCAGGTCCTTGCGGGCGCGGCAGGCGCGGCGCAACGCGGTGGTGGCGGGGCTGTCGGGGACCAGCGGGCGCAGCCGGGCCCGGTCGGTGCGCAGCACATCGGCGAGCACGAACGCGTCGAACCGGTCGTCTTTGTTGCCGGCCGAGCCGTAGCGGCCGCGCAGGTTCTTCACCTGGTTCGGGCTGATCACCACCACGGTGATCCCGGCGGAAAGCAGCGCGTCGACGACCGGCCCGTCGGGTCGTTCGATCGCCACCTCGCATGCGCCGGCCTTGGCCAGCATGGCGAGCAGCTCGCGCAGCCCGGCCGCGTCGTGGGCGACCGTGCGGCGCGAGGTCTCGCGGCCGCGGGCGTCGACCACCGACACGGCGTGGTTGTCGCGGGCCCAGTCGACGCCGGCGGTCACTGCGTTGGGCGGGGTTTCGGGCAGGGTGTTGCTGGCAGACTTCACGTCAGCCTCCTCGCTGCTAGTCCCAGTGGGGAGGCACCCTTATGCGGCGCCGGGACGTGGCTGCCGGTTCGCTCACTGATCGGCGCTCGACGGCGCTCAGCCCTGTTGACGGTCGGCACGTCCCGGGCAGCCGCCAGGCCCCGCAGATCTCAGGGTGGACATCGACCGTGTCCAGCGTGGCGGGCGATGACCTGGCGGCGCCCCGGGTGCATCAGCGACCTATCGGAGGCCGCCGACACAAGCATGGTGGACCAGTGAGCGTGGCGTGCACGCCCAGCCCGGGGGGTCTACGCCTAGCTCGGGCCCGGCCAGACAGGCGTTCGACTTACGATGGTGACCATGAGTTCCTCGAAGCGCGTCCTGCTCGCCCAGCCTCGTGGCTACTGCGCCGGGGTCGAGCGCGCGGTCGACACGGTCGAAAAGGCGCTCGAGGTGCACGGCGCCCCGGTCTATGTCCGCAAGCAGATCGTGCACAACAAGCACGTGGTCGCCGACCTCGAGGCCAAGGGCGCGATCTTCGTCGAGGAGGCCGAAGAGGTGCCGGAGGGCTCGATCGTGGTCCTCTCGGCGCACGGTGTCGCTCCGAGCGTTTACGCCGAGGCCGACCAGCGCCGGCTCAAGACGATTGACGCGACCTGTCCGCTGGTCACCAAGGTGCACCACGAGGCGCGGCGATACGCCGCTCAAGACCTCGAGATCTTGCTCATCGGCCACTCGAATCACGAGGAGGTCGTCGGCACCACGGGCGAAGCGCCCGACCGCGTGACCGTGGTCGACGGACCCGAGGCGGCAGCCACCGTCAAGGTCAAAGACCCGAACCGGATCGCCTGGCTGTCGCAGACGACACTCTCGGTCGACGAGACGTTGGAGACGGTCCGCGCGCTGCGGGCCCGGTTCCCGAACCTGATCGACCCGCCGAGCGATGACATCTGCTACGCGACTCAGAACCGGCAGGGCGCGGTGAAGAAGATCGCCGCGCTGTCCGACCTGGTCATCGTCGTTGGCTCGCGCAACTCGTCGAACTCGGTGCGGTTGGTCGAAGTCGCGCTCGACTGCGGCGCGCGGGTCGCCCATTTGGTGGACGACGCGCGCGAGATCGACGAGTCGTGGTTGGACGGCGTTTCCACCGTTGGTGTCAGCAGCGGCGCCTCGGTCCCCGAGTCGCTGGTGACAGGCGTCTTGGGGTGGCTTGCCGAGCACGGCTTCGACGAGGTGGTCGAGATCGACGCTGAGCGCGAGACCCTCACCTTCGCGCTTCCGCCCGAACTGCGGCGCGACATCAAAGCCCGCGGCTGACTCTGGGCCGTTCGGCTCGCGCCCTCAACCCCCGGACGACGTCCGGCGAGTTCTAGCCCAGCAGCCGCCCACCAGCAGCACGCAACCGGTACCAGCCAATTGCCGCCGCGAGCAGGCTGCCCACCCACATCGCCGGCGCGCCGGTGACGAACGCGTTGCCTAGGTAGAAGGCCTCGCGGGTGAGCAGGCCGCCAGTCAAGCCACCTTGGTCGATCAGGCTCATCACGAAGATCAGAACGCAGTAGAGCAGCGGCGGCGCGACCATCGCGACCCGTAGGTCTTTCTTTCGGACGGCGAGGGCGCCGAGCGCGCTCGCGATCGCGAACAGCACGCCGAACAGGTGGCCCCGATGACCGGAGATCGCCAGGTCGAGCAGCCCGCCGATGAAGGTCGCGACCGCGATCAGCACGCACGCGCCTCGACCGGTCACCCCAGGTGAACGCCGTGCCGGTGTGCGGCTGCGCGTCTGCTTCGACTCGGCACCCTCGGCACGCTCGGCACCCTCGGTGCGCTCGCCAGGCTCGACAGGTTCGGCGGACTGGGCCGGTTGGGGCTCGACCGGCTGGAAGGCGAAGGCAGCGTGGGACACGACGACCACGTTAAGGCGCGGCCGCGACGAGGTACACGTGCGACGCGCCTCATCTCGTTCGGCTTTCCGGACCAGGCGGCTGACCGGCGGGTGCGCCGCCGGCCAGCCGCCCACCGGTGCTGCTACTGGTCGCGCACCTGCTTGAAGCGGTCCGCCGAGTGGTCCCGCAGCTCGGCAGTCGTGTCCTTCGTCTGATCCGCCACCTCAGAACCGGACTGCTTGGCCTGATCGGCTGTCGTACTCACAGCTGCTGCGGCGCTGTCCTTCACCTGTTGCGCGGCATCTTGTGCCGCCGGGGCAAGGTTTTCCTTCACCTGCTGCACTGACTCGGTCAGGGCCTCCTTAGCGGGTTCCAGCATGTCAGCATTTTCGCGAAGCCTCGTTGCCACTTGCGTTTCCGCTTGTGAGGCTGGAAAAAGGGCGGCGGCGAGCATGCCCGCGCCGAATGCGATGAGTCCTGCCGCGACGGGGCTGCCCTGAGTGCCGGCGCGAATCTGCTCCGGAGTCCGCTGCGCAGCGTCGCTGACCGACGAGCCCAACGACGACGTCGCGTCGCCCACCGACGACGCGACGGCCGCTGATGTCGTGCTGACCGACTCGCGGGTGCTCTGCAAAGTGTCTGTGGCCGACCCCATGACTCGTTCCTTGATGCCGACTGCGGATCGGCGCATCGATTCGGTGCGGCGACGTGCCATGTGTGCCGGATTGACTCGGTCCGCCAGCGTGTCGACGTTCGACGAGAGGTCAGCTCGAGTGCGTTCGACTTCCCTCTTCAGCTCGTCGGGTGTTTGGCCCATTGTGCGTCCTCCTTCAAAGTCTCCACTGTCCTTCGCGGCGTTGGGTCTACCTGGCGCATCTGAGTGCGGCCGCGGGCGAAGAGCACCGCGCCGATGACCGCCCACACCGCCGCGATGATGAGAGCAGCCCAATCGAGTCCGAGTGCGCGTCCGATGCCGAACACCGCGGCGAACGACAACAGCACGATCACGAGGTATCCGGCAAAGCCGGCCGCGCCGTACATCGCGGCGCCCTTTCCAGCCTTGCTCGCCTCTTCCTTCACCTCTGCCTTTGCCAGCTCGACTTCTTGGCGCATCAGACGCGACAAGTCCGTCGTGATGTCGCCGATCAACGCGCCGATCGTCGTGTCGTCGCGGGCACCTGTGACACCGCGATCGGTGCCCAGCTCCGACGGATATGGGGTGTTGGTTGTCACCATCCACCGCCGGGGCTGTCGCGTAGGTCGATCGGCTCGGCGTACGTCTCGCCGTACGTCTCGCCGTACGTCTCGGGGTATGCCTCGGTGTATGCGGAGCCGGTCGTTGGCGTCGCTCCGGCGTGGTGGCCGGAACGGTCGTCGTCAGAGCGGGATGCGGCCTTCGCGGCCCGCGTCATGCGCCCCATCGCCGCGCCGGCCACTGCGGCCGACAGCAAGAAGAGCCCCGGACGCCGACGGGCGAACCGCTGCACCTCACCGACAACACCGGCCGGCCCGCGTGACTCCAGAAAGTCTGCGGTCCGCAGTCCATGGCTCGCTGCTTGGTGAACGAGATCCTGCGCCGGGCCCGCAGAGCCGGAGTCGGTTGCCATCTGCTTGAGCTGCTCCGACAACTGGCGCAAGTTTTGCGCGAGGCGCCTGGTCTGCTCTTCCGCCTGCGCCCGAAGCTGATCCTTAGCTTGGCCGGTGAGATCGAGCACCTCATGTTGGGCCGTTGAAGCTACCGCCGAAACCTGCTCCTTCGCCGTGCCGGCAATGTCGGACGTTGCGGAGCGGGCGCTGGTTGCGATCTCGTGTTTCGCGTCCTGAGCATGATCTGCAAGGCCGCGGGATTGATCCGTTGTTTCGCTTGCTATGTCGTTGGTACTGGTCACTTGCTCGCCGGTGTGCGTTTGGGTGACGATTGCCTAGCGACGACGCTGCATTGTGTGTCGCCTGACGGAACGGCTCCGGAAAGTCGCTGATTCAGCCCGTGGCGTGGGTGCTGGAGCCGAGCGGTTGATCGGGAAGCGAAATCAGCGTCTCGGAAGCGGACGCGACCAGCTCCGGGGCCTGCACCTGCTTGGCCACCAACTCGATCTGCTTAGGCGCGTCGAGATCGTCGGTGGTGACCTTGAGATCAACCAGCTTGCGCGCGCTCACCAGCACCCGGCCCTCAAGTGACGACACGGTCTTGTTGTAGCTGTCAACCGCTGAGTTGAGTTGCCGGCCGAGCTTGTCGACGTGGTCGCCCATAGTGGCCAGCCGGCTGTAGAGTTCGCGGCCGAGCCGCAGCACGTCTTGCGCGTTTTGGGCCAGCGCTTCTTGCCGCCATGAGTACGCCACCGTGCGCAACAACGCGATAAGCGTGGCAGGGGTGGCGATGACGACGTTGCGCTCGAACGCGTGCTGTAGGAGCGACGGGTCATGTTCGAGCGCCGCGTTGAGGAAGGTCTCGGCAGGCACGAACATCACCACGAACTCAGGGGTGTTCGGCAGGAGATCCCAATACCCCTTGGAGCCGAGCCGGTCGACATGCTCGCGCATGTGCCGCGCGTGCCGCTTGAGTTGGTCGGCCCGAGCAACGTCGTCAGACGCCCCCATCGCGTCGAGAAAGCCGATCAGCGACACCTTCGCGTCAACAACGACGTGCTTGCCGCCGGCAAGCCGGACGACGAGATCGGGGCGCAGGATGCCGCCGTCGGTGAACGTGGTGCCTTGTTCGATGAAGTCGCAGTGCTCGACCATGCCGCCGAACTCGACGACCTGCCGCAGTTGGTGCTCGCCCCAAGCGCCGCGAGTCTGCGGAGCCCGCAACGCGGCGACCAATTGGGTCGTCTCTTGCTGCAGCTTCTCCGAGCTCTTGCCCATCGTCTCGACCTGTTGGCGCAACGCGGCGTACGCGTCGGTGCGCTGCTTTTCGACGTCCTGGATTTGCTTTTCGACCTTGCCGAGTGACTCGCGCAACGGGCTGACGAGGAGTTCGATGGCCTGCTGGCGCTTGGCGAGGTCGCCGTCGGCGGCGGTGGTGACTTGCTTGAGGGTTTGCTCGGCGAGCTCGACGAAGGTGCGGCTGTTCTTGTGCAGGGCGTCGGACGACAACGCCGCGAACGTCTCGCGCAGTTGCTCCTGCGTGACCCGCGCTGACTCGAGTTGCTGCGCGGCGGCTTGTTTGGTGGCCTCGAGTTCCGCTGACAGGGCGGCGATGTGCGCGCTTGATCGCGAATGCGCCAGCAGGTAACCGATGGCCGCGCCGGTGGCGAGGCCTAGGAGCAGCAAGATGATCGAGAGTCCGTCCATGCCAGGCATGCTGGCAAATGCGTCCGACAGTTCCGGGGAAGCGCGCCGATGGGCGGCAAATTAGTGCGTTTTGCGGCGTCGTTCGAGCGCGCGGGCGGTCACGGCGGCGGCGGCCCCCGCCAAGATCACGAAAGGTGCCGCGATGCCGCGTTCTCCGCCACGTAGACTCGCGGGTCGTGGCTTTGACTATCGGCATCGTCGGACTGCCCAACGTCGGCAAGTCGACGCTCTTCAACGCGCTGACCAAGAACAACGTGCTGGCGGCGAACTACCCGTTCGCGACGATCGAGCCGAACGTCGGCGTGGTCGGCGTTCCCGACGCGCGACTCGACGTGCTGGCGAACATGTTCAACTCGGTGAAGGTCGTGCCGGCGACGGTCAGCTTCGTCGACATCGCGGGCCTGGTGAAGGGTGCCTCTGAGGGCCAAGGACTCGGCAACAAGTTCCTCGCCAACATCCGCGAGTCTGACGCGATCTGTCAGGTTATCCGGGTATTCACCGACCCCGACGTCGCGCATGTCGACGGCCGGGTCAGCCCCAAGGACGACATCGAGACCGTCAACACCGAACTGATCCTCGCCGACCTGCAGACGATCGACAAAGCCTTGCCGCGGCTCGAAAAGGAGACTCGACTCGGTGGTGCCGCCGCAAAATCCAAGGCGGACGTCGTGGAGGCCGCGCGCCGCGCGAGCGAGGTGCTCAACAGCGGTCAGACCCTGTTCGCGGCCGGCCTCGACCCCGAGCCGTTGCGCGATCTGCAACTGCTCACCAGCAAGCCGTTCTTGTACGTCTTCAACGTCGATGACGACGAGATGACGAACGAATCGCTGAAGAACGAGCTGCGCGCGTTGGTCGCGCCCGGCGAGGCGATCTTCCTCGACGCGAAGATCGAGTCCGAGCTGATTGAGCTCTCGGACGACGATGCGTTGGAGTTGCTGGAATCGATCGGACAGACGGAGTCCGGGCTGGCGATCCTGGCGCGGGTCGGGTTCGCGACTCTTGGCTTGCAGACGTACCTGACAGCTGGACCGAAGGAGTCTCGGGCCTGGACGATCCGTCGCGGCGCCACTGCGCCAGAAGCGGCCGGCGTCATCCACACCGACTTCCAGCGCGGGTTCATCAAGGCTGAGGTCGTCGCGTTCGACGACCTGGTCGCCGCCGGCTCGATGGCCGAGGCGAAGGCGCGCGGCAGAGTGCGGATTGAAGGCAAGGACTACGTGATGGCCGACGGCGACGTCGTCGAGTTCCGCTTCAACGTGTAGTGCGGCCGATGTGCGGCGCGACACAGGGCGCCCACACCGGCCGCATCGGATCTACACGGCGAAAGCGGGTTCGGGCAGCTCGGCGTCGTCCGGCGTTGTACGCGGTGCTTTAAACAGCTGGACGCCGACGACGAGCGCCCAAGCCAGGAAGTAGACGAGGCCGATAAAGCCAACCGGCTCGAAGGGCCCGCCGTCGTAGCTGGCGCTGTCGACAAGGGCGAATGGAACTCCGAGCAGCGTGACGACGGTGAGCCAGCGGGGAAGCAGCCGCGTTCGCAGAGCAGCGGCTCCCGCGGCGCCGAACAGCAGCACCGCGGGCAGGCTCGAGAGGTTGAGGAACGCATCCTGCAACGAACCGAGCGCGCGCGTCGTGTCGTCGTTGCCGCCGCCGTGGGCAAACAGTGCGGCACCGACGGACACCGCTTGACTCAGCAGCACAAGGCCACCACTCAAGGCGCCGCCGACAAGTGCGCATCCGGCCAGCGATGCGCCTGCCGCCCGTCGGATCGCGGCCGCGACAGCGACCCCGAGCGCGATGAAGGCAATGCCGGCGAGCGCGCGCACGTAGCTCTGGGCGATCACGGCGTTGTAGTGGGCGGCGAGCCAGGCCGGCTTGGCGGCCGGTGAGACGTCGCCTCCGGGCGGCATCGGGAATGCGGCTGCGCCGGCGACCATGAGGGCCGTGAACGCGGCGCCGGAAAGCGGCAGGTATCGGTCCCAACCGCGACGTGCTGCTGAGGTGGGCATGTGAATTCTCCTTTGACGATCGGTGGCGGCAGCTACCTTCGCCGTTGATCGCAGGCTGTGTCGTCTGCCCGTTGGCCAGTTCCAGGGTTGATCCTGGTTGGACTTGATCAGCCGAGAGGCGTACGCCGAATCTTCCCGAAGGCGGACGTCAGCGGGTCGCCGAGGCCATACCTTCTGTTTCGTGGGTCCGCTGTCCAGACATCGAGTGTTGCCGCGCCGTGCCCTTGACATCGGGCTCGCCTTGGTGCTGTTGGTCATCGGCGAGTCGCAGGTCCTGGCCGGCTGGAACGACGGCGGCGTTGGCGCGGTCACGCACTCGCACCACCTCGCGCGAGCGGTGCTGGTCGTGTTCTTCGTGGCTCCGCTGGCCTGGCGCCGGGTGTGGCCGCTCGCAGTAGTCGCAGTCACCTGCCTGGCGATGATCGTGCAGCTCACGACTGTCGCCGCTTACGTGCCGTTCTTGAGCGCCCTGCTCCCGATGGCCATCGGGAACTACACGGCCGCCGCGTACGCCAGGCGGTGGCGGTGGGTGAGCCTGCTTCTGGTCTTCGCCACGGAGGCGGTGATCTATGCGCGGATTCCGGCCGAGCGGGTCGGAGGCGAGGTGTTGTTCGCTGGCTTCGTCGCTCTCGGCACGTGGGTCGCGGGCGACGTCGTCCGGGCACGGCTGTCGCGGGCAGACCGAGCCGTCGAGGCCGCGCGCCTTGTGGTGGCCGAAAACGAGGCTGCGGCGGCTGTCGCGCTGGCCGAAGAACGTGCCCAGATCGCACGCGAGTTGCACGACGTGATCGCGCACACGGTCAGTGTGATGGGAGTCCAGGCAGGTGCGGCACGCACGCTGATAGAAAGCGATCCGCAGGCTGCGACCACGGCACTCCTCGCGGTCGAGGCCGCGGCACGCTCGTCGGTGACCGAACTGCAGCGTTTGCTTGCCGTACTCCGCCAGCCGGCCGGGACCCCGGACGACCGCTCGCCTCAGCCCGGGCTCGCGCAGCTGCCCGCGCTCGTCGAACAGGTACGCGCCGCCGGGCTACCG
>JAICLV010000245.1 GCA_025925185.1 Acidothermaceae bacterium
CAGCGCGATGGCCTGTCCGGCTACCCCTCACAGGCGGAGTCGGAGCACGACTGGGTCGAAAACTCACACGCCTCGACCGCGCTCAGTTACGCCGACGGCATGGCGAAGGCGTTCGCGGTGCAAGGGCTCAAGCGCACGGTCGTCGCCGACGGTGGCGACGGCGCGCTCACCGGCGGCATGTGCTGGGAGGGGCGCAACCACATCGCCGCGGCGAAGGACCGCAGCGTCGTCGTCGTCGTCAACGACAACGGCCGGTCGTACTCGCCGACGATCGGCGGGCTGGCCGAGCACCTGACCACGCTGCGCACCAACCCGCGCTACGAGAAGGCGCTGCTGAAGATCAAAGAGGTGCTCGGCAACACCCCGCTGGTGGGCGAGCCCCTCTACGACGCGCTGCACGGCATGAAGAAGGGCCTGAAGGACTTCTTGACCCCGCAGGGGCTGTTCGAAGACCTCGGCCTGAAGTACGTCGGGCCGATCAACGGCCACGACGTCGTGGCGATGGAGGCGGCCTTCGTGCGCGCGCGGCGCTTCGGCGGGCCGGTGATCGTGCACTGCGTCACCACCAAGGGCCTCGGCTACGCCCCCGCGGAGAGCGACGAGCTCGACCACCTGCACGGCCCCGGCGCGTTCGACCCGGTCACCGGAGTGGAGCTGCCGAAGGCGGCCGGCTGGACCGGGGTGTTCTCCGACGAGATCGTCAAGATCGGCGCCGATCGGCCCGACATCGTCGGCATCACCGCCGCGATGCTGCACCCGGTCGGTCTCGCGGCGTTCGCCAAGGCCTACCCGAAGCGCACGTTTGACGTCGGCATCGCCGAGCAGCACGCCGTCACCTCCGCCGCCGGCATGGCGATGGGCGGGTTGCACCCGCTCGTCTGCGTCTACTCGACGTTCCTGAACCGCGCCTTCGACCAGCTCTTGATGGACGTCGCGCTGCACCGGCTGCCGGTGACGTTCGTGCTCGACCGCGCCGGCGTCACCGGTGACGACGGGCCCAGCCACAACGGCATGTGGGACCTGTCGATTCTCACGGTGGTTCCGGGTATTCGCATCGCGGTGCCGCGCGACGGCGCCCGGCTTCGCGAGCTGCTGCACGAGGTCGTGCGCGTCGACGACGGGCCCACCGCGATCCGCTTCCCCAAGGGCGCGCTGCCCGCCGACATCTCCCCGATCGACCAGGTCGGGTCGGTCGACGTCCTTCATCGCGACACCGACCCCGACGTGTTGATCGTCGCGTACGGGCCAATGGCCGGGCTCGCGCTCGAGACCGCCTCGCGGTTGGCTGACCAGGGCGTGGCCTCGACCGTCGTCGACCCGCGCTGGGTGCTGCCGATCGACGGTGCCTTGGCGACGCTGGCCGCGTCGCACTCGCTCGTCGTCACGATCGAAGACAACGGCCGGCACGGTGGGGCTGGCGCCACACTCGCGGGCGCGCTGCGCGACCGGGGCATCTACACGCCGGTGCGAGTCCAGTCGATCCCGCAGCAGTTCCTACGACAGGGCAAGCGCGCCGAGGTGATGGGCGAGATCGGGCTGACCGCGCAAGACGTCGCGCGCGAGGTGGTCGAGTCGGTCGCCGGGCTGGCGTCGCTCGAACATCCGCCGGTCGTAGCGGACTGAGCCGGCTGAGGGCCGCTGTCTGTCGGCTCGAGCGATTGGGCGAAGAATCGCGTTGCGACCTCGGCGCGTCTCAGCGACATCTGCCCAACCGGTGGCGCAACCCTAGTGGTACAGGACGTCGCGCAGCCAACGCTGGTTGTCGGGCGCGGGGTCGCGCAGCACGATCTCGGCGGGCTTCCCGCCTGGCATCGCCACCGCGACCTCGTCGACCGTGAGCAACACCGGGCGGGGGAAGCCGCGCTCCTCGTCGCCGGCGATTGCGGCGGCGGCCTGCACGAACGCGGGGTCGATCCGCGACAACTCAAGCCAACCGCGGTGGCGCACCGGCACGGCGACCGCGCGCATGCCGTCGGCGTCAGCGCACAAAGCGCCGCGAAACACCTCAGAGGCGAGCAGCGTGATTACGTCGCAGTCGCCCATCGGACGCAACGCCACGGCCGGTGCCCGCCGCCAGCGGGTGGTGGCAAGCGCGCCCATGTTTTCCAGG
>JAICLV010000092.1 GCA_025925185.1 Acidothermaceae bacterium
CTCAAGCCGTCCACGGTGTCGCGGCGGATGTCGGTGGCCGCCTGCTTCTACCGGACCTGCGTCATCGACGGGCTGCTCGAGCACTCACCCGCCGAGCACGTCCGCCGGCCCCGGGTGCCGCCGGAGTCACCGACCCTCGGCTTGACGCACCTGCAGTTCGAGGCGCTGCTCACCGCCGCCCGCACCTCGGCGAACCCCAGCGACTTCGCGCTGGTCTGCCTGCTCGGCCTGCTCGGGCTTCGGGTGTTCGAGGCGACCGGGATCAGCCTCGACGACCTCGGCGAAGAACACGGCCACCGGGTCGTGCGGGTCCGCGGCAAAGGCGGCAAGGTCGTGCTCGTGCCGCTCCCGCCGGCGGTCAGCCGCGCCGTCGACCGGGCCGCCGACCGCACCGCCGGCCCGCTGCTGCTCAACCAGCGAGGGACCCGGATGGACCGGCACGCCGCGACCCGCCGGCTTCGCCGTCTCGCGATGGCCGCCGGCGTCAGGCTGCCGCGGATGCACCCGCACATGCTCCGGCACACCTACGTCACCACCATGCTCAACGCCGGCGTCGACCTGCGCGACGTCCAGATCGCCGCCCGCCACGCCGACCCGCGCACCACCATGCGCTACGACCGGGCCCGCAACAACCTCGACCGACACCCCAACTACATCCTCGCCGCCTACATGGCATCCGGCACCTGAAGCTCGCCGCGTGGACGTGCTGATCGTGCAAGCGATCGCGCACTCCGGCGGCCTCCGTCTCCACGACGGCGCACTGGGACTACCGACCAGGTTGACCCGCGGACGAAGGCGGCTTCGGCAGATGGTAGCGCGGGAGTTCGGCAGACGGTAGCGCAGGAGTTCGGCAGACGGTAGTGTCTGCGCCTGTGAGCAGGACCGTTGCCCCGATGACCGGCTACCACGCCCGAGTGGTCGACGCGCAGCTCGACGACCTGCTCGGCAGCCTTGCCGCGCTCAGCTTGGAGGGCCCGAAGGGCGTGGGGAAGACCTCCACAGCGGAACGGCGCGCAGCGACCGTCACGCGTCTTGACGACCCGGCGACGCTCGAGGTGATCCGGGCAGAGCCGTCCCGGCTGATCGTCGGGCCACCGCCGGC
Organism: Acidothermaceae bacterium; assembly: GCA_025925185.1. The sequence goes on from JAICLV010000092.1 coordinate 1,103, forward strand.
GCTGATCGACGAGTGGCAACGCTACCCAGCATCGTGGGACATCGTGCGACGGGCCGTCGACGCCGATCCAAGCGCCGGCCGGTTCATCCTCACCGGCTCCGCCACCCCGTCCAGCCGTTCCACCCACTCCGGCGCCGGTCGGATCGTCCCGCTACGGATGCGCCCACTCACCCTCCCAGAAAGAACTGTAGATAGCCCCACTGTGTCGCTGGCGGCACTGCTCGCCGGTGACCGGCCGGCGCTCACCGGTACCACCGAAGTGAAGCTGGTGGACTACACCACCGAGATCCTCGCTGGCGGGTTCCCTGGAATGCGGCACACGAATGACCGCGCAAGGCGGGCGGCGTTGGACGGCTACCTCGAGCGGATCATCGACACGGACCTGCCGGAGCTCGGCACACAGGTTCGGCGGCCGGAGACGCTGCGGCGCTGGCTGCGTGCCTACGCGGCCGCGACAGCAACCACCACCTCTTACGACCGGATCCGTGACGCCGCGACCGGCGGCGAGGACAGCAAGCCGGCGAAGACCACGACCACGCCGTACCGGGAAGCCCTTGAGCGGATCTGGATCCTTGACGCGCTACCGGCATGGGCGCCGACGAACAACCGGCTCGCCCGGCTGGTCTCCGGCCCCAAACACCACCTGGCCGACCCGGCGCTCGCCGCGAGGCTGGTCGGAGTCGACGCCGGTGCGCTACTGCGCGGCGAGGGCCCGCAGTTGGCCCACCGGAACGGCACGTTCCTGGGCGCGCTGTTCGAGTCACTCGCAGCGCTGAGCGCGCGCGTGTTCGCCCAAGCGGCCGAGGCGCGCGTGCTTCACTGCCGCACGCGTGGCGGCGAGCACGAGATCGATCTCGTCGTCGTCCGCGATGACGAGCGGGTCGTGGGCATCGAGGTGAAGATGTCTGCCACGGTTGAGGACGACGACGCGAAACACCTCCGCTGGCTGCGCGACCAGCTCGGTGACGATTTCGCCGACGGAATCATCGTCACGACCGGCCCGGAAGCCTACCGCCGCAAAGACGGTATCGGCGTCGTACCGCTCGCCCTCCTCGGCCCCTGACCGACTCGTTCGCCAGGCACGTGGCTGACGCAGGGCCTTCTGCCGACGACCCGCAGCGTCATCTTGACGACACGAGCGCCACGACGAGGGCTCCGGCAATCCCCGAGGACATGCGCATCTGCCGCTGGGCGAGCGATCGGTAGTGCCCGCTCTGTGGAACATTCGCTCATCGGCAGGTTGGCAGGTACGTCATCGCGGCAAAGTAGGACGTTCGTTCGGAAGGCCTGAGGCGCACTTCGTCGCATGACCAACAAGGATCTGATCAGCATTCGCATCGACCGCCGAGAACTCGAGCTGATCCGCGAGGGCTTGACGCGCGTGGTCAAAGACCGCGAGTTCACGATCAAGGTCCAACCCGTGTCTACAGAGGGCGCCGTCGCCGCGACGGACACGCTTGTCGTCGTCAGGGGCACTGCAAGGTCAGCTCGATGACCTTGTCTAGTCCGCGACCTCGTACAGCCGCGGTACGCGATCAGCGGTAGATGAGGACGTGCTTGCACTGCCTGCGCGCCTCTACTGAAGCGGATCAGTCCTCGTCATCGACTTCGATGACCTCGTAGTCGATCTGGTCATCGGGGTCCGGGTAATCATCTGGGTTGTGCATGTGCAGGACCTCACCGCCCTGGCTATAGTCGCTGCACATCTGCAAGCCGTGCTGCTCAGCCTCGGCTTCCGTCTCGAAAACCTCCTCGTCCTCCTCGCGACTGCCGTCCGATCCGATCGTCACGACCTTGAACATTCAACACTTCCTTTGTCGAGTGGGTTCGGGCCCCAGAGCAAGCATTGAGGGACATCGTGCGCCAATGTGACGGTAGCCATCCCGCGCTATCGGCAAGACGTCAGCCGACGGACTCGAGCAGTTCGGCGATGCTGGCGCGGTCGAGCAGGTCGGACGGCGTGTAGTCGCCACCATCGCGCAGATAGCAAAACGCGGCTCGCACCCGCTCGACCTCGACACCGTTCAAATCGGCCCACGCCAGCCGGTAGGCGGCCAGCTGCACCGCCGCCGCGACCGCATCGTCGCCGCGCGGGCGTCGTCCGGTTTTCCAGTCGACGACGGTGAAACCGCCGTCGGGATCGGCGAAAACAGCGTCCATGCGGCCGCGCACGATCGTGTCGCCGACCACCAGCTCGAATGGCACCTCGACCTCGGTGGGATCGCGCTTCGACCAGTGCGAGGCCAAGAATGCATGCTGCAAAGCCAAAAACTCGGAGTCGGGCGCTGCATCGACATCGGCGGAGCCCGGCAACTCGTCGATGTCGACGAGCCGTGGTGAGGAGAACCGCTGCTCCAACCAGGCGTGGAACGCGGTGCCCCGCCGGGCGAGCGGGGCTGGCGGCATCGGCATCGGACGACGCAGCTGTGCCGCCAGCTCGGCCGGATCGCGGCGCAGCAACACCAGTTGGCTCACCGACAGTTGGCGCGGCAGCGCGACCTCAAGCCGGGCCCGGTGCTCACGCGCCTCCCGCTCGGTCAGCAGCACCTCCACGTCACGGTCCCACTCGCGCATCGCCGCGACGACTGCGGCCTCGTCGTCCTCAGCCGCGTCACTCACCAACCGCGCAGCCGCTTCCAAAGACGGACGACGCGCGCCCAGCGGGTCGTACGGCCACGGCAACCTCGCCTTGCCGCCGGCGAGCAAGGGGTTGGTCGCACCGTCGTCCGGCATCGGCGTCCAGCGCTCGACCACGCCGGCGCCGGCCTCGCACGCCTCCCGCACCCCGACAAGGAATTCGCTGTCGCCACGGGGTTTTTGCGCGTCATCCCATCGATATCCGGTGCACAGCAGCATCGACTTCGCGCGCGTCACCGCCACATAGGCGAGCCGCCGCTCCTCAAGCACGAGATGCTCTTTCACCGTCTCGACGAAGCGGTCCAGCTCCGCCACGGCGTCGGGCTGGTCGGCGGCCGACTCGATCGCGATCGCCGGTAGCCCGTCGCGGTCGCCGCGCAACGGCCACGGCAGTTGGCCGCGTTGGGTGAGCCATCCGCGCACGTCGGCCGGGCGCACGCCTGGGAAGAGCGCGTCGACCAGACCCGGCACGACGACGACGTCCCACTCCAGGCCCTTCGAACCATGCACGGTCAGCAGTTGCACCCGCGACGCCGACGCTTCGATCCCGGCCCGCGACTCCGGCACCGCCGCTTCGTCGTCACCGCGGTCGAGCCCGCGCTCCTCCACGGCGGCTGCGTCGAGATAGTCGAGGAACGCGGGCAAGCTGACTTGCTCGTCGGAGTCGCCCGACTCGGCGAACTCGGCCGCGACCTCGATCAGCCGGTCGAGATTCGCCCGGGTGGCCAGCACCCCGCCACGAGCAAGCACCTCAACGTCAAGGCCGGTGGTGCGGATCACGTCGGCGATCAACTCCGGAAGCGGTTGCGCGATGCGCGCCCGCAGCGCGCGCAGCTCGCCAGCCAGCATCGCGAGCCGCACGTGGCCGTCGTGCGACAGCCAGTCGCGCGGCGGCAAGTCGTCGAGCGCGTCGATGATGCTGCTGTCGTCGACCTCGTCGGGCTCGGGCTCGACGTCGGTCTCGGACGACGGCGCCGTCGCGTCGTCCGAGCTTGTCTTCATCAACTGCCGCGCCCAGCGACCGAGCGCGGCGATGTCGCGCGGGCCGATCCGCCACCGCGCGCCCGTCAGCAGCCGCATCAGCGCGTCGCCCCGACCGGGATCGGCCAGCACCCGCAAAACCGCTGTCACGTCGACAATTTCCGGCTCGAGCAGCAGCCCACCGACACCCACGATCTCGAGTGGAATGTCGCGCGCGCGCAACGCAGCCTCAATGCGCGGCAACTGCCGCCACGCCCGCACCAGCACCGCGACGCTGCGACCGGCCTCGCCGCGCGCCCGCGCGTCGGCGTCGGCCTCCCACACCGCCGCGACACGCGACGCGACCGCCCCCGCCTCGTCGTCGATCGTCGAGTAAAGCCCACACCGGACGACGCCCTGCGGGGCGCCCGCAAGCGTCGTCAGCGTCGGCGTCGAGACCGCGCTGCCGCGCAACGGAGCGGCCACCTCGTTGGCGACCGCCAACACGCCTGCGGAGTTGCGGAAACTCGTGCTCAAAGTCAAAACCGTCGCGGGTTCGTCGGCGACGGCGAAGTGATCGGGGAACGCTGAGAGCGTGCCCTGACCCGCGCCGCGCCAGCCGTAGATCGCCTGCGACGGGTCGCCGACCGCGGTGAGCGATGGCGCCTGACCAACACCGCCGACGCCGGTGTGCACCGGCCCGAACAACGCGCGCAAGAACACGAGCTGCGCATGGCTGGTGTCTTGGTACTCGTCAAGCAACACCGCTCTGTAGGTGGCCCGCTCGGCCGCCGCTACTTCAGGGAATTCGTCCGCCAGTTGCGCGGCGAGCGCCATCTGATCGGCGAAATCGAGCACCTCGGCCTTGCGCTTAGCGTCGTCGAACGCGGCGACGAGCGGAAGCAGTTGGCAACGAGCCGACAGCGCCCCGGCTACTTTCTCGAGGTCGGCGTGCAACGCCTTGCTGCCACGCTGTTTCTCGCCGCGCGGCAAGCCCGACAGCAGACCGTGCAGCTTCTCGCAGAACGCGCGCACGTCGTCGCCGCTCGCGCGGTGTTGGGAGAGCCCTTCGGCGAGGGCGAGCACGTCGGTGGTGACGGTGCTCGGCTGCACAAGGACGGAGTCCATCGGGCCGTCGTAGTTCTCGACCACGCGCCGCGCGTACTGCCACGCGACGGTTTGGGCGATGAGCCGCTGGCCGGGCTCGCGGCCCAGCCGCAACGCGTGCTCGGCCACGATGCGACCGGCGTACGCGTCATAGGTCGAGACGGTCGGCTCGCCCGATGCCGCGGCCTCGGGATCGATGAGGCCGCGCCGCGACAGTTGCGACAACCTCCGCCGCACCCGCGCCGCCAACTCGGCGGCCGCCTTGCGGGTGAAGGTGAGGCCGAGCACCTGCTCGGGTCGGACCAACTCGTTGGCCAACAGCCACACAACGCGACCGGCCATCGTCTCGGTCTTGCCCGAACCAGCCCCAGCGACGACGAGGCACGAGGGCGCCGACGACTCGATGACCGCGGCCTGCTCGGGTGTTGGGGCCGGTTGGTCGAGCGCCTCCGCGATTACCGCTGCGGAATAACGCACCACCGAGCTCATGCCGTCACCTGCCGGCCTTCACGCTGGACCGGGCACGACGTGCGCACCGGGCAGACGCGACACAGGTCATTCTCGAGCGCGTCGAACACCGCGCCCGCCATGCCGTCGGCGCATCGCCGCACCAGCTCATGCGCCCACGAATCCTCGCCGTCAAGCGCGTCTTGCGCTTGTACCCGCGCGGATTTCTGCGTGCCCCCGATCTGCACCAACTCAGCACCACCGGCGACCCGGGTTCCGACGTCGTCAAAGGCGCCTTCGACAACCGCCAGTTGATACGCGCCGAGTTGCGCGTGCTCGGGCAATTCGTCTTGGCGCGGCTGGTGTTTCCCGGTCTTCAGGTCGACGACGACGAGCCGGCCGTCGGCGTCGCGCTCCAGCCGGTCGACCTGACCGCTCAACACCGCGCGGCCGAGCGAGATGCGGAAATCCCTTTCAGCCGCGACGAATTCTCGCTTGTTCGCCCGCATCCAGACAATGAGCTTTTCGAGGATCGTCGCCGCGCGCTCGCGTTGCCGGGCTGCGAACCACCCGGTGCCGACGTCAACGCGTTGCACGAGCGCGTTGAACCGTCCGCGCAGTTCGTCGTCGGTCAGGTCTTCCTCGGCGGCCTGTTGCGCCAGCGCGTGAATCAGTGTGCCGATTCCTTGCGCCACCGAGTCTCCGGCGGTTCCGCCCGACGACTCCAGCATCCAGCGAAGGCCGCAACGTTCGAAGCTTTCCAGCTTGGACGGCGAGACGCGCACGGGCTCGTCACCATTCGCGAGCGCAGCGTCGTCCGACAAGGGCTTGATGCCGTACCACTCGGCAGGGTCGGCGCCGCGGACTCCGGCCTTCGCGAGCCTGCTCAACTGGGCCGCCGCCGCCCGTTGCCGAACGGGATCGGCCTCGGCGGCCAGCACGCAGCGCAACTCCGCGACGACAGACGCGAGATCGAGCCCCCTCGGCAACCTGGTGAGGGCGCGTTCGTCGACCTCAATCGGCATCAACTCATCGAGAAAGCGCGACGGTTGCTGGTCTTCGGCGCGCACTGCGGTGACGACGAGCAACCGCCGCGCCCGGGTGATCGCGACGTAGAACAGTCGGCGTTCTTCGGCCAGCTGAGCGTTGAGGCTTTGCGCGGCGTCGGCCGCCGCCGAACCGCGCACGACGTCGACCAGCTGCTCGGTTCCGAGCAGCGAACCGCGGCCACGCAGGTCGGGCCATACACCCTCCTGCACTCCGGCGACGATGACGACGTCGAACTCCAGACCCTTCGCGGCATGCGCGGTCATCAGCCGCACGCCGTCGGCGCTCGGAGCCTGGGGGGCGAGCGTGTCGCCAGGAATTTGCTGGCCGAGCAGGTGGTCAAGGAACACGTCGGCGCCGGCTTTCGGCAGCCGATCCGCGAACCGACCGGCGGCGTCGAACAAAGCGACGACCGCGTCGAGGTCGCGGTCGGCGGCCGCCGCGCCAGGGCCGCCGCCCAAAGCGGCGTTGCTCCACCGCTTCGCCAGGCCGGACGCCCGCCACACCTCCCACAGCACGGCTTCGGCGGTCGGCGCCGAGCCGGCGAGAGCGTCGCGGGCGGCTTGCAACAGCCGCGCGACTCGCGTCGCTGGCGCGGCGACGCGCGGCTCGACCGCGGCCAGCTCGGCAGGGTTCTCGATCGCGATCGCCAGCAGCGACGCCGACGACCGGCCCCCGCCGGCGCCGAGTTCGAGGCGCCGCAACTCCTGGCGCAATCGCCGAAGGGCGAGCGGGTCGGCGCCGCCGAGCGGGCCGGTGACGAGCTCGCGCGCGAGGTCGGCGCCCTGGGTGCTGGCGTCGCCGGTCAACCCGAGCCGGCCGGTAGCGATCTCCAAGACTCGCAGCAGAGCTCGCACGATCGGGACCTCGACCAGCGGCTGCTCCTCAGCGCGTGCCGACACCGGCACGCCACCTGCCTGAAGCGCGCGCCGCAGCACGGCGAGCGAGCCGGCGCCGCGCACGAGCACCGCCATCCGCGCCCACGGCACGCCGTCGCGCAGGTGCGCCTCACGCAGCCGGTTGCTGACGTAGTTGGCCTCGGCCCCGATCGAGCCGAGCACGTGCGCCTCGACCACGCCAGGCGGGACGCCGTCGGCCGGAACCAGCCGCCGCTGCGCGCCCGCCCCACCGAGCCGGCTCGCCACCCGCCGCGACGCGGCGAGCAAGTCTGCGCCCGCGCGCCGACTCACGCTCAACGCGAGCACCCGTGCCGCAGTGCCGTCGGCGGCGGTGAACTCGTCGGCGAACCGGCGAATCCCCTCGGGATCAGCGCCGCGAAATCCGTAGATCGACTGGTCGGGATCGCCCACAACCAACAGCTCGCCCGACCCCGCGACCAGCCTCAACAGCTCGGTCTGCGCTGGGTCGGTGTCTTGATACTCGTCGACCACTACGAACGCGTGTTGCGCGCGAACAGCCTGCAACGCAACGGATTCCTTGCCCAGCAGGCCCACCGCAGCCTGAATCAACTCCGCCGGGTCGTACGACGCCGCCTCTCGCAGCGCCGACACCTGCGCGTATTGACGCGCGAAAGTCCCTGCGGCGACCCAGTCGTCGCGCTTGTTCCGTCGTCCAAGAGAAATCAAATCGGACGGCGACAAACCCCGCTCGACCGCGCGCTGCAAGAGGTCGCGAAGCTCCTGCGCGAAACCACGAGTCAGGAGGGCGGGGCGCAACCGATCGGGCCAGTGGGCCGCGCCAGCCTCGACGTCGCCACGCAACAGCTCGCGGACGACGAGGTCCTGCTCCGGCCCCGACAGCAAACGAGGCCCCGGCTCGCCGCGCCGGACCGCCTCGGCGCGCAACAGGCCGAACGCGTAGGAGGGGACCGTGCGGGCGATGGGCTCGCGGATCGGGCGGCCGAGGCGGCCGGCGATGCGGTCGCGAAGCTCGGCCGCGGCGCGCCGGCTGAAGGTGAGCACCAGGGCCTGTTCAGGCGTGATCTCGCCGCGCTCGACGCGCGAAACCACAGCCTCGACGATCGTGGTGGTCTTGCCGGTGCCCGGCCCGGCGAGCAGCAGCAGCGGACCGCCGCGATGCTCGACGGCCGCGCGCTGAGCGTCGTCGAGCGTCGGCGGCACGACACGATCGGGCGCGCGGCGCACCAGGCGCAAGGCGGTTTGCTCTGACGTGGGCACGACCGCATCACACCACGAACCGCCGACACCCGTTGCGCCGTCGGGTGAAACGCTTGTGAATAACGCGCGGACGCGATACCCAAGGCGCATGGACGGCTGGGCGTCGGCGTTCGACCAACTGCTCGAGCGACGCATCGTGATGGCGACGGGCGCGCTCGACGGCGCGCTCGCCGACAAGGTCACCGCGCAGCTGCTGATGTTGGACGCCGAGAGCGACGAGCCGATCGAGCTGGTGATCGACTGCCCGGACGCCGAGCTCGACCCGGCGTTCACGGTGTTCGACGTCTGCGAGGCGCTATCCGCGCCGCTCACGATCGTGGTCGCGGGGCGGCTGACCGGGGCGGCGATGGTCTTGCTGACGTCGCGTCATCGCCGGCTCGCACGACCCCACGCGACGCTTCAACTGTCGGAGCCGCAGTTC
>JAICLV010000184.1 GCA_025925185.1 Acidothermaceae bacterium
GATGCCCCACTGACAGTTGTCGGGAATGGCCGGAGTCTGGGCCATGATCTCCGAGATGGGGTAGCGCTGTTCGCGTCGTACGGCCATGAAGATGCGCGGCATCACCGGGAAGTGGAACGCCATGTGGCACTCGTCGCCGTCGCCGAAGTACTGGACGACGTCAGCGGGCCATTGGTTGGCCTCCGCGAGCAGCACCCGGTCGGGGTAGAGGTCGTCGATCTCCTTGCGCACTCGCTTCAGATACTCGTGGGTGCGCGGCAGGTTCTCGCAGTTGGTGCCCTCCTCCTCGAACAGGTACGGCACCGCGTCGAGTCGGAAGCCGTCGATGCCGAGGTCGAGCCAAAACCGCAGCACCGCGAGCATCGCCTCTTGCACGGCCGGGTTCTCGAAGTTCAGGTCTGGCTGGTGCGCGAAGAAGCGGTGCCAGTAGTACTGCTGGCGCACCGGGTCGAACGTCCAGTTCGACTTCTCGGTGTCGACGAAAATGATGCGGGCGTCGCGGTAGCGGGTGTCGTCGTCCGACCACACGTAGAAGTCGCCGTACGGGCCGGAGGGGTCTTCGCGTGACGCTTGGAACCAAGGGTGCTGGTCACTGGTGTGATTCATGACCAGGTCGGCGATGACCCGCATGCCGCGCTTGTGCGCCTCGTCGACGAGCTCGACGAAGTCGCCGAGATCGCCGAATTCCGGCAGGATCGTGAAGTAGTCGGAGATGTCGTAGCCGCCGTCGCGCAGCGGGGACTGGAAGATCGGCAGCAGCCAGACGCAGTCGATACCGAGCCACTGCAGGTAGTCGAGGCGCGATGTCAGGCCCTTGAGGTCGCCGGTGCCGTCACCGTTGCTGTCGGAGAATCCGCGGACGAGCACCTCGTAAAAGACCGCCCGCTTGTACCACTGCGGGTCGATCGGCCGCTCGGGCTCGGACGTCGGGATGCTCATCGTGGCCCGCCGGATTGCGTGACGGACCTGTCGATGACGAACACGTGCGCGGGCTCGGTGTGCGGGTCGAGCCGAACGTAATTGTACTGGCCCCAGGTGTAGCGCGCGCCGCTGAGTTGGTCGACGACCTCGAAGGTGTCGGTCCAGCCAAGTCCGAGCGCTGGCATGTCGATCGACACGGTGGCTTCCGACACGTTGAACGGGTTGAGGTTCACGACGACGAGGACTGTGTCGTCGGCGCCGTCGCCGACGACCCGCTTGGAATAGGCGATCACCTGTGCATTGTCGGCGCTGTGGAGCGAGAGGTTGCGCAACCGCTGCAGCGCGACGTGCTCGCGCCTGACGTGGTTGAGCCGACCGAGGTAGCCGGCCAGGCTTCGACCAGCCTTCTCGGCCGCCGCGTAATCGCGCGGCCGGTACTGATACTTCTCGGAATCGAGATACTCCTCGCTACCCGGCCGGACGGCGGTGTTCTCGAACAGCTCGTAGCCGGAGTACACCCCCCAGCTTGGGGAGCCCGTGGCCGCGAGCACAGCGCGGATCTTGAACGCGGGCGGGCCGCCCTGCTGCAGGTACGCGTGCAAGATGTCGGGCGTGTTGACGAAGAAGTTGGGCCGCAGGTAGTCGGAGGTCTCATGTGACAGCTCCAGGAAGTACTCCTCGATCTCGGAGCGGGTGTTGCGCCAGGTGAAGTACGTGTACGACTGGTGGAACCCGACGCGCGCCAACTCGCGCATCATCGCCGGCCTGGTGAACGCCTCGGCGAGGAACAGCACGTCGGGGTCGGTCGCGCGGATGTCGGAGAGCAGGTGCGCCCAAAACGCGACCGGCTTGGTGTGCGGGTTGTCGACGCGGAAGATGCGCACGCCGTGGCTCATCCAATGTCGCAACAGTCGGTTGACCTCGTTGAAAAGGCCTTCGTAGTCGTTGTCGAAGTTCAGCGGGTAGATGTCTTGGTACTTCTTCGGCGGGTTCTCCGCGTACGCGATCGTGCCGTCCGCACGGGTCGTGAACCACTTCTGGTGTTCGGTCACCCACGGGTGGTCGGGCGACGCCTGGAGCGCGAAGTCGAGCGCGACCTCGAGCCCAAGCTGGTTCGCCCGGGCGACGAAGCGGTCGAAGTCGTCGATGGTGCCGAGGTCGGGATGGACTGCGTCGTGGCCGCCGTCCGGCGAGCCGATCGCCCAGGGCACGCCGGGGTCGCCCGGCTTCGCGTTCAACGTGTTGTTCGGGCCCTTGCGAAACGTGTTGCCGATCGGATGGATCGGCGGCAGGTAGACGACGTCGAAGCCCATCTCGGCGATCGCGGGCAGCCGCTGCTGGGCGTCGGCGAAAGTGCCGGATCGCGGCGGGTCGAGCGACGAGCCCTCCGACCGCGGGAAGAACTCGTACCAGGAGCTGAACAGCGCGCGCTCGCGGTCGACCCACAGGGATTGGCTCGGCGACCGCGTGAGCAACGTTCGCAGCGGAAACCGGGCCAGCAGCTCCAGCACCTCGGGAGCGAGCGCTGCCGCCAGCCGCTCGATCGGATCGCCGTCGGCGCGCAGCGCGGTCACCACCCCCGTGATCGCCGCGCGCTGCTTCGCTGGCACCCCCGGCGCGGCCTGCTCGTGCAGCCGCGCGCCCTCCTCGAGCATCAGCTCGACGTCCTGGCCCTCGGGGATCTTGATGCGCGCGTCGTGCCGCCACGTCTCCAGCGGGTCGCCCCAGGCCTCGACGTGAAAGCTCCACTGCCCCACGGACGACGGCGCCACGGTGGCCTCGTAACGGTCGGTGCCTGGCGCGGCGAGCCGCATCGGCGTGAAGGGCCCGGGCCGACCGTCAGGGTCGACCAGGACCACGTTTGCGCCGAGAGCGTCGTGGCCCTCGCGGAACACCGTCGCCGCCACGGTGACCTGTTCGCCGACCACCGCCTTCGCGGGCCGTCGTCCGCACCCGACCACGGGCGCCACATCGACGATCGGAATGCGCTCGAAGGTCATCGCCAGCGCCGGCGCGGCGTCGGACGGCACGGCAGCCGCGGCGTTCGCGGCGCTCGGTCGGCTCGTGGGGGCCGGCTTCGAGCGCTTCGCCGGGGCGCGGCGGGACGCGGCGCCCGATCGGGCGGCCGCGCCGGCTGTGGGCTTCTCGTTCGCGCTCATCGGACCGAAGCTATCGGGCCGAGCCGGGCCCCCGCGAGGGTGCGGGCGATCTTCTGCCGCGTCATATGCGAGCCCATACCCAGGCGGGCTGTCCGGATATCGGCCGCCGCGTGCTTGGTGTGCCAGCCGGGTAAGGTCATGCGCGTGAGAGCTATCAGGCGATTCACCGTCCGCACCGTCCTGCCCGAGCGATTGCGCGCGCTTGACGAACTCGTCAAGAACCTGCGTTGGTCATGGCACGCGGAGACTTTGGATCTTTTCGAGTCGATTGACCCTCGGATCTGGCATGAAGTGGGCGCCGACCCCGCCAAGTTGCTCGGGCAAGTGCCTCCCGAGCGGTTCGACCAACTCGCGGCGGACGAGCAATTCTTGGCTCGCCTCGACGCCGCGGTGGCCGACCTGCGCCGTTACATGACGCAGGAACATTGGTTTCAGGGGATCGGCGACGACGCCCCGAAGTCCATCGCCTACTTTTCCCCGGAGTACGGGATCACCTCGGTGTTGCCGCAATATTCGGGCGGCCTCGGTATTTTGGCCGGCGACCATTTGAAAACCGCCAGCGATCTTGGCGTCCCGATTATCGGCGTCGGATTGTTGTATCGGCGTGGCTATTTCAATCAATCGCTCTCGCGCGACGGCTGGCAGCAGGAGCGGTACCCGCCGATCGACCCGCATGGCCTGCCGTTGACGCTGCTCACCGACGAGGGCGGCGCCCCGTTGACCGTGCCGATCCGGCTTCCGGGCCGCGACCTGCACGCGCAGGTGTGGCTGTGCCAGGTGGGTCGCGTCCCGTTGTTGTTGCTTGACTCGGACGTCGAGGGAAACGCGCCGCCGGAGCGCGACGTCACCGACCGGTTGTACGGCGGTGGCAGCGATCATCGGCTGCGCCAAGAGATGCTGCTCGGCATCGGCGGCGTGCGGGCGGTGCGCGCGTATTGCAGGCTCAAGGGATACCCGGAGCCCGAGGTCTACCACATGAACGAGGGGCACGCCGGATTCCTCGCGCTGGAGCGCATTCGCGAGCTGGTGGCGGCCGCCACGCTGACTTTCGACGAGGCGCTCGAGGTGGTGCGCTCAAGCACGTTGTTCACCACGCACACGCCGGTCCCCGCGGGCATCGACCGATTCTCTCGCGAGTTGATCGAACAGCATTTTGGAGCGCCTGACCGCGCGCTCGGCTTGCCGATTGACCGTGTCCTCGAACTCGGCGCCGAAAGCTACCCGGGCGGCGACCCGGCGGTCTTCAACATGGCGGTCATGGGCCTGCGCGTTGCACAGCGGGCCAACGGTGTTTCC
>JAICLV010000063.1 GCA_025925185.1 Acidothermaceae bacterium
ACTAGCGGCAAAGGTGGACAACACGGAAGACCATCGAGCAAAAGTTGCGCCGAATGGCCTATCCAGTCACGTCGAACGGCGGTTCACAGAACGGACGACGCGAGGCTTGCGGCACGGCTCGCGTCGTCCGGTCTGGCAGTCAAACATCGACGACGTCGACGGTGTCCTCAGACGTCGACGAGGTCGACGGCGCGGCCCGAGGTCGCGCCAATCTTCTCCACGATCGTCTCGATGACCGGCACGGGCAGCGCGGAGTCGACGGTCAGCGCGACCAGCGCGTCGCCGCCCTTGGTGTCTCGGGCGACCTGCATGCCGGCGATGTTGATGCCCTGCTCGCCGAGAAGCTGACCGATGACGCCGACGACGCCGGGCCGGTCGGCGTACCGGAAGAACCCGAAGTGCTCGGAGAGGTTGAGGTCGACGTCGAAGTTGTCGACCTTCACAAGCTTCTCGGTGAACTTCGGTCGCACCAGCGTTCCCGCGATCGACAGCTGCGTGCCGTTTGGCATCGTGCCGCGCACCGTGATGAGGTTGCGGTAGTCGGGACTTTCGTCGTCCGTGGTGAGGCTCATCTCGACGCCGCGGTCTTGCGCGAACAAGGGCGCGTTGACATAGGTGACCGACTTCTCTACGACATCGGTGAAAACGCCCTTCAACACGGCGAGTTCGAGCACCTTGACGTCGTACTGCGCGATCTCGCCGCGCACCTCGACCTCGATGCGGCTGGCGATTCCGCCTGCCAGCGCTGTGAAAACACGACCGAGCTTCTCCGCCAGCGGTAGGCCGGGCCGCACGTCTTCGGCGATGGCGCCACCCTGCACGTTCACGGCGTCCGGGACGAACTCGCCGCTCAGCGCGAGCTTGACCGACTTGGCGACCGCGGTGCCGGCCTTCTCCTGCGCCTCGTCGGTGCTCGCGCCGAGGTGCGGGCAGACGACGACGTTGTCGAACTCGAAAAGCGGGCTGGACGTCGTGGGCTCGGTGGCGAACACGTCGAGGCCGACGCCGCCGACGCGGCCTTCCTTGACGGCGATGGCGAGCGCGTCCTCGTCGATGAGCCCACCGCGCGCGGCGTTGACGATGATGACGTTCGGCTTCACCATGCCGAGCTCGCGCTCGCCGATAAGCCCTGCGGTTTCAGGGGTTTTCGGGAGGTGGATGGTGATGATGTCGCTCTCGCGCAGCAGTTCTTCAAGTGTGACGAGCCGGACGCCGTACTGCGCGGCGCGCGCCGGTTGCACGTAAGGGTCGTACGCGATGAGGTGGGTGCCGAAGGCCGCGAGCCGCTGCGCGACCAGTTGGCCGATTTTGCCGAGTCCGACGACGCCGACCGTCTTGTCGAGGATCTCGACGCCGGTGAACTTGCTGCGCTTCCACTCCCCGCTCTTCAGCGACGCGTTGGCGAGCGTGGTGCGGCGGGCGACGGTCAGCAACAACGTGATGGCCTGCTCGGCCGCGCTCACGATGTTCGACTGCGGCGCGTTGACGACCATCACGCCGGCGTTGGTCGCCGCCTTGACGTCGACGTTGTCGAGGCCCACGCCGGCGCGGGCGATGACCTTCAGCTTGGGCGCGGCGGCGATCGCCTCGGCGTCCATCTTGGTGGCGCTGCGGATGATGACGGCGTCGGCGTCGGCGAGCGCGGGGATCAGCGCGGCGCGGTCGGCGCCGTCTGCCTCCCGGACGTCGAAGTCGCCGCTGAGCAAATCGATGCCGGCGCGAGAGAGCTCTTCTGCGATGAGAACAACGGGCTTGGCCATGGGTGGGCAGTCCTCCGACGGTCAGACCCCTGCCCCGGGTTTGGGAGGGTCAGCTGTGTTTCGTCGGCGTTGGCCACCACGCTGTAGCGCGCCTAAGGTCCAGCCAGTCTAGCGGGCACGGGCGTGGGGCCGCCGCTCAGGGGCCCGAGCGAGGCTCAGACCCCCCGAGCGGGGCGTGCACGCCACGCTCAGGGAGTCTCGGCCCCCTGAGCGTGATCAACTCACAGGGTTATTCGGCGTCGGTGATCCAGCTCATCATCGGGCGCAGCTTGGCGCCGGTGACCTCGATCGGATGCTCGGTGTTCTCCTTGTAGTACCGCTTGTAGTTCGGCAGCCCGCTGTCGTACTCGTCGATCCACTCGCGGGCGAACTCGCCGTCCTGGATCTCGCCGAGGATCTTCGTCATCTCCGCGCGGGTGGCGTCGGTGACGATGCGCGGGCCGCGGGTGTAGCCGCCGTACTCGGCGGTCTCGGAGACCGACCAGTACATCTTCGAGATGCCGCCCTCGTACATGAGGTCGACGATCAGCTTCATCTCGTGCAGGCACTCGAAGTAGGCGACCTCGGGCTGGTAGCCAGCCGCGACGAGCGTCTCGAAACCCGACTTGATGAGCTCGGAGACGCCGCCGCACAAGACGACCTGCTCGCCGAACAGGTCGGTCTCGGTCTCCTCAGTGAACGTCGTGGTGAGCGCGCCGGCGCGGGTGCCGCCGATGCCCTTCGCGTAGGACTTCGTGAGGCCCCAGGCCTTGCCGCTCGCGTCTTGCTCGACAGCGAGCAGCACCGGGACGCCGCGGCCCTCCTCGAACTGGCGACGCACCAGGTGGCCCGGCCCCTTGGGCGCGACCATGCACACGTCGACGCCGGCCGGCGGCTTGATCAGGCCGTACCTGATGTTCAGGCCGTGACCGAAGAACAGCGCGTCACCTTCGACCAAGTTCGGCTCGATCGCCTCGGCGAAGATCTTGCGGTGCAGCGGGTCGGGCGCGAGCAGCATGATGAGGTCGGCCTCTTCGCACGCCGCCGCCGGCGTGAGCACCTTTAGGCCCTCGGCCTCCGCCTTCGCGCGGCTCTTCGATCCCTCGGGCAAACCGACGCGGACGTCGACACCGGAGTCGCGCAAGGACAGCGCGTGGGCGTGCCCCTGGCTGCCGTAGCCGATGACCGCGACGTGACGGCTTTGGATGATCGACAGGTCGGTGTCATCGTCGTAGAAAATCTCAGGCACTGGCCGGGTTCTCCTTCAAGTCGGTGAGCTGATTGCGGTGTTAGGCGGGTCGCTCGACGGGGCGCAGCGCGCGGTCGGTGATGGAGCGCGACCCGCGCCCGACCGCGACCATGCCCGATTGCACAAGCTCCTTGACGCCGAAGGGCTCGAGCATGCGCAGCAGCGCCGCGAGCTTGTCGACCCCCCCGGTCGCCTCGATCGTCAACGCGTCGGCCGCCACGTCGACCACTCTGGCACGGAAGAGTTCGACGACCTCCAGCACCTGCGACCGCGCCGCGGCGTCCGACTTCACTTTCACCAGCAACAGCTCGCGAGAGACCGAGGAGCCGGCCTCGAGCTCGACGATTTTCAAGACGTTGATGAGCTTGTTGAGCTGCTTGGTGACCTGCTCGAGAGGGTTCTCCTCGACATTGACGACGATCGTCATGCGGGAGACCTCGTCGTACTCGGTCGGGCCGACGGCGAGCGACTCGATATTGAACCCGCGTCGCGCGAAGAGCTCCGCGATGCGCGCGAGCACACCAGGCTTGTTCTCGACCAGCACAGAAAGCGTATGCGTCGACATGGCTTAGAGCACCTCGGAATCCCAGTCAGGCGCGATCTCGCGCGCGACCTTGATGTCGTCGTTGCTGGTGCCGGCCGCGACCATCGGCCACACCATCGCGTCTTTGTGGACGACGAAGTCGACGACGACGGGCGCGTCGTTGACGCTCATCGCCTTCTCGATCGTGGCGTCGACATCGTCGGGGTTCTCGCAACGCAGGCCGACGCAACCCATGGCGTCGGCCAACTTCACGAAGTCGGGCACCCGGCGGGAATGCAGGTCGGTGTTGGAGTATCGCTCGTTGTAGAACAGCGTCTGCCATTGCCGGACCATGCCGAGCGAACCGTTGTTGATGAGCGCCACCTTGATCGGCGCACCTTCCAGCGCGCAGGTGACCAACTCCTGGTTGGTCATCTGGAAACAGCCGTCGCCGTCGATCGCCCAGACGGTCGCGTCGGGCCGCCCGAACTTCGCGCCCATCGCGGCGGGAATCGCGAAGCCCATGGTGCCGGCGCCGCCCGAGTTCAGCCAGGTACGCGGCTTTAGGTGCGGCAGGTAGTGCGCGGCCCACATCTGATGTTGGCCGACACCCGCGACGTACACGGCGTCGGGGCCGACGATCTTGCCGACCCGCTCGATCACCTGCTGCGGGCTCAAGCTGCCGTCGGCCGGACTGTCGTAGGCGAGCGGGTACGTCTGCCGCCATCCGTCGAGCTGCTTCCACCACCCGGTGAGGTCGGCCTGGTTGCCCGCCTCCAACTCGGCGCGCACGGCGACGACGAGGTCAACGATGACGTCGCGCGCGTCGCCGACGATCGGGACGTCGGCGACCCGGTTCTTCGAGATCTCGGCGGGGTCGATGTCGGCGTGGATCACCGCCGCGCCCGGCGCGAACGACGACAACTTGCCGGTGACCCGATCGTCGAACCGAGTGCCGAGCGCGATCAGCAGGTCGGCCCGCTGCAACGCGCCGACGGCGCCCACCTTGCCGTGCATGCCCGGCATGCCCATGTGCTGCGGGTGGTTGTCGGGGAACGCGCCGCGGGCCATCAGCGTGGTGACCACCGGGATGCCGGTCAGCTCGGCGAGGGTCTTCAGCTCATTGCTGGCGTTCGCGAGCACCACACCGCCGCCGACGTAGAAGACCGGCCGCTTCGCGCTCACGATCAGCTTGGCTGCCTCGCGGATCTGCTTGCTGTGCGGCTTCGCGGCCGGCCGGTAGCCGGGCAGCTCGACCTTCTCGGGGAAGTCGAAGGTCGTCATCGCCTGCTGCGCGTCCTTGGCGATGTCGACGAGCACCGGGCCCGGACGACCGGTCGACGCGATGTAGAACGCCTCCGCGATCGTGCGCGAGATCTCGTCCGGGTTCGTGACGAGGAAGTTGTGCTTGGTGATCGGCATCGTGATACCGCGGATGTCGGCCTCTTGGAACGCGTCGGAGCCGATCATCGCCGACGACACCTGGCCGGTGATGGCGACGATCGGCGTGGAGTCCATGTACGCGTTGGATATCGGCGTGACCAGGTTGGTGGCGCCCGGCCCGGACGTCGCGATGCACACGCCCACCTTGCCGGTGGCCATCGCGTAGCCCTCAGCGGCGTGGCCAGCTCCTTGCTCGTGACGGACGAGTACGTGGCGCAGCTTCTTGGAGTCGAAGAGCGGGTCGTACGCCGGCAGGATGGCGCCACCCGGGATGCCGAACGCGACCTCCGCGCCGGCTGACTCCAGCGCGCGCACGAGGGCTTGCGCGCCGGTCATCTGCTCACTCATCTGGACCTCTCTGGTTGCCTCGACATCTGCGCCAACGACTTCATCGCAACAAAAAACCCCTCGTGCCGAGAAAGGCACTGAGGGGCTGCGCGCCGACGACCGTGACGGTCAGCCCGCGCGCTCGATAAGTACGAGGAAGAAAGCTTGCACGCACCCAGAGTGGCCTAGACCCCGGCCTGTGTCAAACCGGGGTGCCCCAAACCCCTGATTTACAAGGACTTCCTACTATTTTCGGACGACGCCGCCTGCGCCGGCACCGTAACGGCGATGCGGCCGGATGCCCGGTGGCATCGGCCCGGAACCTCGAAACTCGTGCCTAGACCCTGTTATTGCGGTGTCCAAGCACGAGTTTCGGGGTTTAAGGAACTCCACTCAGGCAGCGGACGAGGTCAGCCGCACACCGCGCCCTGCGCCGCCGAGCCGACCAGCTTGCGGTACTTCGCCAACACTCCGGTCGTGTACTTCGGCGCAAGCGGCTGCCAATCCGCCTTGCGCTTCCCGAGCTCCGCGTCGTCCACCAACAGGTCGAGCGTGCGGGCGGTGACGTCGAGCCGGACTCGGTCACCGTCGCGGACCAACGCGATCGGGCCGCCGTCGACGGCCTCAGGCGCTACGTGGCCGATGCACAACCCGGTCGTGCCACCGGAGAAGCGACCGTCGGTGAGCAGCAGGACGTCCTTGCCCAGGCCGGCGCCCTTGATGGCGCCGGTGACCGCGAGCATCTCGCGCATGCCCGGGCCGCCCTTCGGTCCCTCGTAGCGGATGACGACGACGTCGCCGGACTTCATCGTGCCGTCTTCGACGGCGTCCATCGCGGCCCGCTCACCGTCGAAGACGCGCGCGGTGCCCTCGAACACGGTGGTGTCGATGCCGGCCGTCTTCACGACGGCGCCGTCGGGCGCGAGCGAGCCGCGAAGGATCGTCAGACCGCCGGTGCGGTGAATCGGCTCTGACATGGCGTGGATCACCTTGCCGTCAGGGTCGGCGGCCGCGACGTCGTCAAGGTTCTCGGCGATGGTGCGCCCGGTGACCGTGAGGCAGTCGCCGTGCAGCAAACCGGCGTCGAGCAACGTCTTCATGACGACAGGGACGCCGCCGATGCGGTCGACGTCGGCCATCACGTAACGGCCGAACGGCTTCACGTCGGCGAGGTGCGGAACCTTGTCGCCGATGCGATTGAAGTCGTCGATGGTGAGGTCGACACCGGCCTCGTGAGCGATCGCCAGAAGATGCAAGACCGCGTTCGTCGAACCGCCGACCGCCATCACCACCGAGATCGCATTCTCGAACGCGTTCTTCGTCATGATTTGACGCGCCGAAATCCCCTTACGCAGCAGGCCAACCACCGCTTCGCCCGAAGCGCGCGCAAATGCGTCGCGACGGCGGTCCGGCGACGGCGGCGACGCCGATCCCGGCATCGACATGCCAAGCGCCTCGGCCGCGCTGGCCATCGTGTTGGCGGTGTACATGCCGCCGCACGCGCCTTCGACGGGGCAGAACGCGCGCTCGATCGCGTCGACTTCGTCCCTGGTGACGAGGCCCCGCGCGCACGCGCCGACGGCCTCGAACGCGTCGATGATCGTGATGTTGTCGCGGTCGCCGACATGGCCGGCGAGCGTGGTGCCCGCGTAAAGAAAGACCGACGCGAGGTCGAGCCTGGCGGCCGCCATCAACATGCCAGGCAGCGACTTGTCGCAGCCCGCCAGCAAGACGCTGCCGTCGAGCCGCTCGGCCATCATGACGGTCTCGACCGAGTCAGCGATGACCTCGCGCGACACCAGCGAGAAGTGCATGCCCTCGTGACCCATCGAGATGCCGTCCGAGACCGAGATGGTGCCGAACTCCAAGGGATATCCGCCAGCGGCGTGCACGCCCTCTTTCGCGGCCTTCGCGAGCCGGTCGAGGGACAGGTTGCAGGGCGTGATCTCATTCCACGAGCTCGCTACACCGATCTGCGGCTTTTCCCAGTCGTCGTCGCCCATGCCGACGGCGCGCAGCATGCCGCGTGCGGCCGACGCCTCGAGACCGTCGGTGACAGCACGGCTACGCGGTTTGAGATCGGGGGTGCTCATGGCTGCCTTTCGCTGCAAATTCTTCGTGCGGTCGGGGTGGCAGCCACTCTAGACCTCGGGCGGCACCGGCAGTTCGCTCACCTGACGGCCTGCGGCGTCGTAAAGACGGACGACGAAGCTGCGTTGGGCAAGCGCTGGGTACGGCCGATTCACCTCCAAGCTGGCGAATCCGGTTGCATTGACCGGCGCCGAGTTGGTCACGACGCCGTCCTCGACCAACGTCGCCGACGCGACCCCCGGCGCAGTCAACACGCCAACCCGGGCCGCTTTCCCGGTCGGATAGGCGAACCCGATCGGGTAATCGGGCGCATCAGGTCTCAGCAGGTACTCGCCGTCGCCGTCCGGCCAGGCCACGATCAGCAAGTCCGCCAAGTGCAGGGTCTTCACGCGCAGCACGACGAGTTGCTCACCCCTGTCGTCGGAGCCGCCCCACAGCACCACGGCTTGGCCGCCTGCGTTGAGCTCACCCGTGCGCGCCCAGTCAGCTTCGGTGTCCAGCGCGCGTGCCAAGACCGCGGCATCCGGCGTGCCGCGCACGATGGTCACCGGTGGCAGGTCAGGTTCGCGTTTGCCGAGTTGAATCACCGGCACCGGCCGGTTCCACCCGAGTTGTTGATCCTCGAACAGCTTCACGAACAGCGACGGCAGGTACTGCTGCGAGACGTCGCGGACGACGATGCCGCCGTCCTGGCTGATCGTGGCGAACGACTGGTCGTAGAAGTTGTCTGCGCCCACATCGGAGAGCAAGACACTCGTCGTCTCCGGCGGGCCGATGACGACGAGCGCGGAGTGGCCCGCCGGGTCGGACAGCGCCGCCGCGATCACGCTGCCGTGCAAAATGTTTCCGCTGTATGAGAAGGAGCCCTCGGTCAATGACTGCGACCCGAGCGGCCCGAAAAACCACGACCTGATCACCCCTTGCCGCGAATGCGCCGCCACGAAGGCGACCCGAAACGAGGACGTGTCGGCGGCCAACAGAATCTGCACGTCGCCGATCGCGTCGGGGTGGTTGGCGACGAAGGCTGTGCGCAAGTTCGACAGCAATGTGGTGTCGCCGTGCAACCCGCCGCGGATCGGCCAGTCGACGACGCGCTCGTCGCCGCTCGCGACGAACCCGGACGACGGTGCCACGCTCGGGCTCGACGATGTCGAATCGGCCACAGTCGCAGACGTGGTGTTCCTCGATGTCGAGATACCAACCACGCTGATCACAGCCACACACGCAGCGACAGCCGTGACCGCGACCCCGATTCGCCGACGCGTGCGGCTCGCGACGGCCAGCGCCTGCGGATACGCATCGACAGGTGTCGTGACGGTCACCGCCTCGCGGGCCAGCATCCGCGCAACCAGCGTGTCGATGCTCTCGTCCAGATAGCCCGGTGGCCGCCTTTCCAGCAGCATCGCGGCAGCCGGATCGGCTGCGATGGAAGCACGCAGCTTCACCCACGCGGAGTTCTCCAGCGAACGCAGCCTCCGGTAAGACCCAAACGCTTCAGGCACCGTGATGTCTTGCAACTGGCTCGAGGCCACGCCCACTTCCGCGAACAGCAACGGCACCCGCTCCGCAGGCAGCAACGCCTTCCACGCCCGCCACGCCGCATCAAGCAGCAGCTCGACGTCCGTGTCGTCCGCGTCGTCCGCCTTGTCCGGGTCGGCCAGGTCAGGTCCGGCCGGTGGCCGCGATGGTCGAGCGAGCGCGCGTGGCAACCGCGTGACGAGCGATTCGACCGCCACCGACTCAGGTGATCTGTCGGACAAGGCCTCGCGCCAGTACCGCCTAGTGCGCGCGAGCGCGCGCACCATCCGCTCTCGTGCTCGTTCTTCGTCGCGGTCCGCTACCCCGCTCGGGTCGACACCCGCGACCAGCAAATACGCGACCCTCGCGAGTGGCTCACCGAAAGCCGCTGCGAATTCGCGGAACTCCGCGTCGTCGTCAGTCATCGCCCGCGCCGAACAGTGGCTGATCAGGGATAACCGGGTCGCCGAGCGCTTTACCGGATGACGCGAGAAACTGCACCTCCACCGTTTGCTCGGCCAGCAGGCCGGTCTGACCCCGTACCGGCAGGCTCGCAAAGCCCGCGCCGTCGATCGGCATTGGGGACGATGCCTTGCCGTCGACCACCAAGACGGCGGTTGCGACGCCGTCCGGTGCGATCACCCCGACCCGCGTGCCGTCGCGAGCCGGGTAGAAAAACACGAGCGGCGTGTCGGACGATGTCGCGTCGATGCGATAGGCGCGCGATTGCGGCGCGCGTTGTCGGTCGGACAACCAGCTGACGACAAGCAGGTCGGACAGCTGCGGCGACGCCATTCGCAACACGACTCCGATGTCGCCAAGCTCGTCGGTCCCGCCCCACACCACCTTGGGTTCGGCGGTCGACCCAAACGCGCCCGTTTGCTGCCAGCGATGCGCGGTGCCGATCGCCGCGCCGAGCACGGTCGCGTCGGCGAAGCCCCGTTGTATCGGGATTTGCGCCACGGAGTTGCTGGTGAGACGGACCTCCGGGACCGGGCCGCTCCAGGGCTCCGCGTCGCCTACGTGCACCACGAGGCGAACCGCGGGCAGGTAGGTGTCCTGCACATCATGAATGGTGATGCCGTTTGTGCTTTCCAGCTGGTCGGCGCCCCTTGGTGGATCGGGCGCAGACAACGACTCGACGTTCGACCATTGCACCTTGATGTTCCGCGGCGGGGCGATCACCACGAGCACCACATGACCGGCCGGATCGGCCACGGCCGACGCCACCACGCCGTCCTCCGCGACGTCGGCGCCGCGCTGGAACGCGCCTTCGGCCAGGACGTGCGCACCAACCGGCCCGTAGAACCACGCGCCGATGACGCCGTCCGGTGACGGCGACGTCAGGTACGCGAGGCGGAACCACGTGGTGTCGGCGGCCAGAAGAACTTGCACATCACCGAGAGCGTCGGGGTGCGCCGCGACGAAAGCGGTCCTCAGCGACGCGAGCAATTCGGCATCGTCACTCAGGTTTCCACGGGTCGGCCAGTCGACCACACGTCCGGCGGAAACTCCGAGGGTTTGCCCCGCGGGTCGTTCGGCCGGCGAACTCGCCTGCGCGGCGGCAGGCCGGTCGGGTTGCGACACGGTGGCGGCGACGGCAAGCCCGCCGGCCAGCACTGCGATGACAGCCGCGACCGCGACTCGCGTCTTCCACCGCAGCCGTCCGAGCTCGGCGTCGACGCGCTCTCGCGCGTCCGCCCGCGCGGAAATGCGCACCGCGACGTCCGCCAACGTGGGGCTGAGCCAATGTTCGACAACGGCGTCGACTCGCCCGGCGGTCGCGTCGTCCTGGGCAACCGCGAAGCGAAATCGCTCGTCGGACTCGACGGCGAGTTGGCGCAGCTTGCGGGGTGACGCGAACGAGCGCGGCAGCTCGGCGCCCTCGAACCGGCGTGAGGCCACCGTCGGATCGACGAACAGCAACGGCGCCCGATGACGCGGGTCGAGCGCGCACCACGACCGCCAGACGGCCGCCTTCGTCTGCCGGATCTCGGGATCGTCGTCGGGAAAGTCGACCCCCACCGAGGTGTCGGATGGTCGTGCACGCGGCAGCCGGGACACCAACGCCTCGACCGCGTGCGACTCAGGAGCCGATGAAGCGTCCTGCCAGTCACGTTTCGTGCGCGCTAGCGCGGCGATGGCCAGCCGTTCCGCGGCCTCCACCGATGTGGTGTCAACGGACGAATCGACGACGAGCAACGCTGCCAGGCGAGTCAGCGGCTCGGCGAATCCCGCGACGAAATCGCGGAAGTCGTCGTCCGCCGCTGGCATGGCACGTCACCGCGTCCCGACGACCATGACGTTGTCGAGCGGCTCGCCGTCGAGGAATCGGGTGATCTGCTCGCGCACCAGTCGACGTGCGCGCGGCAAGAAGGCAGACGTGTTGCCGCCGACGTGCGGAGAGATGAGCAGACCCGGCGCGTCCCACAGCGGGTGGTCGCTTGGCAATGGCTCGGGATCGGTGACGTCGAGCGCGGCACAGATTCGCCGCTCTTCCAACGCGGTGAGCAGCGCCGCAGTGTCGACGACGCCGCCGCGGGCCACGTTGACCAACAACGCTCCCTGCTTCATCTGGCGCAGGAAGGGCGCGTCGATCATTCCTTTTGTTTGCAAGGTGAGCGGCGTGACGACCATGACAATGTCGGCGGCGGGCAAGAGTTGCGGTAGGTCCGCGACGCCGTACACGTCGTCCGCGGGCCTGGCCGTTCGCGCCACCCGGGTGACGGTCGTCTCGAACGGCCGCAGTCGCCGATCGATGGCCTCGCCGATCGAGCCGTAGCCGAGGATAAGCACATGTTTGTCGGCCAACGCCTGAAACTGCCCTGGCTCCCACGAGTGCTTGTCTTGCGCCCGCACGAATCTCGGAATTCGCCGTAGTGCCGCGAGCGCCAACGCAACCGCGAGTTCGGCGGTGCTCGCGTCATGCACACCGCGGGCGTTGCACAGCGTCACGCCGTTCGGGAGGTACGGCAAGGCGTGCTCATAGCCGGCGCTAAGCAGCTGCATCACCCGCAGCCTTGGCATCCGCGCGGTGACGCCGAGCGCCTCCGCCGTCGTCGCGTAAGGCGCGACGAAGAACTCGACCTCGCCGACGTCCGACGGGACGCCGCTGTTGCCGGTGTAGACAGCGACTTCGAGGTCGGGCGCCAGCTTTTCGACGTCCGAGACAAACTCTTCGTACGGCACCCAGATGTGCACCCGACTCCCTCTCGCTCGACGATCTTCTCTGCGCCGATTGTCCCTCCGGCTGCGATGGCCGCGGGCAGGCAGGAGCCATGGGTCACATTCGGCTCCACGTATCGCGGCGGCGTCCGGTTCAGCGGGCCGGGCTCCGGCCCGGGTCAGCGCGCGGTCCAGCCGCCGTCAATGAGCATCGTGTGGCCGGTGATCAGATCGGCCGCCGGGGAGGCGAGGAACACGACGGCGCCGGTGACGTCGTTCGGCTGACCGATGCGATGGAGCGCTGCGATGCGGGTTTCAACGTCCTCGCGAAAGTCAGGATCGGACAGCGCCGTGTCGGTGCCGGGCGTCTCGATGAAGGTCGGAGCGATCGCGTTGACGTTCACGCCGCGCTGGCCCCATTCGACCGCGAGACATCTGGTCAGGTGATTGATCGCGGCTTTGGTCATGCAGTAGACGGATTCTCCCGGCAGCGCCACGAATCCGGCCTGCGAGCTCACGTTGATGATTCGGCCGAATCCTTGGCGGAGCATGATCCGCGCGGCGTGCTGGCTGGTGAAAAACGTGCCGCCGAGATTGACATTGAGCGTCGCGTCGAAGTCGGCTTCGGTGACCGCTTCGGCCGGGTTGCCAGGCGCGATGCCCGCGTTGTTGACGGTCGGAGATGTCGAGTTGCAAGACGAACGCTTTTCGACCGACGCGTTCGATCTCCGCGACTAGATCGTC
>JAICLV010000023.1 GCA_025925185.1 Acidothermaceae bacterium
ACGGCAAGAAGGACATCGAGGCCTACGGCATCGCGCAGTTCAACGCCAAGTGCCGTGAGTCGGTGGAGCGGCACGTCGACGCGTTCGAGAAGCTCACCGAGCGCATGGGTTACTGGGTCGACCTCTCGCAGGCCTACCGCACCATGGACACGTCGTACGTCGAGAGCGTGTGGTGGTCGCTCAAGCAGATCTTCGACAAAGGTTTGCTGGTGCAGGATTATCGCGTTGCGCCGTACTGCCCGCGCTGCGGCACCGCGCTGTCCGACCACGAGGTCGCCCTCGGCTACCTCAACGTGAAAGACCCCAGCGTGTACGTGCGCTTCCCCTTGACTTCTGGGCCACTGGCCGATGAGGCGTCACTGCTGGTATGGACGACGACACCGTGGACGCTGGTGAGCAACACCGCCGTCGCGGCGCACCCCGACGTCACCTACGTCGCGGTCAAACTTCTCGAGCCGGACGGCGGGAACCCCGCGGAGACGCTGGTCATCGCGGAACCACTGGTGGGGACCGTCGTCGGACCGCGCGAGTACGAGACCGTCGCGGCGTTCACCGGCCGTGACATGGAGCACTGGACGTACCAGCGCCCGTTCGACCTAGTGGACTTCGACGGCGAGAACGCGCACTACGTGGTGCTCGCTGACTACGTCACCGTCGAGGACGGCACCGGCCTGGTGCATCAGGCGCCAGCGTTCGGCGCCGACGACCTCGCGGTCAGCCGCGCGTACGGCTTGCCGGTCGTCAACCCGGTGCGGCCTGACGGCACGTTCGATGAGAATTTGCCTTTGGTGGGCGGGGTTTTCTTCAAGACGGCCGACAAGGCGCTGGTCGACGACCTGCGTTCGCGCGGCCTGCTGTACCGCCTGACGCCCTACGAGCACAGCTACCCGCACTGCTGGCGGTGCGACACCGCGCTGCTCTACTACGCGCTGCCGAGCTGGTACATACGCACCACCGCGATCAAAGGCGCGTTGCTGCGTGAGAACGAGAAGACCAACTGGTACCCCGACACCATCAAGCACGGCCGCTACGGCGACTGGCTGCGCAACAACATCGACTGGGCGCTGTCGCGCAACCGCTACTGGGGAACGCCACTGCCGTTGTGGCGTTGCGAGAACGACCACGTGACCGCGGTCGCGTCGCGGGCAGAACTCGGCGAGCTCGCCGGTCGCGACCTGTCCGACCTCGACCCGCACCGGCCGTACATCGACGAGATCTCCTTTGCCTGCAAGGAATGCGGCTTGCCGGCGACCCGTGTGCCCGAGGTCATCGACGCGTGGTACGACAGCGGCTCGATGCCGTTCGCGCAGTTCGGCTACCCCTACGATGGCGCCGACGAGTTCAAGCGGTCATACCCCGCCGACTTCATCTGCGAGGCCATCGACCAGACGCGTGGCTGGTTCTACACGCTGATGGCCGTCGGAACGCTCGTCTTTGACGAGTCGTCGTACCGCAACGTGCTGTGCCTGGGCCACATCTTGGCGGAGGACGGCCGCAAGATGAGCAAGCATCTCGGAAACATCCTCGAGCCGATCCCCTTGATGGACAAGCACGGCGCCGACGCGCTGCGCTGGTACATGCTGGCCGGCGGATCGCCGTGGTCGGCGCGCCGGATCGGCGACGACGCGCTCGAAGAGGTCGTGCGCAAGGTGCTGCTCACGTACTGGAACACCGCGGCTTTCCTCGTGCTGTACGCGAACGCGAGCAACTGGACGCCGGGCGCCGCGCCGGCGCCGGAGCCCGCGACGCGGCCCTTGCTCGACCGTTGGGCGCTGTCGGAGCTGCACGCCACGGTGCGCGAGGTCGATGAGGCGTTGGAGGAGTTCGACTCGGCACGCGCCGGGCGCCGCATCGCGCAGTTCGTCGACGATCTGTCGAACTGGTACGTGCGTCGGTCGCGACGGCGCTTCTGGGACGGCGATCCAGCCGCGCTGTCGACGCTGCACGAATGCCTGACCACCTTGACGCTTGTGATGGCCCCGTTCACGCCGTTCATCACCGAGGAGGTGTACGGCACCCTGGTCGCCGGCGTCGATTCGACCGCGCCAGACTCGGTGCACCTGCGTGCGTGGCCGACCCTCGACGAGAGCTTGGTCGACGTCCGGCTTTCTGAGCAGATGGCGTTGGTGCGCCGGCTCGTCGAGCTCGGCCGTGCCGCCCGCGCGGAGTCGAAGGTGCGCACTCGCCAGCCCCTTGGCCGCGCGCTCGTGCACACCGCCGGCTGGCGCTCGTTACCGCGAGAGCTGCAAGACCAGGTGACCGACGAGCTCAACGTCCGCGAGGTCGTCTCGGACGACGCGGTGGGCGGGCTGGCTGTGGTTCAGACGGTCGTGAAGCCGAACTTCCGCGCGCTGGGAAAGCGATTCGGCAATCAGACGAAGCTGGTCGCCGACGCGATCACGTCGTCCGATCACGCCGCGTTGGCGGCGGCGCTCGCGGACGGCTCGGCGAGCGTCGAGGTCAACGGCGAGCGCGTCGAGCTCTCGGCGGACGAGGTTGTCGTCACCGAGACACCGACGCTCGGCTGGGCGGTCGCGAGCGACGCGGGCGTCTCGGTCGCGCTCGACCTCGAGCTCACCGACGAGCTGCGCGCGGCCGGTCTGGCGCGCGAGGTGGTGCGGTTCGTGCAGGACGCCCGCAAGGGCAGCGGGTTGGAGATCACCGACCGCATCGAGCTGTGGTGGCAGGCCGACTCCGACGCGCTGGCCGCGGCGTTGCGCGAGCACCGCGACGCGATCGGCCGCGAGGTGCTCGCGGTGTCGGTCGAGGGCGGTCGGCCGAACGCCGACGTCAAGCCGCACCGCGACGACGACCTCGGGCTGACCGTCTGGCTGCGCGCCGCCGGCGAGTGAGCGCTACCCGATTGTGGTTTGCAGGGCGATGGAGCCCCTCAGCGCGCGCGAGTACGGGCAGCGACCGTGCGCCTGCTCGATCAAGTCGGCAACTTGCTCGTTCGGCAGGCCAGGGACCGAGACGCTGAATTCCGCCTGCAGCGCGAAGAACTGCTCCGCGGTCTTGCCGAGCGTGACGCTGACCTGGACCAGCGCGGCCGAGGTGTCGAGTCCCGACTTGCGGCCGATCGCGTGCATCGTGCTGAGAAAGCAGGCACCCCAGCCAGCCGCGAGCAGTTGCTCCGGGTTGACGCCGTCCTTCGACCCCGGCCGGGCGAGCGCGATGTCGAGCAGGCCGTCGTCGGACGTCGCCCGCCCAACCCGCCCGCCGGTCACCGAAACGTTCGCGCGGTAAGTGATCTCGTTGACGACGTCCATGCTCAGTCTTCCTTTCGTTAAAGACAAACGGGTGGTCGATATGTCGGAAAGACGCGCAGCGCGGGGTCGTCCTCATGCCCGATCGACATGGCGGCGACGTGGCCTTCGTAAACGGCCTCTAGCGCTGTGCGGGGCGCGTACGCGTCGCCGATGATGTGCGCCTTCCCGCGAAAACCGGCTGACCGCAGCTCACGGGCGAGCAGGTCGTCGGCGATTGGGGGAACGGCAGCGACAACCGCTGACACCGCGCGCAGTTGAGAGCGCGCGCCGGAGATGCAGTCCTCAAGCGTCGCGACGTCGTCACCGAGCCTGACGACGCGTTGCAAAGGACGCACCGTGATGGGCAACTGACGCAGCCGGTCAACCATCGCGACCCGCGAGTAGACCGTGACGTTCGGCAGGAACGAGGCGTCGGGCGTGACGATGTCGACGGCGACGCCGTTCCTTCCAAGGTGCTCGGCGAAGGTGCCGGTGGGCCACCCGCCGTCGTGATCGATGAGGAGCACGTGATCGCCGAGTCCGCCCCGCCCCGCGATCGCCTCTGCGATCGACCAAACGTGTGCGACGCCTGGCACCGCCGGCGCGGTGGGTGTCGAGCCGGTCGCGACCAGCACGGTGTCGGCGATGCCCCGCAGCATCTCGGGCGTGACGGTGACGCCGCACTTCACATCGACGCCGACGGCTCGCACATCGCGCTCGAGCTCGTCGACGAGCAACGCGAACCGCTCGCGCCCGAGCAGCCCGCTCGCGAGCCGAACCTGTCCGCCGAGTGTTTCGCGCGCCTCGTACAGCGTCACCCGATGCCCACGACGCGCGGCGGTCACCGCGGCTTGCAGCCCAGCGGGACCGCCACCGATCACCGCCACCGTCTCGGGTCGCTCGATCGGCAGCGCGTCGACGCGCGCGAACTCGTCCTCCAACCCGACGCGAGGGTTGACCACGCAGCTGATCGGCGAACCTGACTCCGAGCGGCCGATACAGCCTTGGTTGCAGGCGATGCAGTGCCGTGTCTCGTGCTCACGACCGGCAAGGCTGCGCGAGACCAACTCCGGCTCGGCGATCTGCGGACGCGCCATGCCCACCAGGTCGGCGGCGCCGTCGGCCAGCAGCTCTTGCCCGACGTGCAGGTCGTCGATGCGGCAGATGGCGAGAATGGTGAGGTCAGGAAAGGCTTGCTTGAAAGCCTTCGGCAGCTGGCGAAACGGCGCCGACGGCGAGGCCATGTCCGGCAGCTGGGTGGCGAGCGACGGGCTGCCGTCGTAGAACGACTGCGTGACGTGGGCGAACGCGACGGGGAATCGCCGCCTGACCTCGTCGACGAGGTCGAGCGAGTCGTCGAGGCCCAGCCCGCCGTCGAGGAATTCCTCGGCGCTCAGGCGGATCCCCACCGGGAGCCGAGTGCTCTCGCACACGGCGGCGAAGACCTCCATCAGGAATCGGCGCCGACGCGTGACGTCGCCGCCGTACCCGTCGTCGCGGTTGTTCGTCGCGGGTGAGAGGAACTGGTTGATGAGATGACCGTGCCCGCATTGCACCTCGATCCCGTCGAACCCCGCCCGCTCCATGCGCGCCGCCGCGTCGCCGAACGAGCGGACCACGACCTCGATCTCGTCCGGAGTCAGCGCGTGCGGCACTGCGCCTGCGTGCGTCCACGGCAGTGCGGACGACGAGACCGGCGCGATCCGATCGAGCCGCAGGTGGCGGCCGGGATCGTTCAGCTGCGCGAAAATCGCGGCGCCTTCGGCGTTGACGGCCTCCGTGAGGCGGCGGAAGTCAGGAAGCGCGTCGTCGCTGAAAGCGCCCATCCGGCCCTTCCGCCAGGTCGGCGCGTAAATCCGGATGCCCTCGGTGATGATGAGCGCCACTCCCCCGCGGGCTCGGGTGCGGTGGTAGGCGACGTGCCGCTTGGTCGGACCGCTGCTGTCGCTCGCGCCGAAGTTCGTGGTGTGCGCGCTTTGGAAGACGCGGTTGCGCAATGGCACGCCAGCCAGCGAATACGGCTGGCGCACCAGGGAAAACGGGTCGCCCTCGATCATGCCAGCGCCCCGCGGCGACCTTCCGCGAGGTGGCGGACGAGTTGACCTGGCGTGGCGAACCACACCCCGTCGTCCGACAAGCCACGCAGCATGTCGTCGAGGTAGCTCGCGCGGAAGGGCTGGCCGGTCAGCCACGGCCGGACGTTGAGCGTGATGCACCGCGGCGTCGGTGTCGGCGGTTCGCTCAACAGCGCGCGCGCCGCCGCGTTGACGCCGCCGTAGAACGTCGCGGGTGACAGCTTGCGATGCTCGAGGGCGAATGAGTCGTCGTAGGCAGCCAGGCTCGGCACCGCCCACAAGTCACCGGACGGCGTGCGCAAGCGGAACGGGACGTCGTCGCTTCCCCAGTCCAACACGTATTCGACGCCCGCCTCGCGCAGCAGTGCTGGCGTACGCGTCGACTCGCCGTACTCCGCGCCGAGCCACCCTCGCGGACGTGCCGGTAACTCGGCCGCGAGCGCGTCGAGCACCGTCGTGATGCGCGCGCGCTCCGCGTCTTCGGTCAGGTTCGAGCTCAGCATGCGGGTCACCGCTTCGCCGTGCGCGATCCACTCGATGTCGTTATCGGCCAGTCCGTCGAGGAGCGCGGGATACGACGTCGCGGTCATCGAGTCAACCGCCACCGTGAGCGGGACGCCGCGCTCTCGCAGCAGGTCGAGCAAGCGGAAGACGCCAACCCGATGGCCGTACTCGCGGTGGGCGAACTTCGCGTAGTCCGGATAGGGGCGCGTTCCCGGGCCGCCCCCCAGCCAGCGCGACTGCACTGCGCTGTCGATCGGTCGCACATCGAAGTAGTCGAGCCACACGACGACGCTGGTGGCTAGCGGCGCGTCGCCCGGCCACGACGAGGGCGGACCGGCGCGGTTGGGATCCTCTATCGGATACGGGTGATCGATGGTGCGAAACCGGGCCGAGCAGACGTCGATAGTGGGCCGCCCCGCGGCCGGCGCCACGACTGCGACGCGATCACGCCGCACGCCTGCCGACGCTGCCGCCTCAGTGGCGTAGCTGAGGTGGTCGTCGTAGGAGTGCTCGAGGTACCACGCGGCGATGTCGTCGCCGGTGGCGAACCAGACGTCGTCGAAACGGCGCATCTCATCGAAGACGTCGCGCAACTGGGCGGCGATATGCGGCTGGCCGGAGATGAAGGAGTGCAGTGCCACGCACATCACCCGGCCGCTGCGCGCGCCCTCCGCGCGCAAGGTTCGGAACTGCCGCAGACACGCGTCGGCGAACTGCTCGGGCGAGCACGGGTCGTTGATCATACGCGCGTCGTTCAGCTCGAAGGTGTAAGGCATCGAGACCAACCGGCCGGACGCGACGTGGATCGGCGTCGGCTGGTCGTCGAGTACCCACTCGGCCTGATAGCGCAGACTGAGCTCGGCGAGGATGTCGGGTGTGTTAACGGTTGCGGAGATGCCGGGCCCGAGGTAGCCACCGGCCCGCTTTCCCGTGCGCAGCGCGATTTCCTCGATGCTCGCCGCCAGCACGTCGCGCTCTTCGGCGGCGTCGAGCTGGTGCAGGTACTGGGAGTTGTAGACGCCGTGAGCCATGACGGCGCCGTTGCTCGCCGCGATGAGATCGGCGACCTCCGGGTAATGCGCGAGCATTCCGGAGTTGAGCGAGAACGTCGGGGGTATCTCGAAATCGCGAAACAGCCGATCGAGCCGCCAGATGCCTTGCCGGTTGCCGTAGTCGCGGTAGGAATACTGCTGCACGTCGGGGTGTGGCGTCCGGGGCCAGGGGTCGCGGTCGGTGCGCATCGACAGCTCGTACTCGTAGTGCTCGACATTCGGCGCCACCCACACCGCCAGCCGTGCCCCGTCTGGCCAGCTGATCGGCGGCCGGCCCGCCATTGGGCTGTACGGCGCGCGGTCGCGAAGGTCGAGCGTCACATCGACTCCGTGGGTTGTGCTGACGGAAAAGTCGCGCGCACGAACTCGGCCATGCTCCGCGCGGCGCCGGCGCCGTCGAACGACGCTGCCTTGCGTAGCTTGACTTCGGTCATCATTTGTTGGACCGCACGCACGAGGGGCAAATCGAGTCCGAGCTGCGTCGCCACTTCGAGGCCGCGCTTCAGATCGCTCTCAAGGTCGGGCATGGGTCGCGGTCTCGACCAGGTTTCCAGCACCCAACCGCGCCCACTTCCGAGCGAAAGCGCGGACGTGACGACGTCTGGGTCGAGGCCCATTCGGGTCGCGAGTCGCACTGTCTCGGTGACGGCCGCAACCGAAGACCACAGCAACAGGTTGTTCAGCAGCTTGGTCAACTGCCCGCTGCCCAAGGGGCCAACGTGGACGACGTCGCGCGCGAACGTCGTCAGCACCGGTGTCGCGCGGTCGATCGTCGCCGCGTCACCACCGCAATACAGCAGCAGCGAGCCTTCGCGCGCGGCCGGCACGCCACGGGCCAAGGCAGCGTCGCAAACGCTGACATTGGCTGGCCGCAACGTTGCATCGACGTCCGCCATGACCGGCGCGTCCACCGAACTGCACACGACGACCAACGACCCAGCCGACAGTGAGCGAGCGAGTTGCGACACGACGTCGACCACAGCGCCGCCCGGCACGATGACCAGCCAGGTCGACGCGCGCGACGCGGCGCCTGACAGGTCGTCGATGACGCGGACGCCCATCGAATCAGCGCGGTCCCGCGCCGACTGGCTGACGTCGTGACCGTGCACGGCGTGCCCGGCGCGCAGCAGCCGCACGGCGATCGGCAGACCCATCTCGCCGAGTCCGGCGACGCCTATCGGCTCGAGGGCCGCCGTCACTTCTGCTCTCCGCCGACGTAGGCCCAAGCGTTGACGAGCCGGTCGACGAAGTGCACCACCCAGCTGAAGATGATCGCGACCGTCACCACGATCACCGCGATCGACCACAGCCCTACGGAGTCGAAAGCCTGCTGGAAACGCGCCTCGTACGCGCCGATGCCGACGACCGCGAGGATCAGCTGTCCAATGATCATGCCCTTCACCGCTCGACCGATGCCGAGGTGCAGGCCGGTGAAAATCATCGGGAGCGCCGCCCGGAACACGACGAGGAACGCCGACTGCCGGCGATTGGCGCCGAACGAGGCCGCTGCGTCGACCAGCCCGCGGTCGACCGTCATCAGCGCCGACTTCGTCGTCGCCGCGATGATCGGCGCCGAGAAGATGAAGATGATGGCCAGCACTGACGAGTTCGACAGGCCGAAAATCGCGAAGAACACGGGGGTTACGACGACCGGCGGAATGAACAGCAGCACGTCGACGTAGATGTTGAACGCGTAGCGCGCCAACGTGTTGAGCCCCATCGCCATGCCGACGGCGAGCCCCACGACCACGGCCAGCGCAAAGCCGACCAGCATGCTCGTGATCGAGCTCAGCAGCTCCGAGCGAAACGCGGAGTCCGCTAACAGGTCGCCGACCCGGCCCGCGATCGTCGTGAACGTCGGCAGCCAGTTCTTGTCGAGCACAAGCGCCACGAGTTGCCACACCACCGCGCCCACGATCAACCCGATGATAGTGGCGCGAATGTCGACGCGGACGAACTCCAGGAGTGCCGCGGTCCAGCGGCGTCGCGGTCGAGTCGGTGTCTGCGGCCGCGCCGAATGCTGCGTGACCGTGTCAGTCATTCGCCGCGCCCGTGGCGACGACAGGCGGAGACAACAGCTCCCACACCCGCTGACGCAAGTCGACGAACTCGCGCGTGGTCTCCATCCCCCGCTCACGCGGTCGGGTCATGCCGACGGTGATGTCCTCGATGACGCGGCCCGGCCGGCCCGACATCACCAAGATGCGGTCGGAGAGCAGGATCGCCTCGTCGACGCTGTGCGTGATGAGCAGGCTGGTGAGCCCGGTGCCCGACCAGATGCGAAGCAACTCGTCCTGCATCTGCCGCCGGGTGATCTCGTCGAGACTGCCGAACGGCTCGTCGAGCAACAGGATTTGCGGGTCGACCGCGAGCGCACGCGCCAGACCGACGCGCTGCTGCATGCCGCCCGAGAGCTGACCGGGCAGGTGATCCTCGAAGTTGGTGAGTCCGACAAGACCCGCCAGTTCGCGCGCCTTCGTCATCCGCTTGGCCTTCGGCACCCGCCGCAACCGCAACCCGAACGAGATGTTGTCGACGACGGTGGCCCACGGCAGCAACGACGCGTGCTGGAAGACCACGGCCCGATCCGGGCCGGGCCCGGTGACCTGGCGGTTGTCGATCAGGATGTGGCCGGTCTGGATCGGCGAGAGGCCCGCGATCATGCGCAGCAACGTGGTCTTCCCGCACCCGCTTGGCCCCACGACGCTGACGAACTCGCCGCGCTTCACTTGGAAGTTGGTGTCGCGCAGCGCGACGACGCCCTCAGCGCCTCTGTCGCCGGCGAAGGTCTTGGTGACACCGACGACGTCGATGTGGGCGGGAGCTCCGAGACGGGAGGTCACGTTCGGGTCGGCGGTCGGGTTCATGGTCTTCGGGAGCTCCCGTGCCTCGATTTCGTTTGGCTGCCAAGCAAAACTGCTCATGATCGCCGCACCCTGCGCTGGATCAGACTCAACAACCCCATGGCGACGATCGATTGAACGGAGATCAGCAGGACGAACGCGAAGAGAGCCGCCGCCTGATAGTGGGATTGGTACCTGATGATGAGCTGGCCGATGCCGATGGCGATCAGGCTCAACTCGACGGTGATCTCACCGGTGAGCGCGTGGGCGAAGCCAAGTCGCAGGCCGTTGACGATCGCGTGCAACGCGCCGGGCACCAAGACCAGGCGCCACACCTGCAGTTCGCGCGCGCCATACGACGACGCCATGTCGAGCCAGTCGCGCGGGATGGTCACGACACCGCCCCTCGTCGGCACCACGACGAACGGCAGCGCGAACAAAACGACGACGACGATCTGCGCCGTCCGGGACAGGCCGAGCGCCACGAGCACGATCGGCATTAAGACCGCGATCGGCGTCACCAGCGCGATTTGCAGATAGGGGGCGAGCAGCCGGTCGACGCGCTTGACCCGGCCGATGATCAGCCCGATCGGGACGCCGATCGCCACGGCGATCGCGAATCCGACGAGCAACGAGATGTCGCTGGTCCACAGCGCGCTCCAGACGGCGCCGTCGCTGAGCTCGTCGATGAAGGCGCTGAAAATGGCGCCCGCGTCGGCGAGGTAGAACGAGTGCTTGCTCTCGACGTACCAGTTCCACAGCAGGCTGATGACGACCAGGACGACCGCCGGCGGCACGACGCGCAGGAGGACGTGCCCCACCCGACCGCCGCCGCGGCCGGCGCGGCGCGATTGCTCGATCGAGTAGGACACGTTCCCTCCGTGACTGTTGGTACCGCCGTCCTCAGAACTGCGTGAGGTCGGACTTGCCGATGTCCTTCAGCGCGGCCTCGACCGCCGTCTTGTCCTGCAGCTGGTCAGGCGTCTGGGTGAGGTCGAAGCCCTTCAGGGTCGCGTCGAGGCCCGGGCCCTCAAGTCCGCCGTTGGCATACCAGAGCTTCGAGGTGACCATCGACTTCAACACGTCGGTGTTCTTGGTGTCCGGCAGGTACTTCTTGACCAAGTCGGACAGCGCGGCGTCATCGTCGCCGTACAGCTGGCGGATCGCCTTCAGTTGCTCGGTGACGAACGCCTGGACGATGCCTGGATGGTCCTTCAACGTCGCGCCGTTGGCGTACACGTACTCGTCGCCGACACCGGGGATCTCGGTGCTCAGCGGAAGCACGAAGAAGCTGCCGTCGGGGTTGGCCTGCTGAAGCGCGATCGCGTCGGGCAGGCCGAGAGCGGTGCCCGCGATCTTCCCCGTCGCCACCGCTTGCGCGCGAACCGGCGAGTCAGGGATCGTCACGTAGGTCGGCTTCACGTCCGGGCAGGCCTTCGCGAAGTACAACTTCATGAGGATCGTGTAGCCACCGGTCTCGGAGTAGATCCCGACCTTCTGGCCGTTGAGCTTCGAGCAGTCCTTGTACTTGTTGTCGGCGACCCAGACGACCTGGTTTTGGTTGCGGGCGACGACGATCTTGACGTCGGAGCCTGCCTGCACGGCGAGGGCGCCCTCGGGCAACGACGCGCCGGTGAGCTGCCCCTGGTTGCTCGCGAGCGCCTGGAACGGCAGCACGGAGCCGTCGAGCTGCTTGGTGCTGATGTCGTAGCCCTGGGTCTTCATGGCGTCGATCGCCATCAGCTCGGGCAAGTCTTGCTCTTGCGGCGTCGAGTTGAACACGAACACCGTCTTCGCGTTGTCGACGGTAGCCGGCGCAGCGCTGCCGGAACTCGTCGGCGACGAGTTCGCTGTCGTCGCGGCCGGGGCCGGCGCCGTCGGCGTGCTTGCCGTGTCGGTCTTGCTGCCGCTGCTGCCGCACGCGGCCGTCACCGTCAGCGCGAGTGCGCTCGCCGCGACGACTGCGAACCGCCCGGGATTCCAACGCAACTTGTGGAGGTCCATCGCATCTCCTTGTCGCTCGCGTGGCGCGAGGCTCATACGCCGACGCGCGACTGTCGTCGCCCGTTCCGGCGCTCGATCAGCGTCGCTGCGCGTGAGGCTCGGGGCGGTCGCTCCTAACCCGCAGTTCGGGATATCGTATGCAGTATTCGTGGCATGTCAACGGCGGCGCAAGCTGCGTGACAACACTGTTACCGGCGGGCAGCGTGTCGTCCAGGGCGCGGCGTTCGCTAGATGTGCGCGCGGGTGAAGGCGTCCATGCTCGACTTCGCGCCGCCGCCGTCCGTCCAGGCGTTCTTGACCACCTTGATCGCCTTCATCTCCTCGCGCAGCAGACCGGCCGCCGGCATCGGCAGCTTGACCTCGTCCGCGTACTGCATGACGATGCGCATGTCGTCCTCGGCCCACGGCATCGGGCGCGACCGCAACCAGGTGTCGAGAGCCCAGTTCGCTCCGCTGCTGAGCAGCAAGGCCTGCCGCAATGGCTCAAGGTCGACGCCGAGGCGCGCGCCCAACCGCATCGCCTCGTAGTTGCCGACGACGCAGCTCCACAGCAGGTAGTTGTTGAGCATCTTGCCAACCTGGCCGGTGCCGACGTCGCCGAGCCGGAAAATGTTCGCGCCCACGACCTCGAGCGCGGGCTGGATGCGATCGAGCGCCGCGTCGTCGCCCCCGCACATGAACAGCAACGTGCCGTCCTCGGCGGCGGGCTCGCCCAGGCACATCGTCGCGTCGACCAGCTCGACCTCGCGCTTTCTGGTGGTCGCTGCGAGCCTGATCGAGGTGTTGGGCTCGATGGTGCTGCAGATCGTGATCACGTAACCGGGCTTCGCGCTCGCCAGCAACCCGGTGCCCTCGGCCGTCACGACCTGCTCGACCTCGTTGTCGAATCCGACGACGATCAAGGCGATCGCGGTGTTCGCCGTGGCCGCGGCGGGGCTGTCGACGATCTCGAAGCCGAAGACCTTAGCGGCGTCGGACGCGGCCGCCACTGGGTCGTAACCGACGACTCGAAACCCTGCGGTGCGCAGGTTTCGTGCCATCGGCAAGCCCATCTTGCCCAAGCCGATGACGGCGATGCCGTCGTCCTTGCCGATGCCGCTCATGAGGCGCTCCAATCGCGTTGCTTCCAGTCGGTGAGGGCGAGCCGGGTCAGCTCTTTGAGTTCGTCTTCGGTGGCGGTGCGCGGGTTGTCCTTCCACATCGCGCGCCCCGCGGTGTCTTTGGCGACGAACTCGAGATCGTCGTCGTCGTAGGCCTTCGAAGGCAGCTGCGACGGCGCGCCGAGGTCGTCGAGCCACCGCACCAGCGTCTCGAGCAGCACGCGGGCACCGGTCTCGGCGTCGAAATGGCGGCCACGATGCTCGTCGAGATCCGCGGCCAAGTCGGCGAGTTTCGCAGCGGCGGCTGGGCGATTGAAGTCGATCACCCACGGCAGCAAGGCGCCGTGCAGCATGCCATACGACAGCGACTCGTAGCCCTTCTTGTGCGACACGCCGGTGATGCCCTTGTTAAGGCCGTGCACGAGACCGAGGCCCGCGTTGCCACAGGCGAGGTTCGCCATCGTGGAGGCGACCAGCATCTCGCCGAGCACGTCGGTGTCGGACGATCCCAACGACTGCGGGAGTTTCTCGACCAGCACCTTGAACGACGGCCGGGCCAGCGCGTCGGTGAGCACCGTCGCGCGCTTCGACCAGTACGCCTCGAGCGCGTGCGTCATCGCGTCGATGCCCGACGCCACCGCTTGCGAACGAGGGACGCTCACCAGCAGCTCGGGGTCTAGCACCGCGAGCCGCGCCGCCACCTCCCAGCCGCGCACGCCGCTCTTCTCGCCGCTCTCGTCGTCGGTGAGCGTCGCCTGACGGGACACCTCGCCGCCTGAGCCCGCGGTCGTGGGCACCGCCACGTTCAACAACGGAGCGGTGTCGGCACCGCCTTTCGCGATCTCGCGCACCGATTTCTTAGACGTCGCACAAACCCCGGCGGCGCGGCCGGCCGCGAGCACGCTGCCGCTGCCGAGCGAGATCACCGTGTCGATATTCTCGGCCCGCAGGAAGTCGACCAGCGCGGCGACGTCGCGAAACGTCGGGTCTTGCGGAACGGCGGTCCACGCAGGCGCGAGCGACACCGGCGAGCCTGCGGCGAACGCGGCCGCGATCTGATCGACCAAGCCGGCGCCCGCGATCCCCCGGTCGGCCACGACGACGGCGCGGGAGCCGCCGAGTCTGGCAATCTCCGTGGGCAGCTTGGTGTGCGCGCCGGCGCCGAAGACGATTTCGGTTGGCGCGCCGTATTGGAAGTCCTTCATCGCTGCTCCAAGAGTCTGGCCGTTTCGCTGCGCGAAGCCCTTATCGGATATTGAATACACCACTCGATGGCCGTTGTCACATCGACGCCCGCCACGTCACGTCGTCCGGTCTGCCACCTGCGCAGGTGGCGCCACGTCAGCGTGCGCGTCGTCCACTCGCTCGCTAAACGCGACAACCCACCGCGCGCCGACGTTGAGGGTCACCGTCGAGCCGACTGCGAGCGCGTCGATCGCGTGCGACTGCGACTGCAGAGTCACGCCGCGGACGTCCACGACCACTTCCGTGTGCGCGCCCGCGAAGTCGGCGCGCACCACCCGCCCGGTGATCGTGTTGCCCGTGAGCGGCGCCACGCCGTCGCGGCACACGTGGAGACTCTCGGGCCGCATCAACATTTGGACGCGAGCGCCGGGAACCGCGCCAGCGCCGGCGAGCGCGGTCATGGCGCCCAGCGGCGAGTCGACGGTCACAAAGCTTTGGTCGGCGGCCGCGTCCGACGGCGCTGCGGCAGGCCCGACCACGCGGCCTGGCACCAAGTTCGCTTCCCCCACGAACTCTCCGACGAACAAGTCTGCTGGCGTGCGATAGATCTGCTCAGGTGTGCCGACCTGCAAGACGCGGCCGTGTCGCATCACCGCGATGCGGTCGGCCATCATCAGCGCTTCGATCTGGTCGTGCGTCACGTAGATCGCCGTGACGCCCAGGTCGGCGGTGATACGCCGCAACTCCTTGCGCATCGACGCACGCAACCTGGCGTCCAGGTTCGACAGCGGCTCGTCGAGCAACAGCACGTCCGGCTTGGCGACGACCGCCCGGGCCAGCGCCACCCGCTGTTGCTGACCTCCGGACAGGTACGTAGCGCCCCGGTCGACGAGTTCGGCGAGTCCGACCACCTCGAGAACCTCGAGCACGCGCGCGCGTGCCGCGCCGCCGCGCAGCGCGCCAGAACGCGCGTGCCGCAAGGCGAATTCGACGTTCTCGCCCACGGTCATGTGCGGCCAGATCGCGTAGTCCTGGAACACCATCCCGATGTTGCGGCGAACTGCGGGAACCGAGCGACCGCCTGCCGCGACAACCGTGCCACCGATTTCAATCCGACCGCCAGTGATCGCCTCGAGCCCGGCCACACAGCGCAGCAGCGTCGTCTTTCCCGACCCAGAGGCGCCGAGCATCACGAAGAACTCTCCCGCCCGAATCGACAGGTCGACGCCGCGCACGGCCGCGACGCCGGAACCACTCGCGTCCGCGTACGTCTTCTCGACACCGGTCAGCACGACGTCCTTCATGTCTTGCGCATCTCCTTGTGCGAGGTAAACCGACGCGCGGCGATGGTCGCGCCGACGCTGACGACGGTGAGCAGCAGTCCGAGCGCCGCCGCGGTCTGCACGTCACCGAAATTCCAGCGGGTGTACAACTCCACCGCGACGACGCGGTTCTTCGAGCTGGCGAGGACGACGGTGAGCGTGAGGTTCGAGAGCGCGTACGCGAAGGTGAGCACCCACGCGTTCGCGATCGCGGGCGACATCAGCGGCACCGTGATGCTTCGTAGTCGCGCGAGCAAGCCGGCCCCGCACATCTCGGCGGCGTCCTCGAGGTTGCGATGGATTTGGCCCATGCCGGCGGTCGTGATGCGCGTCGTGAGACCGAGACAGACGATGACCATGCCGATGACAAGCAACTGCATCGAGCCAAACAGCCCGAGATGAAAGTGGGAGTCGGCCGTCAAGGAGACGAAGAGCAGGCTGACGCCGAGGACGACACCCGGAATGCCGTGGGTGACAAATCCGAAGACGTCAGTGATCTTGCCGAAGAGCCCACGCTTTCGCAGCAGCAGCCAACTGTTCATCGTGGCGATGACGCATACCACGGTCGCCGACAACGCGCCGAGGATCAACGTGTTCCGCACCGTGCTCAAGAAGGCTGGAACCGTGAACACTCGGTGGTAGGCATCGAACTGCACGCGGCCGAGGGCCGAGAAGCTTGGCGTCGCGTAATACGGCTGCACGCTCATCCAGAGCAGGATGAACAGCGGCAGCAGGACGACGAACACGACGTAGCCGGCGAGAACGCACACTGCCGCCCACTTGGCGACGCCCTTGAGCGCGATGTCGCGCCGCCGATATGACTTGCCCGTGATGACGGCGTACCGCTCGGATCTGCCGACCATGCGGTAGTACCAATACATCGGGACCAGCGCGAACACCAGCAACAGCACCGACATGCCATTCGCCAACCCGTAATCAGGAACGCCAACTGCGGGATTCAGCGCGCTGTAGATCGCGGTGCTGAAGACCTGCACGCCTTTTTCCAGGCCGAGTACGGCGGGGATGTCGAACGCCTGCGCGGCAGTGACGAACTGATAGACGAGCACCGCGAGCAAGCCGGGTGCCATGAGTGGTCCGACGATTTTCGTCGCGCGCGCCCACGCACCGGCGCCGGTGACCGCGGCCGCCTCCTCTAACGCGCCGCTAGTCGAGCGAACAACCGGTGCCACCAGCAACAGCGAGAAGGGCACCAGCATGAATCCCTCGACGACAGTGATGGACGCAAGCGATCCAGCGTTGAACGGACCTGGACCGTCGACACCGGGAATCCAGCGCGCGATCTGGTTGATGAGGCCGACCCGCGGATCGAGCAACAACCCCCACGCGATGCCAGCGA
Organism: Acidothermaceae bacterium; assembly: GCA_025925185.1. Next base: position 16,691 of record JAICLV010000023.1, read on the forward strand.
CGACCTGCGGCATCGCGACCGGCGCCACCACGAGCGCGAAGATCAAGTTACGGAATGGGAGCGACGTCCGCTCCAGCAAGACCGCGATACCAATGCTGATCAGCAGGCCCACCGCCAAGGAACCGACGACGAACCCGATCGTGTTGAGCAGCGGACGAACGAGATCGCCGTCCGTGAAGACCCGTCGGTAGTTCGACATCGAGAAATGCGAACCTGGGCCGAACGGCAGCCCGGTCTTACTGACGGTGAAGCTGCTCCACAACAACATGAGGAGCGGAATGCACACCAAGACGATGGTGACCACGCCGGCGAGGCCGGCCGGGGAAAGCGACCGGAACCGCGGCCGGCGCACTTCTGTCAGCGGCTGCTGTGTCCGCTGACGAGGCACGTCGGCGCGCGGTCCCGAAATCACCATGGGCTTGCTCCTGTCGGCGCGATCACCCGCCGAACGCGCTGACGATCTCCGGCGTCACCTTGGCCACGAGCGCCGCCTCCTCGGGCGTTGAGTAGGTGACGACCTCCTTGCCGGCCGCTTCGTCGGGAAGCTGGTTGGTGCGGTGGTCGAGTTTGTCGGTCTGCACCTGGCCGCCGTCCTTGGACGTGTACCAGATAGCGAACAGCATGGCGGCGTTCTTGTCCGGCGCGCCAGCCGTCAGATACCACGACGTGTCTTGCACCAGCACCGGCGTCGGAATCACGTATCCGAGCGGCGCTCCCTTTGCCAGCTGGGTTTTGACATCCTCAAGAGCGGCGGGCCGCAACGCCTGCGCGCCGGCGGACAACTTCACCAGCCCTGCGGTCGAACCTTGGACGAGGTCGGGATTGACGTCCGACTTCAGCTTCTTCACGTAGTCGACCGTGCCCGACTCCCCGAGCGACACGGCCCAGATGTTGAACGGGAACCCGCGCGGGTCGACGCTGAGCTTGCCCTTCCACTTCGCGTCGGCGAGCGCCTGCCAGGTCGACGGAACGTCGGCGGCGTCCTTGATCACGTTCTTGTTGTAGGCGAGCACATACACCGACCGGTACTCGAGCAGGCCGCCGTCGGCGCCGACGATCGAACTCGGGACTCCGTAGTTCGCCCAGTTGGGGTTGGCGTCGACGAACCCGGACTGCGAGATCGTCGGCATGAACTCCTTGCGGCCTTGGATCAGATCCGGAAGCGGCTGTCCGGCCGCCTTCGCGGTGGACAGTTGAGTCGCTTGCTTGTCGGGATTCACCGCCGTGGTCTCAAGCTTCAGCCCAGGGTAGGTCTTGCTGAACTCCCCGAAGATTTGCTGCATCTCGGCGGGGTCCTCACCGCCCCAGAGCACGATCTTGCCTTCCTTCTTCGCGGCCTCGTACAGGCTTTGCAGATCGCCGCCGCTTGATGACGCGGTCGCGGGGCCGCCGGAGCCGCCGCTCGGCTGGGTCGGCGCCGTTGACGCCGCGCTGGATGAGCCCCCGCCGGTGGATGGGCCACTGCCGCTTGACGAACCACTGCTGCCGCACGCCGCGCTGAGCGCGGCGAGGGTCGCGGCCACCGCCGCCAGACAACTGCGCTGGATTCCCCGTGACGTTCTCAGGGTCGATATCGCCATTGCCGGTCCCGTTCCTCAATTTGGTGGATCCCGCGATGGCCGAAGCGGGCATCGCCGGCACTCGATAACGGGATGTTGTATCAAGGATTCAATCTAGGGTCAACACGGCCGAATCGACCGTCGCGCGAGGGTGACCAAACTGCAACCAGGCGGGCCCGGCCGGGCTTGTTTGACTGGCGCGCGCTCCCTTGACCCGCGGTTGTATACAACATACGTTTCATCGAAAGAACTGAGACGAGGTCCCTGATGCCAACGACGAGTGGCCGCCCAGCCGGCCCGCGCTCGACGCCGACTGCGGTGCACACGAAGGTGCGCACACATCCGTACGAGATGATGTTTCAGACGTTTCAGCATCGGCGCCATCTCGCGGAGACCGGCCGCGTCGTCATCAAGGGCGACGAGCTGCCGTGGCAGCAGTCGCGACAGGGTCGCAGCAAGTACTACCTGCACATCGACGCGGAAGATGTCGCAGTGCGCGACTGGATGTGCTTCCGCAAGGAGGTGCTGACCGAGTCAGGCGCCCACACGCACCAAGGCGGGCTCGTCATCTACGTGCTTCGCGGCCACGGGTACAGCATCTTCGACGGCGAGCGGTTGGAGTGGAAGGTGGGCGACCTGCTGGTGCTGCCCGTCAAGCCCGGCGGAGTCGAACACCAGCACTTCAACCTCGATCCATCCGGAAGCAGCGAGTGGATTGCCTTTGTCTACCTGCCGTTCCTGCACGCGACAGGGTCGATGCTCACCCAAGTCAAAGAGCAGACGGGGTGGGACGCCCAGGAGGACTCGCAATGACGTTGTTCGAGAACACGTTGCGAGCCGCGGCCACCGAACGCGCGCGCCGGCTCGCGGGCGCGAACTTGCTGACCCGTGAAGGCGCGACCAGCGAGACGAACCCGATGGGCATCATGCACTGGTACCTGCACCCCGACCTCGAAGGGCCGAGCACGCGGTCGCTGTATTGCCATCAACTCGAGATCCCGGTCGGCTCGCGAAGCGGCAAGCTGCAGTGCCAGGGCGGCACGTTGCACTACGTCCTCGAAGGCAGCGGGCACACCGACCTCGACGGCGTCCGGCATGAGTGGACCGCTGGCGACGTCATCGCGATCCCGATCAAAGAGCGCGGCGTGACGTACCAGCACGTCAATGACGGCGCCGACGTCGTCCGCCTGCTCGTGGTCAACCCGAACTTCGACTCCGCGCTCGGCCCTGAGGCGGGTGTGGAGCTGAAGGTGCTTGAGGACTCGCCGGACTTCACGGCGTCGCGGACATGACCGGTGCGCCGTCCGTCTTCGCCGTCCACCAGGTCGTGGTCGGGCGGCGGCGGCTGCCGCTGCGCAATTGCCTGCTGCGCGGTGGCGACGACCGGATCGTCGACTTCGCTTACTCGTTGTGGGTGGCGACCGCCGGCTCGTCGGTGGTCTTGGTCGACACCGGGTTCGACGAGCAGGTCGCGCGCCGACGCGGCATCGACTTCGAACGCACGGCGGTGCAAGCGCTGCGCGAGCTCGACCTGGAACCCGCCGACGTCTCGACGATCGTCTTGACCCACCTGCACTTCGACCACGCGGGCGGCCTCGACGCGTTCGCCAACGCGAGGGTGTTCGCGCAGCGGGCCGACCTCGACTTCTACACCGGCGAGTTCATGCGCTTTCGGCTGTGCGCAAGCGCCGTGGAGGACGCCGACATCGCCGCGGTGCAGAAACTGCGCGCCGACGACCGCCTCGAGTTGCTCTCGGGCGACGCGCGCATCGTCGACGGGGTCGACGCGCTGCACATCGGCGGGCACACGCCCGGCATGCAGGCGGTGCGCGTGCGCACCGCGTCGTCCGATCTCGTCTTGGCCTCGGATGCCGCCCACCTGTACGCGAACCTCGAGGCGCAGGTTCCGTTCCCCGTCCTGAACGACGTCCCGACCAGTTGCGTCGCGTTCGAGCGGCTCGCCGGGCTCGCGGCGGACGGCGCGGTCGTCGTCCCGGGCCACGACGGCGCGGTGATGGACCGGTTCGAGCGGATGGCCGGGCGGCGCGGCGAGTTCATCTCGCGGCTGGGCTGACCGGCGCGGTTGGGCTGACCGGCGCGGTTGGGCTGAGCGCCACGTCACGAACCACCCGATTGGCGCAGTCAAGGTAGGGGGGTCGATCAGCCGATCCTCTCAACACGGGCGCGGAGTTGGCTGGATCATTGAGGGCCATCCTGACGCAACCGGTGCGATCCGTGACAGTGGAGGTGGACGTGGCTGCCGCACCTTATTTCGGCCAACCACCGAGTCCTGGTGTCTCGCTGCGCCCCGGAGCGGTAGCGGTGCCGGCGCTGGCGAGTCAGGTGCGACCCGCCCTCGTGCTCCCGGAGCGGGAGACCCGCGAGCTGATCGCGGCGGCGCGTGCCAACGACGTCGGCCAGGGCGGTACCTTTGCCGCCGGGCCAGCCGGCGTGCAGGTGTGGAGCGGCGCGTTCGATGGCCCGGGTGGGACCCGGGGCCACGCGCTTCACCTCGGCTCGGTCGATTGGAGCTACAACACGCCGGTCAAGCACTACGCCACGATCTATCGCGCGATGGTGACGGCAGACGGCGTCGCCTGCGGCGAGACCACGGCCTCCATCCTGGCCCGGGTGCTCGCGCTCACCGGCCTGTCGATGGACGGCACTCGCCTATCACTCGCCGCGCCGCCCGCGCGCGACCCGTTCCGCCGCCGCATCTGAGCGAGGCACGGTCCATTCGGTGATCATGGGCTCACCCGCTCAGGGATACCGCGGCGGGCGCCGCCGCCAAGGGAGCGCGCTCAGGATCACGGCCAACAACGCCGCCCCCGACAACCCGATCGCAACGTAGTACAGCCCTGGCCGCGTGAGCAGCAGGCCGATTCCGACGAGCACCGCTGCGACGAACACCACCGCGCCCGACAACTTGATCACCAGCACGGGCTGCCCACCCGAACCTTGCGACTAGTCGAGCCGTCAGCCATGCGAAGGCGGGACTTCGGGGCCCTCATCGACCTCGAAGCCGCCGGCAGGCGCCTGCCGAGGCGGCCCGCTCGGGCCGTCACCACCGCCCAGCGGCTCGGACGCCGGCGGCTGCGGCGCGCCGGGCACAGGCGGGGCCGACACGGGCGAGAACGGGCTAGCCGGCCGCGCGGGCGGCTGCAGTCCGGGAACAGCCGC
>JAICLV010000152.1 GCA_025925185.1 Acidothermaceae bacterium
TCCACACCGGTGATCCCGGACGGGACGCAGATGACGATGCGCGGCTTCGCGAAGTGGCGGCGGCGGTGCACCTTCTGGATGAAGTACCGCAGCATCCGCTCGGTGGTGTCGAAGTCGGCGATGACGCCGTCCTTCAGGGGCCGGATCGCCACGATGTTGCCGGGCGTGCGGCCGATCATGCGCTTGGCCTCGATGCCGACCGCCAGGATGCCGCCGGTGTTGGTGTTGATGGCGACCACGGACGGCTCGTTGAGCACGATGCCCCGGCCGCGGACGTAGACCAGCGTGTTGGCGGTGCCGAGGTCGACGGCCATATCGCGGCCGAGGAACGACAGGTTGGATGACATAGGCCTCGGACCTCTCAGGACCTTCCGTTCGGGCGACATGCGCAAGCGCAGCCATGCTACGTGGTAACCCCCCGTCCGACCCAAACCCCGCCGCGCCGCCACCCCTTTCGAGTTGATCACGTTCAGGGGGTGTAGCTGTCCGAGGACCGATCTGTGGAGGCGCCTTCGGACCCGCTTGCCCCCTGAACGTGATCAACTCGGACGGTTCGGCTGGGGCGGTCAGGCCAGGTCGGGGAAGAACAGCGCGATCTCACGGGCGGCCGACTCTGGGGAGTCGGAGCCGTGCACCAGATTCTCGGTGACGACGAGCCCGTAGTCGCCGCGCACGGTGCCGGACGACGCCTTCACCGGGTCGGTCGCGCCCATCATCGCCCGCCAGGTCTCGATCGCGCGCGGCCCCTCGGCGACGGCGGCCAACAGCGGACCCGAGGTGATGAACTCGATCAGGGGCGTGAAGAAGGGCTTGCCGGCGTGCTCCGCGTAGTGCGCCTCTGCCGTCGCCCGATCGATTGTTCGCAACTCGGCCGCCACCAACGACAGCCCCTTGCGCTCCAGCCGGGCAAGAACCTCGCCGACAAGACGACGCTGCACGCCGTCCGGCTTGACTAAGACGAGCGTGCGCTCGACGTCCGACACCGCAAACTCCCAACGACTCCAGCGACAAACGGTGCGCAGGAGCCTACTTCAGCAGCAGGCCGCCGAGCCGACGGGTGGCGACGAACAATCCGGCCAGCCCCATCGCCACCAGGTAGGCGAGGTTGGCGAGCAACCCCGGGTGCAGCTGGCCGAGGACGAGCGCGCGTTGCACGTCGACCGCCTGGTACAGCGGTGTCCAGCGCACGATGTGGCCGATGACGTCGGGGTACGTCGAGAGCGGGTAAAACGTCGCTGAGAAAAGGAACATCGGCAGAATGGATAGGGTGACCCACTCGAAGTCCTGCCAGCTGCGCATGAACGTCGTCGCCGCCATTCCGCAGGCCGCGAACGCCAGCGCCTCGAGAATCGAGAACGGCAAGGACAGCAGAACCCACCACGAGTGCAGCAGGCCCATCGCCGCCATCACGACGAGAAACGCGCTGGAGTAGATGACGCCGCGAGCGAGCGCCCACGTGATCTCCCCCGTCGCGATGTCGAGCGGACCGAGCGGTGTCGACAGCATCGCGTCGTACAGCTTCGCGTGCTTCATCTTCCAGAAGATGTTGAACGTCGAGTCGTAAATCGCGCCGTTCATCGCGGACGACGCGAGCAGCGCGGGCGCGACGAAGGCGGTGTAGCGCACGTCCTGCCCGGCGACGGTGACGTGCGGAATCAGCTTGCCAAGCCCGACGCCGATGGACAGCAGGTAGAACAGCGGCTCGAAAAAGCCGGAGACGATGATGATCCAGCTGCGCTTGTAAACCATCAGGCTACGCTCGACGAGCACATGCCCGCGGCCGACGCCGAGGCCCGCGAGCGCTTGATACGGCGCGATTCTCGCGACCAGGGTGGCCATCGCTAGTTCGCCAGCTTCGCTCGGTAAACCCGGCGCGCGATGACGACACCGACGACGACGAACGCGACGAGGTACAGCACGTGCAGCGGGACCAGCCAACCGGCGCCTGGCTCGAGCTGCCCGGTGGTGAGGTCGCGCGAGAGCCGAACCCCGTGCCACAGCGGCGTGATGTACGCCACCGGCCGGATCACCGCCGGCAGTTGTGTGACGTTGAAGAAAACGCCGGAGAACAAGAACATCGGCACGATGAGGAAGCGTTGCAGGGCGGCGAAACCACTGTCGCGATCGCGACTCGCGGCGAACGCCGTGATTGGCGCGGCGAACGCGAGACCGAGCAGCACGCACACCGGCAAGGCAAGGATGGCGAGCGGCGTGCGCAACGCGCCGAACGAGGCGATGATGGCGAGGTAGACGGCGCACGCAAGCAACGCGCGGGTGGCCATCCACAACAGGTGACCGGCCAGAATTGCCGATGGCGTAAGGGGTGTCGCCGCGGCCGCGTGGTAGTTGCCGATCCACTTGAACGAGCCAAGAACCGGATAAGTCGACTCGAAGCTGCCGATCTGCATCGCGGTCGCCGCGAGCAGCCCGGGTGCGACGAACTGCAGGTACGTCAAGCCATCCGTGCCCTGGCCGCCCTTGACGAGCGACCCAAGCCCGACGCCCATCGCGGCCAGGTACATCACCGGGCTCACGATGCTGGTAATGACGGTGCCGCGCCAGGTGCGCCGGTAGACAACGAGCCAGTACGCGTAGGAGCGCGCCACCCGCGACGACGTCAAGGCGACCATGTCAGTCGACCAGGCTTCGGCCGGTGAGCCGCAAGAAGACGTCTTCGAGCGTGCTGCGTCGCACGAGCACAGACACCGGGGTGAGCCCGCGATTGTGCACCTCGGCAAGGCAACCGTCGCCGTCAGCGGCATACAGCAGCACCCGGTCGGGCAGCACCTCGACCCGGTCGCCAATCCCACCAAGCTTCTCTGCGGCGATCTCGTTCTCGTCCAGCGAGAAGCGCAACTCGACGACGTCGCGGCTGGAATACCGGTCGATCAACTCGCGCGGCGATCCTTCGGCGGCGATTCGGCCCTTGTCCATCACGACCAGGCGGTCGCACAGTTGCTCCGCCTCGTCCATGTAGTGCGTGGTGAGCACCAGCGTCACGCCCTGTTGCTTAAGGCGAAACAGCCGATCCCACACCACATGGCGCGCTTGCGGGTCGAGCCCGGTGGTCGGCTCGTCGAGCAACAGCAGTTGCGGCTCATTGATGAGCGAACGGGCAATCGTGAGTCGCCGCTTCATGCCGCCCGACAGCGGCTCGACCGTGTCATCGGCGCGGTCAAGGAGTTGCACGAAGTCGAGCAGCTGGTCGCCGCGCTCGCGCGCCACCGCACGAGGGAGACCGAAATACCGCCCGTAAATCAGCAGGTTCTCGCGAACGGTCAGCTCGAGGTCGAGGGTGTCGAGTTGCGGGACGACGCCGAGCTTCGCTCGGATGCGCGGCCCCTGCGTACGCGGGTCGAGACCGAGGATGCGCAGGGTTCCGCCGGACGGTGGCGACACGCACCCGATCATGCGCATCGTCGAACTCTTGCCTGCGCCGTTCGGCCCCAGGAACCCGAACGCCTCGCCCGGCATAACGTCGAGGTCGATGCCGTCGACCGCGACGAAGTCACCGAACCGCTTCACCAAGTCGCGGGCATGGATCAGCGGCTCGGGCGCGTCGTCGGACATAGCTACCGACCGTATCTCGCGCCGCGGTCCCGCCGACAATTGAAAATCGGGGCCGCTACCTCATTTTCGGACGCTGGCGGCGAATCGGTCGGCGACACGGATCGCGCTGTCGCCCACGCGCAACGCCGCGATCCACAGCAGCGCGAAGATCGCGCCGATGAAGAACATGGTGTGGACGACGACCCCGCACCCGATCGCGCACACCTGCAACACCGAGCCCGCGGCGAAGGCCCACCGGGAGGTGATTCGCGCGGCGATAACGATGCAGGCGAGCGCGAGCGCACCGCCGACGCTGAGCGCGGCGGCCGCCGAGACGCCCGACGAAACGATCGCCACGATGATCGCCAGCCAGAAGACGACGACCTCCATCGCGAGCACGCTCGACGCCAGCCGACGTTTGCCCTTGATCGCGTCGCGGCGCACCTGCGCCGCGCGGGCCGCGAGCTCGTCGTCCGACAACTCGGCCGGCCGCTGGGTCATCACCCGCGCCCGGCCAGTCCGGTCACTGCCGCCGCCTGAGCAGGGTGCGGGCCTCGCCTGCCGTGACGACCGACCCGGTGACGATGACACCGGCGCCGCCGAATTCGGCGTCCTCCTCGGAAATCTCGACCGCCGTAGCGATGGCCGCGCCGAGATTGGGTTCGACCTCGACCCGGTCGGCGCCGAAGATGTCGACCGCGAGCGCCGCCAGGTCGTCGACGGGCATCGCGCGCGACGAGCTGTTTTGGGAGACGACGACATGCGCGAGGAACGGCTCGAACGTCTCGAGCATCCCCGCGACGTCCTTGTCGCCGAGCGCGGCGACGACGCCGACCAGCCGGCGAAACGCGAAAGCGTCCGCGAGAGCCTCGACGGTCGCGCGAGCGCCCGCTGGGTTGTGGGTAGCGTCGACGAGCACGGTGGGCGACGAGCGCACCACCTCCAACCGGCCCGGCGACCGCACCCCGGCGAACGCCGCCCGCACGATGCCGGGGTCGTACCTGTTCTCCGCGCCCGCGAACGCCTCGACGGCCGCGAGCGCGCAGGCGGCGTTCGACGCCTGGTACCGGCCGAACAGCGGCAAGAAGACGTCGTCGTAGCGAGCGTGCAGGCCCTGCAGGCTGATCAGCTGTCCGCCCACCGCGTTCTCGCGGGAGACGACGCCGAACTCCAGTCCCTCACGCGCGACCGTCGCGCCGACGTCCGCCGCCTTGCGCAGCAGCACCTCCGCGGCGTCGACGTGTTGCAGCGACATCACCACGGTCTGATCGGGCTTGATGATGCCGGCCTTCTCCCCCGCGATCTCGGCGATGGTGTCGCCGAGATACGCCATGTGGTCGAGGTCGACCGGCGTGATGACCGCCACCGGCGCCGGCACGATGTTGGTGGCGTCAAGACGTCCGCCCATACCGACCTCGACCACGGCGACGTCGACCGGCGCGTCGGCGAACACCGCGAATCCGAGACCCGTCATCGCCTCGAAGAACGAGAGCTTGACGTCGGATTTCGCGTCGACGATGTCGAAGAACGGGGCGATCTGGTCGTAGTTGTCGACGAACGTCTCCGCGGAAATTGCCGCGCCGTCAAGGGAAATCCGCTCGGTGATCGACTCGAGGTGCGGGCTGGTGTAGCGGCCGGTGCGCAAGTCGAGCGCCATCAGCAGCGCGTCGACCATCCGCGCGGTCGACGTTTTGCCGTTCGTGCCGGCGATATGGACGACGGGATAAGCCAGATGCGGGTCGCCCAGCGCGTGCATCAGCGCGGTCATGCGCTCGAGCTTCCACTCGATGCGCGACTCCGGCCAGCGGGCGAGCAACTCCTTCTCGACCCGCGCGAGTGCGTCGGCGGCGGCGGTTGTCATCCGGGCGGCAGCGCCGGGAGCGCGCTGAGTTGTTGACGAAGCCGGACGACGTCAGCCTCTGCCGCCTGCAGCCGTGCCCGCATCTTCTCGATGACCGCCTGAGGCGCCTTGCCGGTGAACTGCGGGTCGTCGAGTTTAGCCTGCGCTAGGGAAACTTCGTTGGTCGCGACATCGAGTGCCTTGGTCAGCCGCGCGCGCTCCTTGCCGACGTCGATCGTGCCCGACAAGTCGAGACCGACCCGGATCTCGCCAGCGCTGTGACCGACGACAA
>JAICLV010000109.1 GCA_025925185.1 Acidothermaceae bacterium
CATCCTGAACCTGCCCGCGACGGTCGAGATGGCGACCCCGAACGTCTACGCCGACCAGATCGAGTGGTTCGGCCGCCACGTCCGTAACCGCGACCACGTCGCGATCTCGTTGCATCCGCACAACGACCGGGGCACCGCGACCGCGCAGCCGCGGTCGTTATGCGGGTGCACCGACAGGCAGATGAACTCGCGGCGCGACAGGTTGCGGCCCATCCACTCGATCTGGTCGGCGTAGACGTTCGGGGTCGACCGCTCGATCGTCGCGGGCAGGTTGAGGATGATCTCGCGTTGGGCGTCGGGCTGCCAGACGTCCATCACCGCCTCGCAGATCTCGACGGCGAAGTCGAGCTCGGTGTCGATGAAGATCTCAGGTGAGTACTCGTAACCGAAGACCTTCGTCGAGCCCAGATATTGCTCGGCGAACCGCATGACGTGCCGGGTGCCGTCGGCCGCGAGTGCCACCGTTTCTTCTTTGCTGTTACGGAAAACGACCCGTCGGAACAGCGGCGCGGCGGCGTTGTAGAGGTGCACGGTCGCCCGGGTCGTGCCGACCAGCGACTGCACGGTGCGCTCGATGAGGTCTTCGCGGGCTTGGGTCAGCACCGAGATGGTGACGTCGTCCGGGATCTCGTCGTTCTCGACGATGCTGCGCACGAAGTCGAAGTCGGTCTGGCTCGCGGAGGGGAACCCGACCTCGATCTCCTTGTAGCCCATCTTCACGAGCAGCTGGAACATCGCCAGCTTGCGGGCGGGACTCATCGGGTCGATCAGAGCCTGGTTGCCGTCGCGCAGGTCGGTCGACAGCCACCGCGGCGCCTGGGTGATCGTCTTGGTGGGCCAGGTGCGGTCGGGCAGCTCGACGGGTGCGAACCGCTGGTAGCGGGACACCGGCATGCCGCTGGGGCGTTGGAAGTTCGGATGAACGGGATTGCTTGCGCTCACTGCTGCTCCTCGGGATTCGCGGGACGGGCGAAACGGCCGGCACGCAGCACTCCCGCGACGAGGAGACCGGCCTTTAGAGGGTCTCGCCGCGGCAGCTAAGGAGCAGGTTGCGCAACATTGGGCCCGACTATACCCCGCGAGTGATCGCCATGGGCAACAAACCCCGTTGCAGAGCGCGTCGCGCCTGGGTAGCAAGGGCTGATGCAGGTTCTCCCGCTCGACGCGCAGACGCCACAGCCACTTGTCGAGTCATGGCACCGATTGCGCACCGCGGTCGAGGTTGAGCTCGAGCCGAACGTGCCTCCGGCGCCGCTTGACGAGGCGCTGCCATCGTCCCTGTCGGACGATCTTTGCGAACGCGTTGGGCGGCTTGCGCTCGACGCCGACGCGGTGGTCGGCTACTCGGTGCTTGAGTTGCGCTCGCTCGACAACCCCCAGTTGGCGATGCTCGATGTGACGGTCGACCCGACGCACCGCCGGCAGGGCATCGCCACCGTCCTGACTCGGCTCGCCGCGAAAGCAGCGCAGAGCGCCGGCCGCCGAACGATCCTCGTCGAGGCGCGCGACGGCACGGCCGGCGCGGCGACGTGTGCCGCACTGGGTGGCCATCCGGCGCTCCGCAGCACGTCGAGCGCACTGCGGGTGGCTGACGTTGATCGCGACTTGGTCAACCGGTGGATCGGCCGGCGCACCGAGCGAGCGGCGGGGTACTCGCTGACGCGATGGATCGGGCCCTGCCCAGACGAGCTGCTGATGTCCTTCGCCGAACTCCGTGAGGCGATGGAAACGGCCCCTAAGGGCGACCTCGACATCACAATCGAGTGGTCGGGCAAGAGCATTCGGGCCGCAGAAGCCGCGCACGCGCGGTGCCGCCGGCGCAATCTCGTGCTCTGCGCGCGCTTCGACGCGACCGGCGAGTTGGTGGCGCTCACCGACGTGCTGGTGCCGCAAGGCCGGCCCACCCTCGCGTTTCAGGAGGACACCGTGGTGCGGCCGGACCACCGCAACCGCGGCCTTGGCCGGTGGGTGAAGGCGGAGATGCTGCGCTGGCTGGCCGAAGAAGAGCCGCAGCTGGAGCAAATCGTCACCTGGAACGCCACCGAGAACGCCGCGATGCGCGGCATCAACACCGAACTCGGGTTCGTTCCGGGCGACACTTGGGCGGAGTGGCAGTTCTCCGTCGACGACCTGCTGTCGCACGCCGGCTAACCGCGGTTTTCCTTACGCCAGACGAATTTCAGGCCCGACCAGTCGTCGTCGAGGGCGGCGACCTTGACGTCGACCACGCCGGTCGGCAACAACACCTCCCGCAACAGGTTCTCCGTGATGTCGCTGACGTGGCCGGCGGCCTTGCGGGGCCAAGCCAGCCACAGTGACGCATTCGATTCGAGCCGCGCGACATCCGCGCGCAGCGCGGCGACGTCCGAACTCGCCCGGCAAAACGCGATGACGATTTGCGCGTGCTGCATCGCGGACGACGAACGGCGTGCGCGTCTGATCGCAGTCTCCGGTGGTAACTCCGGGATCGACCAATCGGCCGGGGCATCGAGCAAGGCCACCGATGAGCCCGGTTTGACACCGAGCTTCTTCGCGAGAGGTGTGCCCGAATAGCCGGCGGCCACGTCAGAATCCGAGTCGGCGAAGCTGCCTGGGGTCGCGCTGCCAGTCCTTCGCGACTTTTACCCGTAAATCAAGGAAGATTCGCGTGCCGAGCAGCGCCTCGGCCTGCTCTCGGGCGCGGGCGCCGACGTCGCGCAGCCGGGCGCCGCCGGATCCGATGACGATCGCCTTCTGGCTCGGGCGCTCGACATACAGCACCGCGTGCACGTCGATGAGGTCGTCGCGCCCTTCGCGCGGTGTCATCTCCTCGACGACGACGGCGAGACTGTGCGGCAGCTCCTCGCGCACGCCGGCGAGCGCGGCCTCGCGAATGAGCTCCGCGACCATCGTCTGCTCGGGTTCGTCCGTGAGTTCGCCCTCGGGGTAGAGGGCAGGCCCCTCCGGCAGTCGCGCAACCAGCAGGTCGGCGAGCAGGTCGATCTGGTCGTCGGCGACCGCCGACACCGGCACGATCTCGGCCCACTCCCCCAGGCTTGAGACGGTGACCAACTGCTGCGCGATCGCCGCCCTATCGGCGAGGTCGGTCTTCGTCACGACCGCGAACACCGGAGTGCGCTTCAGTTTCGTCAACTCGGCCGCCAGGAAGCGGTCGCCAGGGCCGACTTTCTCGTTAGCCGGCACGCAGAACACGACGACGTCGACCTCGGCGAGCGTCGACCGCACGAGGTCGTTGAGCCGCTCGCCGAGCAGCGTGCGGGGCTTGTGCAGGCCGGGAGTGTCGACGACGACCAGCTGGGCGTCAACCCGATTCACAATTCCTCGGACGGCGTGCCGCGTCGTCTGCGGCCGGTCGCTCGTGATCGCGACCTTCTGGCCGACGAGCGCGGTGAGGAGCGTCGACTTGCCGGCGTTCGGGCGGCCGACGACGCACGCGAAACCCGAGCGATGGGAGGATGTCACGAGCTGAAGTCTCCCATCGCATGTCCGCATGCACGGCTGGCGTCAGCTCCGTCCAATCGGCGAATGTGACTGGCCGGACCGGACCAGGCCGCATTCACCTGGGTCTTGAAGTCGCGCCTTCGACAAGCGGCTCCTTGATCATTGGGCAAAAAAGCGTCGCCGGTGCCCGCGTGTCTGTGCCATTTCTGCCCACTCGCTCCGGACGGCGGTCCGGCGGACCGCCGGACGGCCGGACCGCCGGACGGGTTGCCTCAGCCGCCTAGCAGCTTGCCGAGCACGCCGCCCAGGCCCGGTTTCGTCGGCGCCGGTGACGGGGCCGGGGTCTCCGATCCCGAACCGGAGGAGCCACCGAGCAGGCCGCCGACCGTGCCACCGAGCGTGTCGCCAACCCCGTTGACCGTCGAGCCCAACGTGTCGCCGACGCCGGAAAGCGTGTCACCGAGCGGGCCGCCGACCGTGTCTCCCACCCCACTGACGACGCCGTCGAGCGTGTCGCCAACCCCCCCAACCACGCCGGCGAGCGTGTCGCCGACACTCCCGGGCGAGGCCGCGGGAGCTGATCGCGGGGGTGCGGTGGTCGAGGTGGCCGACGGCGCCGACCGCACGCCAGCCGGCACCGGTGTCGCGACCGGCGAAGTGGGCTCAGCGACTCGCTGCGCCGGAATCCCTACGATCCCCGAACCGGTCGGTGCGCTGCTCGCCACGCCTGTGTTCGGCCCCGTCACGGCCACCTGAGGCGCGCTGCCGACCCACCCCGCGCCCGGGTCGTGGTGGGCGCTGTGCGAGGGCGCTGGCGTCGCGGCCGCGCTCATACCACCGGTCCCGCCGACGACGACCGCGCTCGCCATCCCGCCGAGCATCACGGTTCCCGCGCCGCGGGCGACGGTTCCAGCCACCGCGGGCAACCCGCCGACCGGTGCCGTTCCGACGACGGGCAGTTGGCCGATCCAGCTCGCCGGTCCGAGCGCGCGGCGCAATCGCGGCGTCGAGACGGCAAGCAGCGCGCGGGCGACGTCCGGGTCGAAATGCGTGCCGCTGCAGTTCACGACCTCGCGAAGCGCCGTCGTCCGCGAAAAGGCCTTCTTGTACGGGCGGGCGGCGGTCATGACCTCGAACGCGTCGGCGAGACCGACGATCCGCGCGCCGAGGCTGATCTGGTCGCCGCGCAGCCCGGCCGGGTAGCCGCTTCCGTCGAAATGCTCGTGATGCTGGAGGACGACGGCCGCGTGCTCGCCCAGCCAACCGGCGAGCGGCGCGGCCAATCGGGCGCCGACCTCGGGGTGCAGCCGCAGCGACTCCCACTCTTCGGCTGTCGGCTTTCCCGGCTTGCGCAGCAGTTTCGCAGCCACTTCGAGCTTGCCGATGTCGTGAATCAGCGCGGCCCACCGCAGCCGGTCGCGATCGGCGCGCGGCAGGCCCATCTCGGCGGTGATCATGTCGGTGAACACGCGCACCCGGTCGGAGTGGCCGCGGGTGACCCTGTCATGGCGGGCGAGCGACGCCACCAGCGCCAGGATCGTCGTCGCCGCCCGCACCGGCTCGGTGTCGGGCACCCCATCCGCGAGCAACTCCAGATGCTTGATGGAGCCCGCCTCGCGGGCGACCCGCCACCGCGACGGCGCCTCGCCGGGAAACAGGATCGACAGCTCGAGCAACGCGGCGAGCGGGAGCAACCGCCGCAGCTGGCGGCGAGCCGGCCAGGCGAGCAGGCCGCAAAGGAACACGACGAGCGCCAGCCACGCGACCCGCGCGCCGACGCTATCCGGCGCTGGGATGAGCCGCGTGACGACAAAAGACGCCGCGACCGACACCGCCACCGGCGCGAGCAAGACGATTCCGCGCAGCACAACGGCGACCCCGCGGCGTGACCGCCAACGCTCAGCGCCGAGCGTCGACCCCTCGGTGTCGCGACCTGCTGCAGACCTCATCGTTCAACCCTCGGCGCTCGCCGCAGCCGCCGAAAGACCCGATCGCGGACCGCAGATCAGCCGTTCGGACGACGCTCAAAGCGGCAAAAGCCTTACCGGATAGGGCTTTCAGCCGAGTTCGGTGAAGATTGTCACGTGCGTCGCGCCGGGAGCGTCGAGTCGCGAGTTCAGCGAATCCCACGGCGTGCGAGTCGGCTCGGCGACCAACACCGCACCGGCCTCGACAAGCTCGGCCGTCGTGACACGCGAATCGGTGACTTCGAAGGCGAGCCTGATCGAACCGGCGACGCGTCGTCCGACTTCGACCTCGTCGATGTACGCGGCATGCGAAGGATCGGTGATCTCCAATGTCGCGCGGCCCGCCGCGAGGATCGACACCCGGCCATCGGGCGACTCGAAGGCCGCCTCCTGCGGAAGGCCGAGAACGTCACGGTAGAACCTCAGCGCATCGTCGTAGTCGGCCGCCGTCACGACGACGCGCAACTGCTTGACCGACGAAGCGGCGGGCGACGCGGCGAACCGCGCAAGTACTGTTCCGGCCGGATCCGCAAGGAAAATCGGCGCGTCGACGGTTAGGTCGGCGACGACCGCACGGTCAGCCTCGGCAATCGACTCGGACGACGTGACCACCGCGGCCGACTCCAACGCGCGCGCGCCACTGGCCACCGCCATCGCGACCGCGGCCTGTAACGCGGAAAGGTTCAGCGTCGCAAGGGAAACCGTGCTGGCGACGTACGTGCGGCCGGTGTCGTCGCGCACGGCGGCGCCTTCGATGACGCCGTTGCGGGCTCGGGCCGAACGGGCGAGGGTGACCAGCTTCGCGTCCTCAGCGTCGAGCTGGCCGGCGTCGAAGTGCGCGCCGTCGGGTTGCGGGTCGTCAGCCACCGCTGGCCTCCTGTCGCCGCTGCTGCGGGCCCGTGGACTGCGGGGCCGTCGTCGTCCCGGCGGCCTCGGCGGCCTCGGCCGTGTCGACGACGGTGTCGGGGACGGTCAAGTCGGCGTCGCCGCCCAGCGCCGTTGCCTCGCCATTGCGGACGACGACGGTGGCGATCCGGTTGCGCCGGCCGCGGGAGCCCTCGGCGGTGAGCTCGAGCGGGCCGACTCGCGCCGTGGCGCCGGGGATCGGCACCCGACCGAGCACCTGGGCGAGCAATCCACCGACGGTCTCGACGCCCTCGTCCTCGGTTTCCAACTTGACGTTGAACAATTCCTCGAGTTCGTCCACACCGAGGCGCGCGGTGACGCGCGCGGCGCCGTCCGGCAGTTGCTCGACTCGCGGCAACTCGCGGTCGTACTCGTCGGTGATCTCGCCGACGATCTCCTCGATGATGTCTTCGATCGTGACCAGACCCGCGGTGCCGCCGTACTCGTCGACGACGACGGCGACGTGAGTGCGCTCGGCCTGCATGTCACGCAGCAGCTCGTCGACCGGTTTGCTGTCGGGCACGAAGGTGGCCGGTCGCATGATCGACTCGACCCGCTCGCCCGACTCCGACTCGCGGTATTCGTAGGTGCGGCGAGCCAGGTCGCGCAGGTAGACAATGCCGACGACGTCGTCCTCGTTATCGCCGACGACGGGGATGCGGGAAAAACCGCTGCGCAGCGCGAGGGACATCGCCTGCCGCAAGGTCTTGCTGCGTTCGATGAAGACGATGTCGGTGCGCGGCACCATCACCTCGCGCACGAGGGTGTCGCCGAGCTCGAACACGGAGTGGATCATCTGCCGCTCGCCGCTTTCGATGACCTTGCTGGCCTCGGCGAGATCGACAAGGTCGCGCAACTCGGCCTCGCTGGTGAACGGTCCGTCGCGGAAACCGCGGCCGGGGGTCAGCGCGTTGCCGACCGCGATGAGGAAGCGCGGCAACGGTCCGAGGACGGCGGCGAGCCGGTATACCACCGGTGCCGACAGCAAGGCGACGCCGCCCGCGTGCTGCCGGCCGATGGTGCGCGGCGAGACGCCCACCGCCACGTAACTGACGACGACCATGACCGCGGCGGTGACCAGAACCGTCGACCATGAGTAGCGGAAGTTCTGCACCGCCCACACCGCCACCATGACGGCGGCGGCCATCTCTCCGACCACGCGCAGCAGGAGCACAAGGTTGAGATAGCGCGGCGGCTCGGCGATGACACGCCGCAACGCGGTCGCGCCACGTCGTCCGTCACGGGCGAATTCTTCGACCCGCGCGCGGGAAACCCGCGACAAGGCGGCGTCGACGGCCGCGCACAGTCCGGCCACCGCGACGAGGACCGCCGCACCGACCGGAAGTCCGATGTCGCCTGCGGTCACTGCTTCACGCCGGAGTGACCGGCCCGCCACGCGGCCAACAAGTCGCGTTGCAGCCCGAACATCTCACGCTCTTCGTCGGGCTCAGCGTGGTCGTAGCCGAGCAGGTGCAAAATCCCATGCGTGCAAAGCAGTTCCAGCTCTGCCTGGGTGGAATGGCCCGCCTCGCGACCCTGCCGCTCCGCCACCACCGGGCATAGCACGACATCGCCGAGCAGCCCTGGCTCCTCGTCGTCGTCGGGTTCGCTGTCGAGGCGGCCGGGCCGCAACTCGTCCATCGGAAAGGAAAGGACGTCGGTCGGGCCGGGCTCGTCCATCCAGCGTTGGTGCAGGTTGGCCATCTCGCCCTCGTCGACAAGCAGAATCGACAGCTCGGCGAGCGGGTGGATGCGCATCGCGTCGAGAACGTGGCGCGACAACGCGACCAGCCGTACCTCATCGACCTCGATCCCCGACTCGTTGGAGACCTCGACACTCACCGGTTGCCCTCCCGGCCGTTGCGACGCCGATCCGGCCGCCGCGGCGCCTGCGACTCGTTCTCGGCGTCGAAGCGTTCGTAGGCGTCGATGATGGCGCTCACCAACTTGTGCCGGACGACGTCGCTGCTGTTCAAGGTCGTGAAGTAGACGTCGGGAATGCCGTCGAGAATGTCGCGCACCACCCGAAGACCGCTCTTCGTGTCGCCGGGTAGGTCGACCTGCGTGACGTCGCCGGTGACGACCATTTTCGAGCCAAAACCCAGGCGCGTA
>JAICLV010000140.1 GCA_025925185.1 Acidothermaceae bacterium
CAATGGCTCAACCTCAAGCTGTTGCTCAGGCCGTGGGTGTCGTTTTGTCGGTTTTTGTGGGGGGGCATCCCGTCGCGGGCCGAGAGCGCTCCGGGCCGGCCGCCGCGCACAGCGACCTGTTCGTCGGGCGGCCGTGGGTTCTCACGCCTACCGAGCACGCCGCCGCCGACGCGCTCGCACACGTCAAAGCGCTGGCCCTCGCGTGCGGCGCGATCCCCGTCGAGATGTCTGCCGACGATCACGACGCGTCGCTGGCGACCGTTTCGCACCTGCCCCACGTCGTCGCCTCGCTGTTGGCGGCCCAACTTGTCGAGGCGTCGGGGGAGACCGTCGCGCTCGGGGGCACCGGGTTGCACGACACCACGCGGGTGGCGGCTGGCGACGCCAGGCTGTGGACCGACATCCTGGCGGCGAACTCCGGCCACCTCGCCGGCGCGCTGCGCGCCTTCGCCGCCGACGCGACCCGAATGGTCGAGGCGCTGGAGGCGATCGACGCCGGTGACGAGCAAGCGCTCGCGACTCTCACGCAGATCCTCGAGGTCGGCGTCGCGGGGCGGGCGCGCGTTCCGCTGAAACGCGGAGAGACCGCCGCCGGCTTCGCGACGGTGCCGATCGTCGTCCGCGATGCCCCGGGCGAGTTGGCCGCGTTGTTGCGCGCCTTGGGCGACGCAGGCATCAACGTGGAGGACGTACGCGTCGAGCACGAGCCCGGCCGACCCGTAGGCGTCGTCGAGATCGACGTCCGCGAGGATGCCGCTCCAGCGTTGATCGCGTGTATGCGCCAGTCGGGCTGGCAGGTGTACTCCTAAAGAGCCAGATAAACAGCCAGATAAAGAGCCAGAGCGACTTATCGACTATCTCTTTGTCGACAAATGCGTTTACGGTCGCGGTGGCGCGCACAGCTACGATGTCCCTTTGATAGCCGCGCTGATGCGATGACGCGTCGCCGCCCCGGCTGATCCAGAACACCCACCAGCGACAGGAGACCGCCGATGCCGGCCGCCGAGACCGACCGCGCCTCGCTGGTCGTCGCCGTCGACGGGCCGTCGGGGTCTGGCAAGTCGACGGTGTCACGCGCCGTCGCCCGGGCGCTCGGTCTGCGCTACCTCGACACCGGCGCCATCTATCGCGCGCTCACCTGGTGGGTGTTGCGCGGCGGCGTCGACCCCACGGACGAGGCTGCTGTCGTCGAACGCGCGAGGTCCTTTGAGCTGGAGATCTCAACGGACCCGGCAGACCAGTGGGCGCGGGTTGGCGACACCGACGTGACGACGGCGATTCGCCAGCCCGACGTCACCACCGCGGTCAGCTCGGTCAGCGCCGTCCAGAAGATCAGGACGCAGCTGCTGACACGGCAGCGTGACATCGTCGGCCCCGGCGGCATCGTCGTCGAGGGCCGCGACATCGGCGTCACGGTCTGCCCCGACGCGCCGGTCAAGATCTTCCTCACGGCAAGTGCCGCTGCGCGCGCCGGCCGTCGCGCCCGCGAATTCGAAAAGACCAGGGACGCCGACGTTGCCGCCGTGCAGGCCGATCTCGCGCGGCGTGACCGGCTCGACGCGAGCCGTGCGGCGTCGCCGCTGGCCGAAGCCGCCGACGCCGTCGAGCTCGACACAACTACGCTCGATCTCGACCAGGTGGTCGCGGCCGCGCTCGCGTTGGTAAGCCGGCGCACCGGCATCGGCATTGCCGCGAGCGAGCCGATCGGCGACCCGCGATGACCGCCGACGGCACCTGGGAGAGCGAGGCCGAGTGGTCGGCCGTCGACATGGGTTCCGCCGAAGGCTCGAACGAGCCAGTCGGCGAAATCGGCTCCGTCGACTCGCCGGCGCCTGTGGTGGCGGTCGTCGGCCGGCCCAATGTCGGCAAGTCGACCCTCGTCAACCGCATCCTCGGACGACGTGAGGCGGTCGTGCAAGACGTCCCCGGCGTCACGCGCGATCGAGTGACTTACGACGCCGACTGGCGCGGCCGCGCGTTCACCCTCATCGACACCGGTGGTTGGGAGCCGGACGCGCAAGGGCTGCAGGCAGCGGTGTCGACGCAGGCCGAGATCGCGGCGGCGGCCGCCGACGTCGTCCTGCTCGTCGTCGACGCGGTTGTCGGCGCGACCGACACCGACGAGATCGTCGCCCGCACCCTGCGTCGGGCGCGCAAGCCGGTGCTGCTGGTGGCCAACAAGGTCGACAACGCGAAGGGCGAGGCCGACGCCGCCGGCCTCTGGTCGCTCGGCCTTGGCGAGCCCTACGCCGTCAGCGCGCTGCACGGCCGGGGCAGCGGCGACCTCCTCGACGCGGTCTTCGACGCGTTGCCCGAGCCGCCGCCGTCAGACCAGGACCGGCCGCGCGGGCCGCGTCGCGTGGCGCTGCTTGGCCGTCCGAACGTCGGCAAGTCGAGCCTGCTGAACCGGCTCACCGGTGAGCAGCGCTCAGTCGTCGACTCGGTCGCCGGCACCACGCGCGACCCAGTCGACTCGGTCGTCGACCTGGCGGGCTCGACTTGGCGCTTTGTCGACACCGCGGGGATTCGGCGCCGGGTCAGGGAGGCGTCGGGTGCGGAGTACTACTCGAGCCTGCGCACCGCGACCGCGCTGCGGGAGGCGGAGGTGGCCGTCGTCCTGCTCGACGCGAGCGAGCCGCTTGCCGAGCAAGACCTGCGCATCATCGAGATGGTGGTCGAGGCCGGCCGCGCTTTGGTGCTGGCGTTCAACAAATGGGACCTCCTCGACGAGTACCGTCGCGAGCTGCTCGAAACCGAGATCGAACGACAACTGCACCACGTCGCGTGGGCACCCAGGGTCAACATTTCCGCTGAGACCGGTCGCGCGATCGACAAACTCACCCCGGCGATCGAGATCGCGCTCGACGGCTGGTCGCGCCGGGTCCCGACCTCGCGGCTGAACGGCTGGCTTTCCGCGCTGATCGCAGCGACGCCGCCGCCGGTGCGCGGCGGCCGGCAGCCGAAGGTCCTCTTCGCCACGCAGGCTGGCACCCAGCCGCCCCGGTTCGTGCTCTTCGCCTCCGGCTTTTTGGAGGCGACCTACCGCCGATTTGTCGAGCGTCGGCTGCGCGAGGACTTCGGATTTCCCGGCACCCCGGTCGAGATCTCGGTGCGGGTGAAGGAATCGCGCGGGAAGAAGGGCGCAGGCAAGGGCGGCAAGGGCAGATCCGGACGGCGGTGAGCGCAGTTTGCGGCCGGCCGCTGTGCGATATCGTCACTGCAGTCGAGTTCGCTCGGCACTCGGGACGTGGCGCAGCTTGGTAGCGCACTTGACTGGGGGTCAAGGGGTCGCAGGTTCAAATCCTGTCGTCCCGACGGTGAAACACGCGGGCTCGGCTGCGGCAGCGGCCGAGCCCGTTCGCGCATAACGTTGGATCGCAACCGTCCGCACGATAGATCGGGCAGGAGGGACGGCGGGGTGAGCGCACAGCCGGACGCGCCGGGTGACCGCGTCGTGACGCTGCCGAACGCGCTCAGCCTGCTTCGACTGCTCGGCGTCCCGTTGTTCTTGTGGCTCGCGCTCGGCCCGCACGCCGACGGGTGGGCCGTCGTGGTGCTCGCGGTGAGCAGTTTCACCGACTGGCTCGACGGCAAGCTGGCCCGCCTGCTGCACCAGACCAGCCGGGTCGGCCAGCTACTCGATCCCGCCGCCGACCGCCTCTACATCGTTGCCACCGTCGTCGCGCTGTCGATCCGCGACATCATGCCGTGGTGGCTCGCCGGCCTGCTGCTCGGCCGCGACGTCGCGCTCCTCGGCTTCGTGCCGATCTTGAAGCGGCTCGGCTACGGGCCGGCGCTGCCGGTGCACTTCTTCGGTAAGGCGGCGACGTTCAACCTGCTGTACGCACTGCCGTTGCTCCTGCTCGGCAGCGGTTCCAACTCGATCAGTCACGCGGCTCGGATCGTCGGTTGGTCGTTCGGAATCTGGGGCACCGCCTTGTATTGGTACGCCGGAGTGTTGTACGCACTTCACGTCCGGCAACTCGCGCGGGCTCAAGACTCTGACCCGACGCCTCCGACGCCGCCGGGTCGGCCGGGACCTGAGCACGCGGCCAGGGAGGCGTCCGTATGACCAACGGTCTCGCGCCCGTGCTGCACCCGGCGACCGCCGGCATGAAGGCGGTCGTGATGGCCGGCGGCGAGGGCACCCGACTGCGGCCGATGACGGCCAACCAACCCAAGCCGCTGCTGCCCGTGGTCAACCGGCCGATCATGGAGCACGTCTTGCGGCTGCTCCGCCGGCACGGGTTCACCGACACCGTCGTCACCGTGCAGTTCCTGGCGTCGCTGATCCGCAACTACTTCGGCGACGGCGACGAGCTCGGCATGAACCTGCAGTACGCCACAGAAGAAAGCCCGCTCGGCACCGCGGGTAGCGTGAAGAACGCGGAGTCGGAGTTGCGCGACAACCGGTTCGTCGTCATCTCCGGCGACGCGCTGACAGACATCGACCTCAGCGACATGGCGCGCTTCCATCACGAGCACCAGGCGCTCGTCACAGTGGCGCTGAAGCGGGTGCCTAACCCGCTGGAGTTCGGCATCGTCATCACCCGCGAGGACGGCCACATCGACCGGTTCCTCGAGAAGCCGACGTGGGGGCAGGTGTTCTCCGACACCGTCAACACGGGCGTCTACATGATGGAGCCGGAGGTCTTCGAGCACGTCGCCGCGGGGGAGCAGGTCGACTGGTCGCAGGAGGTGTTCCCGAAGCTCCTCGAGATCGGCGCGCCGGTCTACGGCTACATCGCCGACGCCTACTGGGAGGACGTCGGCACCCTCGAGAGCCTTATCCAGGTGCAGGCCGACGTGCTGAACCGTCAAGTCGACGTTGACATCGAGGGCTTCGAGATGATGCCCGGCGTCTGGGTGTGCGAGGGCGCCGAGGTCGACCCCGAGGCGATCCTCAAGGGTCCGCTGTACATCGGCGACTACGCCAAGGTCGAGGGCGGCGCCGAGTTGCGCGAGTACACCGTGCTCGGCAGCAACGTGGTCGTGAAGAACACCGCGTTCCTGCACCGCGCCGTGGTGTACGACAACGTCTTCGTCGGGCCGCAGACCAACCTGCGCGGCTGCATCATCGGGAAGAACACCGACATCATGCGCGGGGCCCGCATCGAGGAAGGCGCCGTCGTCGGCGACGAGTGTGTCGTCGAGGAGGAGGCTTACATCTCCTCCGGCGTGCGGGTGTATCCGTTTAAGACGATCGAGGCCGGCGCCCTCGTCAACACCAGCGTGATCTGGGAGTCGCGCGGTCAGCGCAACCTCTTCGGCCCGCGCGGAGTCTCGGGCCTGGTCAACGTCGAGATCACCCCGGAGCTCGCGGTGCGCCTCGCGTCCGCGTATGCGACGACGCTGCGCAAGGGTGACGTCGTCACCACCTCCCGCGACGTCTCGAGGGCGGCCCGCGCGTTAAAGCGGGCGGTGATCAGCGCCCTGACGGCGTCCGCGATCAACGTGCGCGACCTGGAGGCCTCGCCGGCGCCGGTCACCCGATTCGAGATCGCGCACAGCGACTCCGCGGGCGGCATCATGATTCACACCACGCCCGGCGACGCGCAAAGCGTCGACATCATGTTTCTCGACGAGCGCGGCGCCGACCTCGCGCCCGGGGCGCAGCGCCGGCTCGAGCGGGTGTTCTCCCGCCAGGAGTTTCGCCGCGCTTTCCCTGGCGAGATCGCCGACCTGACCTACCCCTCGCGCACCCTCGAGGACTACTCGCAGGAGCTGTTGCGCTGCGTCGACACCTCCGGAATCTCCGAGGCCGGACTGAAGGTCGTCATAGACACCGCAGGTGGGACGGCCGCGCTGATCCTGCCGACGTTGCTCGCCCGAATCGGGATCGACGTACTGACGGTCAACAACCGGCTCGACGACACCGCGCCAACCGAGACGCTCTCCGAGCACATGCGAGCGCTCGAACGCCTCGGCGAACTCGTCGCGTCGTCACGCGCGGCGTTCGGCGTGCGCTTCGACCCAGTAGGAGAGCGCATCTCGTTGGTCGACGAGCGCGGCGTCATCGTGCACGACGACCGCGCGCTG
>JAICLV010000052.1 GCA_025925185.1 Acidothermaceae bacterium
AGGACGGCCTCCAAAGTGGCCGCCGTCACGTCCGACAGCGCCCGCCCGACCTGCCCGACGTCGAGCAGACCGAGCAAGTCGGCGCACGCGATCCGCAGCAGCTCGCGACGGCGCAGCCCACGCGCGGTCGAGGCGGCCTGCTCGGGGTCGTCGTATCGGCGGACGGCGGACAGCAACTCCGCGGTGAGGTCGGCAAGCGCGCGTGGCTTGAGCTGATGCGGGCCCGGCTCGTCCGAGCCCGACTCACCGAGCATGGCCACCGAGTCAGGCGCCCGGACGAACAGTTCGACGGCGTACCGGCTGCTGGCCAGGATCGTCGCGAGATGCTCGGCCGCGGCGCCCTCGTCGCGCAACAGCCGCAGGTACCACGGTGTCTCGCCCAGCGCGTCGGACACCTGGCGGAACGCGAGCAGGCCGGCGTCGGGGTCGGGCGCGTCGGCGAACCAGCCCAGCATCACCGGCAGCAGCGTTCGTTGAATGGCCGCGCGCCGGCTCACCCCCGTCGTGAGCGCCTCGAGGTGCTGCAGCGCGCGGGCCGGGTCGGCGTAGCCGAGCGCCTCGAGCCGGGCCGCCGCCGCGTCGAGCGACAGCCGGGCCTCGTCGCCCGGCAGCCGGGCCACGGCGAGCAGGAGCGGCCGATAGAACAGCTTCTCGTGCAGCCGGCGCACCTCGCGGGCATGCTTCGCGTGATCGGCGAGCAGCTCGCCGACCGGGTCGCGGCGGTATCCCATCGCACGCCCGAGCCGGCGCAAGTCGTCGTCCGCCGTGGGAAGCGTGTGGGTGCGGCGCAGCCGATGCAGCTGCAGTCGGTGCTCGAGGGTGCGCAACCAGCGATACGCCTCGGCGAGCGACGCCGCGTCGGCGCGCCCGACGTAACCCCCGGCGGACAGCTCGCGCAGCGCGGTCAGTGTCGTCGCGCAGCGCCCCCCGCCCGCGCCCCGCCCCGGCACCAGCTGCAGGAGCTGCACGGCGAACTCGACGTCGCGCAGCCCGCCCGGGCCCAACTTCAGCTCCCGCTCCGCCTCGGCGGCGGGCAGCGTCGACTCGACGCGGCGGCGCATCGCCTGGACGTCTTCGACGAAGTGGTCGCGACCGCCCGCCTCCCACACCATCGGGTGCAGCTCGTCGATGTAGGCCTGGCCGAGTTCGAGGTCGCCCGCGACCGGGCGCGCCTTCAACAGCGCCTGGAACTCCCAGGTCTTGGCCCAGCGTTGGTAATACGCGACATGACTGGCGAGCGTGCGCACCAGCGGCCCCATCTTGCCCTCGGGCCGCAGCGCCGCGTCGACCTGCCAGATCGGCGCGCAGGCCCGGATCATGCCGGTCGCGAGCTGCGTCGCGGCGCGCAGGGCGGCCGTCTCGTCGACATCGACGCCCCCGCCGCCGTTGCCGCCGCCGCCGGCGCCGGCACCGACTGCCGGCTCGGCCACGAAGACGACGTCGACGTCGCTCAAGTAGATGAGTTCGCGACCGCCGCACTTGCCCATCCCGAAGACGGCGAGCCGGCACGGCCGCGCATCGGGTGGCAGCTCGGCATGCGCGATCACGAGGGCGGCGTCCAAGGTGGCGCTCGCCAGGTCGGCGAGCTCGGCGGCGACGTCGTCGAACTCGAGGCGGCCGGCGAGGTCGCGGGCGGCGAGGCGCGTCAACAGCCGCCGGTACGTCGAGCGCAGCGCGTCGTATGCGGGGGCCCCTGTCTTGCCTTGGACGGCGGTGATGAGGGCGGTGCGCAGCCCAAGCCAGCTCGGGCGGACGGCGTCGACGTCGGGGTCGGCGATCTCGGTCCAGTCCCCCGGGTGGGTCGCGAGGTGGTCGCCGAGTGCGGCGCTGGCGCCGAGGACGGCGAACAGCCTGGCCCGAAACGCGGGGTCGGAGTCCAGCGCACGGTGCAGTGCGGCCGCGTCGTGCCGGTCGTCGAGCGCGATGGCGGAGGCCGCAGCGTCGAGCAGGTGGATGAGCGACTCGAGGGCGAGGTCGGGGTCGGCGACCAGCCCGAGCTGCGCGAGGCCGTCGTCCGAGATGTCGATGTGTCGCGCGAGGTGGTCGGCGCGCGCGGCGTCGGTGAAGCCGAGGCGGGCGAGTCGGGCCGGTCGGGTCGCCCGCCGTTCGAGCTCGCTCATAACCCGGAACCGCCCATGATCGTGAAAAGAATTCGGACCCTATGCCCCAATAGTTTTCACGATCACGACGGCGACCGCCCTAAAGGACCGCAAGGTACCGGTCGCGCTCGTACTCGGTGACCTGGCGCTGGTAGTCCGCCCACTCCTGTCGCTTGTTGCGCAAGAAGAAGTCGAACACGTGCTCGCCGAGCACCTCCGAGACGAGTTCGGACTTCTCCATCACGGTGATCGCCTCCGACAGCGACGCCGGCAGCGGCTCGATGCCCATGGCACGGCGCTCCGACTCGGTGAGCGCCCACACGTCATCCTCGGCGCCGTCGGGCAGCTCGTAACCTCGCTCGACACCGGCCAGCCCGGCGCCGAGCAGCAGCGCGAAGGCAAGGTACGGGTTGCACGCGGAGTCGACCGAGCGGATCTCGACGCGCGTCGAATTTCCCTTCTGCGGCTTGTACATCGGCACTCGCACCAGCGCCGAACGGTTGTTGTGGCCCCAGCACACATACGACGGCGCCTCTCCCCCGGCGCCCGCCGTCCGCGACGTGCCGCCCCACAACCGCTTGTAGCTGTTCACCCACTGATTGGTGACCGCGGTGACTTCTGCCGCGTGCGTGAGAATCCCGGCGATGAACGCGCGCGCCGTCTTCGACAACTGGTACTGCGCGCCGGCCTCGAAGAACGCGTTGCGGTCGCCTTCGAACAGCGACAGGTGCGTGTGCATGCCCGAGCCGGGGTGGTCGGTGAACGGCTTCGGCATGAACGTCGCGTAGACGTTTTGCTCCAACGCCACCTGCTTCATCACGTGCCGGAAAGTCAAGATGTTGTCGGCCGTCGTGAGCGCGTCGGCATAGCGCAGGTCGATCTCTTGCTGACCGGGCGCGCCCTCGTGATGGCTGAACTCCACCGAGATGCCCATCGACTCGAGCATCGTGATCGCCTGCCGCCGAAAGTCGTGGCCGACGCCGTGCGGGGTGTGGTCGAAGTAGCCGCTCTTGTCGGCGGGCGCCGGTTGCTCGCCCGGCAACGGCTGCCGCTCGAGCAGGAAGAACTCGATCTCGGGGTGGGTGTAGAAGGTGAACCCACGCTCGGCCGCGCGGGCGAGCGACCGCTTCAACACGTAGCGCGAGTCGGCCCAGCTCGGCGAGCCGTCGGGCATCAAGATGTCGCAGAACATCCGCGCGGTGCCCGGCGACTCCGACCGCCACGGCAGGATCTGGAAGGTCGCGGGGTCGGGTTTGGCGAGCATGTCGGCTTCGTAGACCCGGGCGAAGCCCTCGATCGCCGAGCCGTCGAAGCCGATCCCCTCGGCGAAGGCGCCTTCGAGTTCGGCCGGCGCGACCGCCACCGACTTCAAGAAGCCGAG
Source organism: Acidothermaceae bacterium (assembly GCA_025925185.1). The sequence goes on from JAICLV010000052.1 coordinate 3,481, forward strand.
CACATCGGTGAACCAGAGCCGAACGAACCGGATGTCCCGCTCTTCCAGGGTGCGCAGCACGAACTCGGTTTGCTTGTCCATAGGCCAATCCTGACGGCCGCAGGTTACGCGGGCGTTACGGCGCGCCGACAGGCGTCAAGACCGGCGGCGGCCCCACAGCAGCGCGCCGATGTAGACGGCGCCGAACGCCGCGCACAGATTCGCCCACGTCGTGGCGTCGGCGCCGCGGGCTAACTGGACGACGAAGCCGGCGACGAGCACGAGCGCCATCGCCCGACCGGCCGTCGCGGCGGCGAACTCGTCAATGCGCCGACGCCGCTCATCCATGTCGCGGCTCGCGAGCAGGGCCACCGCCTCACTGCGCCCGCTCAACGAGAAGAGCAACACCGCGTAGCCGACGAGGATGGCGCCGAACCAGATCGCGTCCGCCACCTGGTCATGCGCCAGCGACACTCCGACAAGGACTCCGGCGATCGCGAGGCAGAACCCGCTGACGACGTACCGGCCGCGGGCGCTCGCGCACCACTGGACGACACGGGATTCAGTCGACATAAAAGACCTCCTCGACGGTGAGCCCGAAGTAGCGGGCGATGGCGATGGCGAGCGGCAGGGACGGGCTGTAGCGACCCGTCTCGATGGCGTTCACCGTCTGGCGCGACACGCACAACGCGGCCCCGAGGTCGCCTTGCGACAGCTCCTTCGCGAGCCGTAGCTCCCGGACCTCGTTGCGCATGCCTTGTAAAGTAACCTTGACATGCGATCGTGTCAAGGTCGCTTTACACCTCGTCGTCCTGGCTAATCTTGGATCGTGCCGCAGTTACGCCTCGCCCTCGCTCAGGTCAACCCCACCGTCGGCGACCTCGACGGCAACGCCGACGTCGTGGTCGCGTGGGCCAGGCACGCCGCGCAACGTGGCGCGCACCTGGTCGCCTTCCCGGAGATGATGCTCACCGGCTACCCGGTCGAGGACCTCGTCTTGCGGCCCGCGTTCGTCGACGCATCGGTCGCTGTGCTTGAGGCGCTCGCCGCGCGGTTGGCGCATGAGGGCCTTGGCGAGCTGGCCGTCGTCGTCGGCTATGTCGACCTCCCGACCGGGGCGCCGACTCCCGACCACCGGCGACTCCCCGCCGACGCCGCCGCGTTTCTCTTCCGCGGCCAGGTCGTCGCCCGATACGCCAAGCATCACCTGCCGAATTACGGCGTGTTCGACGAGTACCGCTACTTCTCCCGCGGCGACAAGCTACCGGTCATCCGCCATCTCGGGGTCGACATCGCGATGACCGTGTGCGAAGACCTCTGGCAGGACGGCGGCCCGATCACGGCTGCGCAGACCGCGACCGTCGGGCTGGTCGTCAACGTCAACGGCTCACCGTACGAGCGCGGCAAGCACGACGCGCGCTTGCGGCTGGCGCAACGTCGCGCCGCGGAGGCGGGCGCCACGCTCGCGTACGTCAACATGGTCGGCGGTCAAGACGAGTTGGTGTTCGACGGCGACTCCCTTGTCGTCACGGCCGCCGGCGCGGTGCTGACGCGTGCCCCGCAATTCGACGAAGGGCTGGTCGTCGTCGACCTCTCGCTTCCGGCCGCGACCGACGACCGTGTCGGCGCGGTCGACGTTCACGACGGCAGCCACATGGTGGTCGAGCGGGTCAACCTCGGCACCGACCCGGTCCCGGCGTACGACGCTGCCGCCGCAGGTGTCGCAGAGCGGTTGGCGCCCGAAGCCGAGGTGTACAGCGCGCTCGTCGTCGCCACCCGCGATTACGTGCGTAAGAACGGCTTTTCCTCTGTGGTGCTTGGCCTTTCCGGCGGCATTGACTCCGCGCTGGTCGCGACGATAGCGGTCGACGCTGTCGGCGCCGACAAGGTTCACACCGTGGCGTTGCCGAGTCGATGGTCGAGCGAGCACTCGATCTCGGACGCCGACGAGCTGGCCCGCCGACAGCGCACGCAGCACGTCGTCGTGCCGATCGGCGACGTCGTCGACGCGTTCGAGAAGCAACTGGATTTGCACGGTCTCGCCGCGGAAAACCTACAGGCGCGAGTTCGCGGAACGATTTTGATGGCGCTGTCGAACGAGCACGGCCACCTGGTGTTGACGACCGGCAACAAGAGCGAGCTGGCCACCGGTTACTCGACGCTGTACGGCGACTCCGCCGGCGGATTCGCGCCGATCAAAGACGTGCCGAAATCGCTGGTGTGGCAGCTCGCGCGCTGGCGCAACGGGCAGGCCACGTTGCGCGGGCTCACCCCGCCGATCCCGCAAAACTCAATCGACAAGCCGCCGTCGGCGGAACTACGCCCGGGCCAGCTCGATAGCGACTCGCTGCCCGACTACACCGAGCTCGACCAGATCCTCGACGCGTATGTCGAGCGCGACGTAAGCCGGCAGTCGTTGCTCGACTCCGGGCACGACCCAGAGGTCGTCGACAAGGTGATCAGGCTCGTCAACACCGCGGAGTACAAGCGGCGGCAATACCCGCCTGGCCCGAAGATCAGCGTGCGCAACTTCGGTCGAGACCGCCGGCTTCCCATCACCAATCGCTGGCACGACTCCTAACCGGCCAACGGCTGACTGGCCACCTTCTAGCTGGCCGCCCCTTGGCTGGCCACCCTGTTAGCTAGCCAACTTCGGTGCCTTGGCTTCGCTGGGGTCCGGCTCCGCGTGCGCCGACAGCAACTCCCAGTAGGCGGCCTCGTAGCCGGCGGCCATTGCGGCGACGCTGAACAGATCCTCCACATGGCGTCGGCACTCGGCGGCCCCGATCGTGGCCGCGCGCAAGACCGCGTCGGGGAGTTCGGCGGGCTGATCCACCACGACGCCGGTGCGGCCGTCGACCACCACCTCGGAAACCGAGCCGCGGCGCAACGCCACCACCGGCGTGCCGCACGCCATCGCCTCGATCATCACCAGCCCAAACGGCTCCTCCCAGCAGATCGGGAAAAGCAGGCAACGCGCGCCCGCGAGCAGCTCACGCTTGGCACCGGCGTCGGCGACGCCATACACGACCGTGTCCGGCCCCAGGCGCGGCGCGACCTCGCGGTCGAAGTAGTCGCGTTCGAGCGACTCGTCACACTTGCCAGCCAGCACGATCGGCACGCCCGCGGCCCGCGCCGCGTCAATGGCCAGGTGGGGAGCCTTGGCGGGATGGAATCGCCCGAGGAAGAGCGCGTAATCGTCCTTCTCGGCCCGGAAGGGGAAGGTCTCGACCCGAATCGCGTTGTGCACGGTGGCGATCCACGGCAGGTGCGGCGCGGCCGCGCGCTGGGCCGCGGCGATCGCGACGACGCGCACGGTGTCTCGCAGCGCCTCGTAGTACTCGCCGGAGGCACCGCCCACCGGCCCGTGCACGGTGACGATCGTGGGAGCCAGCCGTCCTCGGGCGAGCAGCGGCCCCGCCAGCGTGTGGTCGTGCACCACGTCGACGTCACGCTCCTCGAGCGCAGCGGCCACCCGTGCGGCATGCAGTACCTCCGGCAAGGGCTCGCCGAGCTGGCTGGCGACCGGCTCGTCGTAGGTCGAGACGAAGTGCTGTGCCTTCGTGCCGTGCGCGCCGGCACCAATCAACGTGACCTCGTGCCCGCGGTCGACCAGCGCGTCGACAAGGTCCGCGACGACCGACTCGACGCCGCCGTAGCCCTTGGGGGGCACCGTGAAGTACGCAGGCGCCACCATCGCGATACGAATCGAGTCCGGCTTCAGCCACGGCGTGATTGACGGTTGGGTGATCGCTGAAAGCGTGCCGCTGACCTCCGCCGAAACCGTTGATTGGCTCATCACGGCCTCCCGTCGTGTGGGCCTCCGGCTTCGTGGCCGGCAGACGAGGCGAGACGACGCGCTGGTGGCGGCAGACCCATGCCGCGGCAGCGGGACGAGTCGACGCCTGCTAGACCCCGAGCCGGTCAACCACCAATTCCTGCGCGGCAGGCTGCGTGGTCGGACGGCGCCGAAGTCACGAAGAGGATAAAACGAAACTTAGAACTCGCTCAACAGGTCGCCGGCGGTCGCGGTTTGAGGTCCGGCAGGTCGCTGGTGGGCCCCGAACCGCTCCAGCGCGACGCCTTCTGGCAGCCCAGAGACGTCCCACCCGTCGCGGGTGACCTGCACCGACACGGCGGCGCCGGCGACGTGCAGCTGCTCGACCTGGAGCGGTAGCCACTCCGGCGGCACCGCCGGATCCACCGCGAGGACGCCGTGCGGAACGTCGGGTTCAAACCGCAGCAGGGTGCGCAACATCAACAGCACAGACGCCGACGCCCAGGCTTGCGGCGAGCACGACGTGGGGTACGGGACCGGCGCGCCGCCGAACTCCGCACGGTCGAACCCGCAGAACAATTCGGGCAGCCGGCCGCCCATTTGCTTGGCGGCGTCGATCATGCCTTGGACGACGCGCTGCGCGTCAGCGACGAAGCCGTAGCGCATGAGTCCCGCGGCGACGATCGCATTGTCGTGGGGCCACACCGACCCGTTGTGGTAGCTCATCGGGTTGTACGCCCCCATCAGCGCGCTCAAAGTGCGCACACCGAAGCCGGTGAACATGTCGGCGCTAAGCAGCCGCCGGGCAACTGCCGCCGCCCGATCCTCCTCGACGATGCCGGTCCATAGACAATGCCCGATGTTGGAGGTGACCGAGTCGACCGGCCGCTTCTCACGATCGAGAGCGACCGCGTAAAACCCTTCCTCGGGCAGCCAGAACTGATCGTTGAACCTCCGCTTGAGCTCACCCGCCGTCGCGGCCCAATGCGCCGCGGCGTCGTGGTCGCCGAATGCGGCCGCGAGTCGGGCTCGGGCCAGGTACGCGGCGTACGCGTAGCCTTGCACCTCGGCGAGCGCGATCGGCGGCTCGGCCAACGCGCCAGACGCGAAATTGATCCCGTCGAAAGAGTCCTTCCAGCCTTGATTGACCAGCCCCCTGTCCGTCGCACGGCGGTATTCAACGAACCCGTCGCGATCGCGGTCCCCGTATTCCCCTATCCAGGCGATCGCCGCGTCGGCATGAGGCAACAACGTCTCGATCTCGGCAAGCGGAGATCCCCAACGGCGGCACTCGTCCAGGACCATGACAAAAAGGGGTGTGGCGTCGACGCTGCCGTAGTAGACGCCCGCCTCGCCCAACCCGATTCCGCCTTGGGGCATGGACCGGGCCTCGTGCAAGATCCGGCCCGGTTGCTCCTCGCTTCGCTCGTCGACGCGGATGCCTTGCAGGTCGGCTAACGTTCGCAGCGTTCCCAGTGCCACCGACCGGTCGAGCGGCAACAACATCCAACTCGTGAGCAACGAGTCACGACCAAACAACGCCATGAACCACGGCGCTCCCGCAGCGACCACCGTGCGCGTCGGATGCTCCTGGTCGTCGAATACCCGTAGCACTCCCAGGTCCTCGACGCTCGTTGACAGCAACCGGGACAGCCGCGGGTCGGGCGCGCTCAAGCGCGGCGCCTCGCGCCGCCACTGCGCGAGGCGAGTGGCGGGCTTGCTGGTATGCACCGGCTCGCCCGGCACGTGGCGCGGCGAAACCTCCTCCCCGCCAAGCACGGGAATTGCCTGCGCCCACACAAATTTCTCGGCACGCGGCGGCACCACCAACTGCCACGACAGCACGTCACCGCCGATCGCGTGTCCCTCGCTGGCGACGATGACGACACCGCGGCTGTCGACACCGAAGTCGCAACTCAACGCGATCCCACGAGGGTCGGGGATCACCGCGATCTTCCTCCGCTGAAACACCCGTCCTTCTTTGACCTCGAACAGGCCGCCGAAGTCCGCACCGAAAGTGAGCGCCAAGCCCACGGCGGCCGGCTCCTGACCGAGGTTGCGGACGGTGATCTGCTCGACCATTCCGTCCGCGACAAGCCGGTGACGAACCACCAGCAGCGTGCTGTCAGCCTCGCCGCTGCGAGGTGGCCTCCGGGCGATGAAGGTGGCTTCGTACCCGTTGGGCGAGATCGCGCTCAACGGATCGAGCCGCTGTCGGTTGACCTCGAGCTCCCACCGGCTCACGACCCTGGTGTCTCGAAAAAACAGTCCTTGCTCCGCGCCTTCGCGGATGTCACCGGTGCGGCCGCAGATGCAAAAGGAGACACCCTCGACCAAGGTCACCGTCCCCGGCGCGCCCGACTGCCGAGGAGCGCCCTGGTACGCCCAGTCCTCTGTCACGCCCAGACCCCTCACTCAGAGACTCGTCCCACTGAATGGATCTGCATCCAGCATTAACACCCAACCGGGCTAGGCCCAATCCCGACGCGCGGACGGCGTGTCAGCGAGCGGCGACGCCGCGCAACGCGGCGTCGACCAGTCGGACCGCAAGATCCGCCGGCGGCTCCTGACCCGGATTCCAGTGCACCCGGTACACCAGCATGGGCGCGGTGACCAGCAGCTCGGCGACCTCGATGTCGACGTCGGCCCGCAACTCCCCCTTTTCCTGCCAATGCCGCAACACCGACTCGAGCAACCGGCGTCGACGCTCAACGACAATGCTCTTGTACTTGCGCGCGATCTCGGGGTTGCGATCCGACTCCGCGACCATCCACGCGTACAACTGCCCGCGGCCGGGGTGCACCGACCGCCCGATCAAGCCGATCACCAACGTGAGCAGGTCGTCGCGCAACGACGTGCCCGGCAACGCCGGCGGCTGGTCCTCGACGGTGGCCAACGCGTCGAGGATCAACGCCTCCTTGTTCGGCCAGCGCCGGTAAATCGTCGCCTTGGCCACTCCGGCGCGCGCGGCCACTTGTTCGATCGCCAGCGAGGCGACGCCCGACTCCGTGAGAAGTTCGAGCGTCGCCTCCACGATCGCGTGGTCGGCGTCGGCGCTACGGGGCCGTCCTGGGGGACGGCGGTCGTCCGTCGCGTCGGCGCGTGGTCCCATTACCCAGCCATCTCCTTCACCGGCTCGACAGGCTGCGCGTCCATCGTGACTTCCCCACGTCGTCCGGGCAAGAAAGCGAACGCGACGAACGCGCCGAGCACACCGACGGCGGCCGAGCACAACGCGGCGATGTGCATCGCGTGCACGAAGGCGGTGTTCGCGTCACCGAGGATGGACGACGGCAGGTGCGCCTGTCCGACGATCGAGTGCGTCGCCTCGACCGACTTCTCCATCGCCGCGCGCAGCTTGTCGGGCACGCCCGTCGCCTGCAGCGCCGGGGCGAGCTTGTCTCGGTAGGACGACGCGAGCACCGTGCCGATCACCGCGATGCCGATCGCGCCACCGACCTGCCGGGCGACGTTGTTGATGGCCGAGCCCGCGCCCGCCTTCTCGCGCGGCACAGAAGACATGATGGACTCGGTGGCCGGCGGCATGATGGTGCCGATCGCCAAGCCCTGCAACAAGAACAGCGTCTCGAGCACCCAGATCGAGGAATGCGTGCCGACCGCGAGGTAACCCACGAACGTCGCGGCCATCACCGCCAAGCCGACTGTGCACACCGCCTTCGCGCCCCAGCGCTTCACCCAGTCGGCGCTGCGGGTCGACGCGACCAGTTGTGCCAACGCGAACGGCAGCATGCTCACACCCGCGGCCAGCGGTGAGTAGCCGCGCGCGGTCTGCAGGTAGAAGACCACGAAGAACGTCACGCCCATGAGCGCGAAGAACACCAGGCCGATCGCGCCGACAGCGGCGGAGAACCGCGGGTCTTTGAACAACGCCATGTCGAGGCTCGGGTGGTCGATGCGCCGTTCGTACATCACGAACGCGGCCAGCACCGCCGCGCCGGCAGTCAACGGCAGCAGCACGCTCGTCGCGACCACCGTGCCGAGGTCGCCGATGCGGATGATCGCGTAAATCACCAGCACCAAGCCGACGACTTCGAGCAGCACGCCGAACGGGTCGAGGCGCCCAGAACGCGAGTTGCGCGACTCAGGCACGAACGCGCGGACCAAGAAGCCCCCGATGACGACGATGGGCACGTTGATGAGGAACACGCTGCCCCACCAGAAGTGCCCGAGCAGCGAGCCACCGACGATGGGTCCGATGGCGATGCCGAGGCCGACCGCTCCGGCCCAGATGCCGATCGCCTTCGGCCGCTCTCGAGGCTCGAACACGTTGGTGATGATCGCGAGCGTCGATGGCATCACCGCCGCGCCTCCGAGGCCCATCAAAGCGCGGGCCGCGACCAGTTGGCCTGGACTTTGGGCGTAGGCGGAGGCGAGCGATGCGACGCCGAAGATGGCAAAGCCGACTAGCAAGATGCGCCGTCGTCCGACCCGGTCGCCGATCACGCCCCAGCTGAGCAGCATGCCGGCGAACACCAGGGTGTAGGAGTTGATCGCCCACTCGAGCGCGCTCTGGCTCGCGCCCAGACCGTTCGGCTTGGGATCGGCCAGCACCTTGAGCGCGACGTTGAGCACCGTGTTGTCGAGCACCACGATGAGCAGGCTCACGATCAAGACCCCGAGGATGCCCCAGCGTCGGTCGTGCAAAGTCTTCTCGTCCATGTCGCCTCCCCGAAGGAATCGATACGCTGTCGTTTCGTAACTCGGACGACGATAGCGCCGTCGCCTGCGATACGCAACCGTCTCGTATCGAAAATATCTCCAGGCTGGGTCTGGCGCGTCGCGCGCCGGGGCGGACGCGCCGGCCGACCCGATCGTGGGACGATGGCGGTGCCCGGGTACGCCGTCCGACGACTCGAGGCATGGAGGCCTGTGATGAGCACCCACAACACCCCGAACCGCCAAGGCAAGAGCCCCCGCCGGGTCACGATTCGCGACCTGCGCGAGCGCAAGGATCGCGGCGAGCGCTTCGCGATGCTCACGTCGTACGACACCCTGACCGCCGGCATTTTCGAGGCGGCCGGCGTCGACGTTCTTCTCGTCGGCGACTCCGCCGCGAACACCGTCCTCGGATACCCCGACACATTGTCGGTGACGATCGACGAGTTGCTGCCGCTAGTGCGCGCCGTGGTGCGCGGAACCTCGACGGCGATGGTGGTCGCCGATTTGCCGTTCGGCTCTTACCAGGCGTCTCCGCAACATGCGCTCGACGCCGCGGTGCGATTTATGAAAGAGGCCGGCGCGCAAGCCGTGAAGTTCGAAGGCGGCGCTCGCGTCGCCGAGCATCTGCGCACCGTCGTCGACGCGGGCATCCCGGTCATGGCGCACATCGGCTTTACGCCGCAAAGTGTGCACGGCTTGGGCGGATATCGAGTGCAAGGCCGTGGCGACGACGCGGATCGCATCCTCAAAGACGCGCACGCGTTGCAAGACGCGGGCGCGTTCGCGATCGTGCTGGAGTTGGTGCCCGCACAACTCGCTGCACGAGTCACCGCCGAGTTGCGCATCCCGACGATCGGCATCGGAGCGGGCGTCGAGTGCGACGCGCAGGTGCTCGTCTGGACCGACATGGCCGGCTTAGGCGCTGGCGGGCAGCCGAAGTTCGTCAAGCCGTACGCCGATTTGCGCGGCACGTTGCTCGACGCCGCCCATCGCTTCGCCGACGACGTCGTCGCGGGTCGCTACCCGGACGACGAGCACTCCTACGGTGGATAAGGCACGCGCGCTCGCGTTGCGCGACCTGCTGGCGGGCACCGGTTGGGTCGAGCGCACCCGCTCATTTGGACGCTCGCTTCGTCACGCGCCACACGAGACGGGCGGGCTGCTCGTCGTCGGCACGCCATCCGAAGATCCGTGGCACTTCGCCGCGCACTTGGACGACGAGGCGCGGTGGGGGCAACTGCCGCAGCTCACGCCGACGTTGATTCGGTGGTCTCCCCCACCCAACGCGCCAGCGCACTTGTCCATCGGTCTGGAGCGACTTGAGCAAGTGCGCCGCAACGAGACGGTGTTCGTCGTGGCGCCGGAGGATCCGACGGCGCCGCTGCTCGAACGTGTCGCCGACGCGCGCAAAATCGGGGCGACCGTGTTCGCGATGGACGCCGGTGATTCTGAGTTGCAATCACTCGCGCATGAGTCGCTGCTGGTCCCCGCGTCGGCGCCGGAAGGTCTGATCGTTCCTGAGTTCGACGTCGTCACGCACTTGGTGAGCACCGCGGCCGGTGAGAACGACGAGCTGCCGAAGTCGCTGCTCGGCGCGATGCGTTCGCGACTCGCCCGGCTCCTCGATTCGGTCGGCGACTAGCCGCGCCACCTTCGTCCGACACGCGAGCCTCTGGTGGCGCGGCACACTGCGTGCTAGGCAACGCCACGCGCAAAGAGGGACGCCGTCGTCGAACAAGGTCTCAAGAGCTGGCCGCGTCACGGGTGCGGTGGCGGCGGCGCACCCACCACAATGCGATCAATCCGATGACGACGACGCCGAGAACGCAGTAGCTGACGATGCTGATCGTGGAGTTCACCTTGCGCCACGCGTTTCCCGCGAGGTAGCCAGCAACGACAACCGCGGTCGCCCACACCACGCCACCTGCGAGATTCCAGACGAGGAAACTTCGGTAACGCATACGGGAGACGCCCGCAAAGCCAGGAACGAGCGCGCGCAACGCGGCAGTGAAGCGACCGACGAAGACGGCGCGCCCGCCAAATCGACGGATCAACTCCTTCGTTCGATCGACGTGTTCGGGCTTGACGAATCGCTCGGGCAACTTGCCAAGCAACGTGTCGCCAAAACGCGCTCCGACGAAGTAACCGACAGAGTCACCGATGACGGCGCCGGCAATCGCGACGACGATGACGAGCCACAGCTGCAACTTGCTCTCGAACGCCAGCACACCGCCGAGCAAGCACGCGATTTCACCTGGGAAGACGAAACCGAGAAACACCGAAGCCTCAAGTGCGGGCATCGCGAACACGATGAGCAATGCGAGCCACGGCGGAAGCCGAAGGATGTGTTCAACAAGCCCGTCCACGGGGAACATCCTCACGCATTACGTGTCGCGACACGCTGTAGGAGTGAAGGGTGACGCGAAAATGTGTCGAAACAACGCGGCATGGTTACTCGCATCCGCGTGTGCTCAGTGTCATCGTAGGAATCGAAGACTCCGGTCGAATGACCGGACCCAGCTGCCGAGGAGGCACGTGTGCCGGCAAAGTTCGTACTGAAGAAGGGTCGGTCGGGCAAGTACAAGTTCACGCTCGAGAGCGCAACCGGCCAACAACTGCTTGAGTCGTCCGACCATCCGAACCTGCGCGCGGCGAAGCTCGCGCTGGCGGCCGTGCAACGCACCGTTGCAAACGCCGAGGTCGACGACCGCACATCGGCGACCGCCGCAAAGAAGACGACGGGTCGCAAGAGCGCCGCGAAGAAGACCACACGCAAGGCGGCGGCCAAGAAGACGACCGCCAAGAAGACAGGCGCGCGTAAGACTGCCGCCAAGAAGACGACCGCTAAGAAGACCACACGTAAGACTGCGGCCAAGAAGACAACGGCGAAGCGGACCGGCGCGCGCAAGACGACGGCCCGCAAGTCCACCGCGCGCAAGACCACCGCGCGCAAGACCACCGCGCGCAAGACGACCGCGCGCAAGACCACCGCGCGCAAGACGACCGCGCGGAAGTCAACGGTGCGCAAGACGACCGCGCGCAAGACGGCGGCTACGAAGGCCACCGCCCGCAAGACGCCGGCTCTCTAGACGACGGCTCGCAAGACGACGGCTCGCAAGAGCGTCGGTCGCCCGCGCGCCGCGAAGAAGACAGCGAGCGCGA
>JAICLV010000244.1 GCA_025925185.1 Acidothermaceae bacterium
CGACGGTGGCGAAGTAGCCGTTGACCTGGCCAGCCTTCACATAGGTGAGCACAACGCGGTCGATCAGCTGCTTCAAGCTCCACTCGCGCTGGTCGGTGCCGACCGCGCCGCGAAAGTACTTGGTGGTGACGATGTTGGCCGCGTTGACCGACCAGAAGTCGGGGAACTCGACGCCGCGCTGCTCGAAGTTGATCGAGCCGTCGCGCCAGTTGGTCATGACGACGTCGCGCCGCTCCCAGTTGACCTCGTCATAAGGGTGGACGCCCGGCTTCGTGTAGACCCGCTCGATCGTCAACCCACGCGTGCCCCGGCTGCGCGACGCACTCTGGGTGCCGCTCGTCGTCTCCGTCATGTCCCGCTCCTCCACACCTAAGACCAACACCGCCATCAAGTGCCGGATTTCCCCCCGGCGAGGGTCGTTTTGGGCGCCCAACTAGGGCGTGGACGGCGCTCCCTCGGGCGCGCGTCGGAGATCTTGCTCGGCTTTCAGCAGCGCGATCTCGGACTCGAAGTCGTCGAGGGACTCAAACCCCCGGTAGACCGAGGCGAACCGCAGGAACGCCACCTCGTCGAGCTCGCGCAGCGGCTCCAGCACGGCCAGCCCGACGTCTTGGGTCGAGATCTCGCTCGCGCCGGTGGCGCGCAAGTCGTCTTCTACCCGCTGGGCGAGGCGGGCCAACGCGTCTTCGTCGACCGGCCGGCCCTGGCACGCCTTGCGCACGCCGTCGGCCACCTTCGCCCGGGAGAACGGCTCGCTCGCGCCCGACCGCTTGACGACGGCCAGCGCGGCGGTCTCGACCGTGGTGAACCGGCGGCCGCATTCAGGGCAGGCCCGGCGGCGGCGAATCGCGGTGCCATCGTCGGCGACCCGGCTGTCGATGACGCGGGAGTCGGAGTGCCGGCAGAACGGGCAGTACATGTCTTCGGCACCTCCTGACGAACCCCGCCGCCGGCCCAGCTGTGGATCCAGCTGTGCAACGACCTGTGCAATTCGGCCTCAGCCTGTGCTCAAGCCCCCTCGGCCTGAGCACAACCTGTGGATGACTTACATCCGTGTAACTACTAGATGTAGGGGCGCAACGTTAGGCCGGATGGACCTATGGCGCAAGGGCTTCACCGAAGTTCGCTGGCCCGTCGGCGTGTCGCCGTAGAAGGCGCTGGCGTGTCGCCGTCGGCACGTCGGCGTGTCGCGATCAGGACGGCAGGACGAGCACCTGGCCGGCCCGCACCGACGCCCCGACCAGGCCGTTGCGGTCGATGATCTCCTGCACCGTCACGCGTGGGTCAGCCTTCGGCGCGACTCGGGAGGCGATGGCCCACAGCGTGTCGCCCGGCTGCACGACGACGGTCGAACCGGTCATCGGCCCAGCCGGCGCAGCCGCCGCGGAGCGGCCGCTCGCCGGCCCTGTAGCGAGTGCGAACACCCGCGTGCTCACCAGCGAGGCGAGCAACACCAGCCCGAGCACCGCGGCAACTCGCCCGCGCCGGGTGAGCCGCAGCGGCGCCTGCCGCGCCGGGATAGCGGGCGCGCCGCCGCGTCGTCCAGACTCGTCAAACACCAGCCGTAGCCGGGGCCGGGCGAACGGCTCGACGTCAGTGATGGGCAGCGGCGCGAATACCGCGGGGTCGACGTCAGGATCAGTAAGGGGCGCGAAATCAAGATCAAGCAGCGCGGTCATGCCAGCCTCCGGGGAAGTAGAGGTCTCGAACGGGTGTTCGATCGAACGCATGTACGAGTTCTACCGCAGCCGTCCGACAAAAGCGAGACACGTTCGAACAAATGTTTGAACGCGCCGCCGGAACGGGCTAACGTCTCACCGGAGATCACCAACCGAAGGAGCGCGAGATGGCGCGGAGCGAGAGCAAGTCAGGGCCGAACACGGTGGCCGACTTCCCTGACGGCCCGCCCGACGCCACCGGTCTCACGCCGCGGCAGCACAAGGTGCTCGACGTCATCCGCGACTCCGTCGAGCGGCGCGGCTACCCGCCGAGCATGCGCGAGATCGGCGAGGCGGTCGGCCTCACCTCCACCTCAAGCGTCGCCCACCAGCTCGCAACCCTGGAGAAGAAGGGCTTCCTGCGCCGCGACCCCAACCGCCCCCGCGCCGTCGAGGTGCGCTCGCCAAAGACCGGGGCGGACGACGCAAACGCGTCCGACTCGCCGTTCGATGAGACCGACAGCGGCAATTCCCGGCCGGCCGCGACGTACGTCCC
>JAICLV010000213.1 GCA_025925185.1 Acidothermaceae bacterium
CGGCTCCCCGGGCGCCTTCGCGATCGAGACCACGTCGACGGCGGGCGACGGAACCTGCTCCTGGCTCCAGCCGTCGACGTCGACACTCCAAATCGACGGGCTGGTCGCACCGGACGCGGTGGCGAGCACCTGGAGTTTCGTGGCCGACGCCCAGGCGACGCCGTCGGGCACAGCAACGAGCGACGGCGCGACCGGGTAGAAGCCCTCGATCGACTCGCCCTGCGCGGTCTTCACAACGTGACCGATCAACACTTGGGTGCCGGACGGCACCGACTTCGCGATCACCGCGACCCTGGTGCCATCGCGCGAGACCCGCAACGTCTCGATGACCTGCGACGCGGCCAGCTCCTTGTCGCCCACGGTCATGAACTTCGTCGTGCCGGCTTGGGTCACCGGGCTGACTCGCACCTCCTGGCCGCTCGCCGGCGTCTCGGTGCGCACTGTCCAGACGTTGCCGAACATGTCCCACGACGGCGTCGTGAACGACGCGCCGAAGTCGACCCGCTTCGGTTGCGCCATCGTGCCCACGTAGAGGTGCTGCGTCGACCCGTCGGAGTCAACACCGGCGATGAGGTCGGGGCCGGGGCTGTTCGACGCCTTCGGCGCGACGGCGGCGGAGAGCAGTTTCACCGTGCCGCTGCCCGCGTCGCCCTGGATCGGCAGGCCGCTCGCGTTGCGGGTGCGATGGTCGGCACCGATGAAGAAGAACGAACCGGCGGCGAGCGAGTCGGTGTCGTACGCGCTCCACGTCTTCGTGGTTTGCAGCGACACGTGGTGGCTGTTCTCGATCGGCTGCCCGGCCGCCTCGATCTTGAACTGGCCGCCGCCGTAGCCCTGCAATGTGTAGACCAACTGCGCGGACGCCGCGTCTCGATCGGCCGGGCTCAGGCTTGCGATCTCCGGCGACAGGTTGACCGTGACGACGCCGTCATCACGCGACTGCGTGACGGCTTGCAACTGGGTGCCGCTGGGGATCGCGCTCGTGATGCCCGCGTCCTTCAACCACTTCGGCGGACCCGACAACAACTGCAACACCAACTCGCGCGCGGAGTCGGTGCCGGTGATTGGCAGGAAGACCCGGATCGGCACCAGCACTTGGTCGTTGCGGGGGCTCAAGAAGTACAGGTATCCGGCGTTGAAGGTCGCGTTGACGCGACTCGGCGGCAAGATGAGGTACGGCGGCGGGTTGACGATGCGCCATTGCCCTTTGGATTTCGGGTCCTTGGTGAGCTCGTAGGTGTAATCGACGCTCTGATTGCCGGTCGTCGGCTGGTAGGTGCCGTCCGTTGAGATCGTGCCGATCCAGTGATTGACGTAGCGCACGGTGGCGTGATCGCCCTGCGGCGTGAAGGTCGCGGGGCCGCTTTGCTCGTCGACGACGCGAACGCCCTGATCGGGCTGCCACGTGGGGTCGACCAAGAACGACCTGGAGATGCTGATGTCGGCGAAATCTGCGCTAGCAAAGCGAAAACCATCGACAATGTCGGTCGGCGACGCGCCCTCGACCGGTCCCTGCGGTTGGAACACAACCCGTGACGGCGGCTCGTTGTCGTTCTTTTGCGCGCCGGCCGCGTGCACCGCGCCGCTGGTGGGGATCGCCGTGCAGCCGGCGGCGAGAATTCCGGCGGCCAGCAGGCAAATCGCCGCGCGCAACGGCGTCAGACGCTTTCTCACCCGAAGGCTCATGACGACCTCGGACCGGTGACCGAGCGGATGTTCGTGACGTCGGCGGGCTTCAGCGGCGGCGCCTGCGGGGCCGGCGGCTCGACGATGTCGACGGTCGGCTCGAGCGCGATCGGAGACGCCGCGAAAAGCCCGCCGACGCGGCGCGGCAGGGTGAGCACGAACTGCGAGCCGCGGCCACGTTCGCCCCACGCCTGCAACCGGCCACCGTGCAGACGCGCGTCCTCCGACGCGATCGACAGACCGAGGCCGGTGCCACCGGTCGTGCGAGCGCGTGCCGGGTCGGCGCGCCAGAACCGGTTGAACACCAGCGACGCCTCCCCAGGGCGAAGGCCGATGCCGTGGTCGCGCACCGCCACCGCGACGGCGTCGCT
The DNA here is from genome assembly GCA_025925185.1 of Acidothermaceae bacterium. The sequence goes on from JAICLV010000213.1 coordinate 2,058, forward strand.
ATTGCCGGCGACGTAGACGTCGATCGGCTGGCCTTCGCCGTGTTCGGCCGCGTTGACCAGCAGGTTGCGCAAGATGCGCTCCACCCGGCGGCCGTCGGCCTCGCACACGCACGGTTCTTTCGGCAAGTGCAGATTGACCGCGCTGCCACGGCGGGCGGCGAGTGGCTCGGTGGCGTCGACGACGCGCCGCACCAGGTCGCGGATGTCGATCGCGTCGGACTCGAGCGACGCCGCCCCGGCGTCGTGCCGGCTGATCTCGAGCAGGTCGGCGAGCAGCGACTCGAAGCGGTCGAGTTGCGTTTGCAGCAACTCCGCCGACCGCGCCGACGCGGGGTCGAGTTGCTGCCGTGCCTCGAAAAGGACGTCGGCGGCCATGCGCACAGTGGTCAACGGGGTGCGCAATTCGTGCGACACGTCGGAGACGAACCGGCGCTGAATTCGCGACAGGTCCTCCAGCCGGCGGATCTGTCTTTGCAGCGACTCGGCCATCTTGTTAAACGACGCGGCGAGCCGGGCGAGGTCGTCCTCGCCCTTGGTGCGCATGCGCTCTTGCAAGCGCCCGTCGGCGAGTCGCTCGGCGATGCGCGCCGCCATGCGAACGGGCGTCACGACCTGCCGCGTGACCAGCCAGGCGATGCCGGCGAGAAGCACGACGATCGCGATGCCGCTCAGCAGCAAGGTGCGCCACACCAACGCGAGCGTCTGCGCCTCTTGCTCCAGGGAGAAGACGTAGTAGATCTGGAACCGGTTGTTGTTCGCACTGATCGAGCTGCCGATGGCCAGGCCGGGCTTGCTCGGCGAGCCGTCGGTGAAGCGCATGGTCGTGTAGGTGTAGTAATACTGCGCGTCGCCCTTGCTGACTTCGTCGATCAGCTTCTGCGGGATGCTGCTCGCGTCGAAGTCGCTGCTCTTGGCCGGCTGCGACGTCGACACCTTGCCGGCGATCTCGACGTAGCCGACGACCTCGTAGCCGCCCGCCTGCCGCCGCGATTGCTGAGCGCTGAGGCTTTGCACGGTGGTCTGCAAGGCGTTGATCCCGGTGCCCTGGCTCAGATATTGCTGCGCGGTGCCGCGACCGTTGAGCTCCTCGTTGGACGACGAGTGGACCTTCGCCTGCAACAGTCCGGACTTCACCTGCTCCAACACCACGAAGCCCAAGAACGCGACGACGACCGCTGACACGATCAATGTGCTGCTGACGACGCGGATCTGGATCGACCTGCGCCACCGCTTGACCACACGTCGTCCGAGCCTGCGAAGCCGCCGGCCCATGCTCGAAGGCACGATGTGGAACGGCAGCGCCGCGGCCGCAGCCACCTCGCCCGGCGGCGACGA
>JAICLV010000035.1 GCA_025925185.1 Acidothermaceae bacterium
CGAGGACTTCGTCACCGCGATGCGCGCAGCCATGCGGCAGGACCCCGACGTCATCCTCGTCGGTGAGATGCGTGACCACGAGACGGTGAAGGCGGGTCTGGCCGCGGCCGAGACCGGTCACTTCGTCATGTCGACCTTGCACACGACCGACGCCCAGGAGACGGTCAACCGGATCATCGACTTCTTCCCGCCGCACGAGCAAAAGCAGGTCCGGTTGTCGTTGGCCGGCGCGCTGCGCGGCATCGTCTGCCAGCGCCTGGTCCCTCGGTCGGACGGCGAGGGCCGCTGCGTCGCGATGGAGGTCTGCATCAACACTGGCCGCATCGCCGAGGCCATCAGCGAGCCCGACAAGACCGCGCTGATGAACGATCTGATCGCCGAGGGCGCCTACTACGGCATGCAGACCTTCGACCAGCACCTGGTCGCGCTGATCCGCGACGGCGCTGTGACGCTCGAGGCCGCGATGGCCGCGTCGACCAACCCGCACGACCTCACGGTCGAGCTGCGCCGCCTCGGCCTGGTCGCGTAGCCCTGCAGCTACTCCCCGCCTCCGCCCCCGAGTTGATCACGTTAAGTACCTGAACTCGTCCCGAGCGAGGCCTGTGGAGGCGCCTTCGGACCTGCTGACCCCCTGAACGTGATCAACTCGGGGCAGCGGGGGTCAGCTGGGGGTGGGGCGTTGCAGACGCGCGACGAACTTGTAGCGGTCGCCGCGATACATCGAGCGCACGAACTCGACCGGTCGGCCGTCTTCGCCGATGCTGTGGCGCGAAAGCAGCAGCAGCGGCAACCCGACGTCGGTGCCGAGCAGGTGCGCCTCGCGCGGCGGCGCCGGCACCGTCTCGATGGTCTCCTCGGCCTCGCGCAGCCGCACGCCGTACTTCTCATCGAGCACCGCGTACAGCGAGTGCGCCTTCACCAAGTTCCGCCGCAGCCCGGGAAACCGTTGCGCCGCAAGGTGCGTCGTCTCGATCGCCATCGGCTCGCCGTTCGCCAGCCGCAGTCGCTCAATCCGGACGACGCGGGTGCGCGGCTTGATGTCGAGCTTCTCGGCGAGCGTGTCGTCGGCGACCACGTAGCCGACCTCGAGCAGCGTCGATGTGGGCTCGAGCCCTTGCGCGCGCATGTCCTCGGTGTAGCTGGTCAGCCGCAGCGCCTGGGCGACTTTCGGTTTCGCGACGAAGGTGCCCTTGCCCTGAATTCGCTCAAGCCGGCCTTCGACGACGAGCTCTTGGAGCGCCTGCCGCACCGTCGTCCGCGACGTGCCGAACTCGACGCTGAGCGTGCGCTCGGGCGGCACCGGGCTCCCCGGCGGCAGCGTCTGCGTCATCTCCAGCAGATGCCGCTTCAGCCCGTAGTACTTGGGCACCCGCGGTTCGCCGAAGCCCGCGTCCTCTGCAGACGCAGGCGAAGAGGTAGCCGACACTTTGTCGCCGTCACTTTCGGGGTCGTGGTCCGGGACGAGCGTACGAGACCAGCGCCGCCGAGACCAGGAGGCCTCCCGCTCTCCAGACTGGTCTAGACCAGCGTGGCGGACGACGGGCGCTGCCGAGCCGGACACGCGAGGCATGTGAGAGCGCGATCTCCCCTTGACCACCGGCGGATCGGCGCCAGATCACAGTTGCGACACGACATCAAGGCTGTGGTCGACAGCCTCTTGACACCCTCAGTGGTCTATGCCAGCCTCGCCATTGGTCTAAACCAATCGGTGCCGAGACCCGGGCGTGCTCGGCCATCGTGATCTTCGAGGAGGACGCGCGTGAAAGCTCGGATCCTGACCGCGGTGGGCATTGCCGCGGCATTGGCTGTTGCAGGGTGCAGCAGCAGTTCGAATTCGGGCAGCTCGTCGGGCCCGACAGGCAGCACAACAACTTCGGCGACGTCGACCGCACCCTCGACCGGCGGCGCGAGCGGCGGCGCGAGCGGCGGGGCAGACACGTCCGCGAGTGGCACGCTCACGGTCTGGCTGCAGACGGACGCGCAGACCGGCTGGCCCGACCTCGTGGCGAGTACGACGGCGGCGTTCAACCAGCAATACCCCAACGTCAAGGTCGACGTTCAATATCAAACCTGGGGCGACCACCTGACCAAGTTCGACACGCAGCTGGCCGCGAACAGCGCGCCTGACGTGATCGAAATGGGCAACACCGAGATGGCCAAGTACATGATCGACGGCGCCTTCGCCGATCTCACGGCCGACAAGGGCAAGTTCGACAACTCCGACAACTGGCTGACCGGCCTCGCTGACTCGGCGGTGCTCGACGGCAAGGTCTATGGCGTGCCCTACTACGCCGGGTCGCGCGGTATTTCGTACCGCTCGGACCTGTGGTCGGCGGCTGGCGCGTCGACGACGCCGGCGACGATCGACGACCTGATCAGTGGCTGCAAGGCCGTCCAGGCCAAGTCCACCGACAAGAACTTCTCGGCCTTCTACATCCCGGGCAAGTACTGGTACATGGCGATGGGCTTCGTCTACGGCAACGGTGGCGACATCGCCAAGAGTGACTCCAGCGGCAAGTGGACCGCCGACCTCAACTCCCAGGAGGCCCAAGCAGGCATCTCCAAGTGGGTCGACCTGGTGAAGAGCTGCTCGAAGGCGCCGATCGACACCGACGAGGCTCACCCCAACCAGTACACGGTCATGGTCAAGAAGCAGGCCGCCGCCATCTATGACGCGGGCTGGGTTCCTGGCGCGATCGTAGCCGCGCCGAACGACCAGGGCACCGGTGGCGACCCATCGCTCAAGGGCAAGATCGCCACGATGACGCTTCCTGGTTTCGCTGCCGGTAAGGGGATGTCGACGTTCCTCGGTGGCTCCGACCTGGCGATCCCGGTCTCGGCCAAGCACAAGGACTGGTCGGAGGCCTGGATGAAGATCTTCATCGACACCGACAGCGAGAAGGCGTTGATCAAGGCTGGCAACCTGCCGAACATGACGACGCTGCTGGACGAGGCGGGCGCAAACCCGACACTCAAGCCGTTCGCCGACGCGGCGAAGAACAGCTGGTTCACGCCGGCGGCGAAGAACTGGGTGAGCGTCGAGAAGCAGAACGTGCTTCCTGACATGCTGGTGTCGATCCTCAACGGGCAGAAGTCCGTCGACGCCGCCACGAAGGCTGCCGACAGCACGATCGAGGGTCTGCTCAACGGCAGCTGACACTAGCCCTTCGTGGCCGGAAAACACTGATTAGCTCCAACTCGCACAAGGAGAAGAACGATGAGTGCCGCCGGGACGCAGAGCGACTTGCTCACGGCCCAGCGGCGGTCTCCTCGGCGGCTAACGGCACGGCGCCCGACGTTGTCGGGCGCCGTGCCCTATCTGCTGATGGCGCCGGCCGTTCTCGTCATTGCCGCGGTGCTCGGGTATCCGTTGTACCGGCTCATCGTGCTGTCGTTTCAGCACTACTCGCTGGCCGAGATCATCAGCCACAAGACGAACTGGCTCGGCCTGAAGAACTACCGCGACATCTTTGGCGACTCGCAATTTTGGGCGATCCTTCAGCGCACCGTCGTCTTCACCGCGTTCAACGTCGCGATGACCATGCTCTTGGGCACATTGATCGCCTTGTTGCTGCGCAAGGTCAGCGGCTGGGTCCGCGTGATCGTCAACACGGGCATGGTTTTCGTTTGGGCCACGCCGGTGGTCGTCGCGATCACCGTTTGGCAGTGGCTCGTCGACCAGCAGTCCGGCGTCTTGAACTACCTGTTGACGCACGTACTGCACTTCGGGGACTTCGATCGCCACGACTGGTTCCGCAGCACAGTGTCCGGCTTCGGTGTGATCAGCGCGCTGGTGATCTGGGGAGCGCTCCCGTTCGTCGTCATATCGTTGCATGCGGGGATTAGCCAGGTGCCGGTCGAGCTCGAGGAGGCGGCACGCGTCGATGGCGCCTCGCCGTGGCGGGTCTTCCGCAGCGTGATCTACCCGATCGTCAAGCCGCTTTTCCTTATCGTGACCAGCTTGTCGATCATCTGGGACTTCGGAGTTTTCAACCAGGTATACATCATGCTCAACACGCGGCCTTCCGCGAGTTATTACTTGATGAGCATCTACTCGTATCAGGAGTCGTTCGGCGTCGGCCAGTATGGCAAGGGCGCCGCGATCGCCATGGTCATCGTGATAATCCTGCTGGTCGCAGCGTACTTCTATATTCGCCAGCTGCTGCGGATCGGTGAGGTCGAATGACGACGACGAGACCGGCGCGGGCTGGCACCCAGCCCTCTCGAGCCGGTTCGCCCAGGCCGAAACCAACGGTTCGCTCCGCCAAGCGCAACACGACGAAGCAGTTGGGCTACAACGTCCTCGGGCTGCTGGTCTTCGTTGTCATGATTTTCCCGGTCTACTGGATGGTGACGACGGCGTTCAAGCACGGGAACCAGATTCAGGGCAGCACACCGACGTGGTTCCCGACCTCTCCGACTTTAGGCAACTTCCGCAACGCCATCGACCGACCGTTCTTTTGGAGCTCGGTGCGCAACAGCGTGGTCGTCGTGGCCAGCACCGTTTCTTTCTCTTTGGTCGTTGCCTTTCTCGCCGCGGTGGCGATCGCTCGATTCAAGTTCTACGGGCGCAAGGCCATGATGATCATCATCATCATGGTGCAGATGATCCCGCTCGTGGCGCTGATCATCCCGATGTACGTCATGCTCGCTCGGGTGCATCTCACCGACAACTTGTTTGGACTCATCCTCGCGTACTTCGCCTTCGTCCTCCCCTACACCGTGTGGATGCTTCGGGGCTTCGTACTCGCGGTGCCTCCGGAACTCGAGGAAGCGGCGATGGTCGACGGCTGCTCGCGGCTCGGCGCCTTCATGCGGATTCTGGTGCCGCTCGTCGCACCCGGCTTTGTCGCCACGTCTATCTATGCGGCGATTCAGGCCTGGAACGAGTACATCCTGGCTTACGTGTTACTGAAACAGAACCACGAGACGGTCACCGTGTGGTTGGCGTCGTTCACGACGCTGCGCGGAACGCAGTGGGGTCCCTTGATGGCGGGCGCCACGTTGATCGGCCTGCCCATCGTGGGCCTCTTCCTCGCGATTCAGCACCGGGTGGCCGCAGGATTGACCGCGGGAGCGGTCAAGGGCTAACGCCGGGCAGGCCTGTGCTACCTTTGGTCACACCAAGAGGTCTAGACCTGTTACACCTGAAGAAGTCGTTCCACGAGCTGCGGCAGGAGACATTGGTGAGCGCCCCACGGATCCTCGGCGTCGACGCCGGGGGCACCGGTACCCGCGCGGTGCTGATGCGTGATGGCGCGCTCGTCGCCAGGTTCGATGACGGTCCGCTCAACCTGCTCCTACATGACGACGCTTTCGAGCGGCTGGTGCTGCTCGTCAAGGAGTCCGGCGCGACCGCCGCCGGGCTCGGCCTTGCCGGGCTGCGTGGAGCCGCCGAAGGCCGCGCTCTGCAAGACAAACTGAGCGCAGCGACCGGCGTCGACATCGCGGTCGCCGACGACACCGAGGTCGCGCTGCTCGGCGCGTTCGACGGCGGGCCCGGCATCGTCGTCATCGCCGGCACCGGCTCGAACGCGTTCGGCCGTGACGCCTCTGGTCGCGCCGCCCGCGTCGGCGGCCACGGGTTCCTGCTCGGCGACGAGGGCAGCGCCTACTCCATCGCGAATCGCGCGCTGCGCGCGGCATTGCGCTCCCATGACGGCACCGGGGCGAAGAGCGTCACGCTCGAGGACGCCGTCACCACGGCATACGGGCTCGACTTCGACGCCATCGTGCGGCTCGTGCACAGCAACCCAGGCGACCGACAGCTCGTCGCACGGGTGGCCCGTGTCGTCATGCAACTCGACGACCCGGTCGTCGTCCAAATTCTGGACGACGCGTCGCAAGCGCTGGTCACGATGGCGTCGGCGCTGCGGGCCAAGCTCGGCGACGACCTGCCGGTCGCGATGCACGGCGGCATCTTCGGCAACGCCCGCATCCGTGAAGCGTTCGTCGCGGGGACCGGCGCCGTCGAGCCGGCGAGGACGCCAGAGTTCGGCGCGCTTCACCTCCTCGCCGCGGCGACTGGCGCCTATCGTGACGGAGGGTGGGCAGTCCGATGAGCGTGGCGCCGAGGACGGGGCAACCGGAGCCCGGCCGGTTGATGGCCAGTGAAATTGCCGAGCAGCCAGCGGTTTTGGCCCGCATCTTGGACGACGGATGGCCCGCGATCCGCGCCACGTCGTCCGAGATTTTGAAGCGTCGGCCGCGCTTCGCGTTGCTCGCGGCGCGCGGCACCAGCGACCACGCCGCGCTATACGCCAAGTACTTGTTCGAGATCCTGCTCGGCTGGCCGGCCGGGCTCGCGTCGCCGTCGACAATGACGACGTATGGCGCGCGGCCCGATCTGCGCGACGTGCTGTTCATCGCGGTCAGCCAGTCGGGCGGGTCGCCGGACCTCGTCGGCTCGCTGACGACCGCGCGCGAGTGCGGCGCCCTCACCCTCGCGGTGACCAACGCTCCCGACTCGCCCTTGGCGCTGGCGGCGCAGTTGCACGTCGACGTGCTCGCCGGTCCTGAGAAGGCGGTGGCGGCGACGAAAAGTTACACCGCTCAACTATTGTCGCTGTACCTGCTGGTCGACGCGCTCCGCGAAGGTTCAGGAGCGGCGCCAGGGGTGGCCGACGCGGCGGCGAGCGTGGTGGCGGACGTCGAGCCGGTGCGCACCGCCGCACGACGGCTGATCGACGTCGAGCGGCTTGTCGTCACCGGCCGCGGCTACGCCTACCCGACGGCGCGTGAGGCCGCGCTGAAGCTGATGGAGACGAGTTATTTGTCGGCGCAGTCGTTCTCCGCGGCCGACCTGCTGCACGGCCCGATGGCGATGCTGCACGGGGGGAGTGCGGTCATCGCGATCGATCCGGGTGGGCGCAGCGGGCAGGCGATCGAGCCAGTGATCCAGCGGCTCGTCGAGTTGGAGACCGACCTCACGATTGTCGGACCAGCGGGGCCGCTCGCGCCGAAGGCGGCGAGATTGCCTTTGCCTGCAGGCATTCCAGAAGAGCTTTCGCCGATCGTTGAGATCATCCCGCTGCAGATGCTGGCGCGGGAGCTGTCGGTGGCGCACGGCCATGACCCCGACGCGCCGCGCGGTTTGCGCAAAGTCACCAAGACCTGGTGAGACGCGCCAGCGCGTTTCACCGAGAGTGCACTTCCGGTCGAATTTCGTCGGCTGACACGACCGAAGCCGCACAGTCGGCGCGCGGCGGGCGGGTGCGGCAGCGGGTGCGAGGGGTGGCGCGCGAGGTGCGCGCAGGGCTACCGCGTGATGGCGTCGTCGCGCAACGCGCGCCGGTCTTCCGCGCGGAAGACCTCGGAGCCGTCGATCCAGGTGCGTCGCGGGTGCAGGTCGTCGCTCCACCACACGATGTCGGCGCGCGCGCCGGCCGCCAACCGACCGAGGTCCGGTCGTTCCAGAACATCGGCCGGCACGGTCGACGCGGCTGACAACACCTCGGCCACGCTTCGGCCGATCCCGGCTAGGTTTCGCACCGCCTGGTCAAGAAAAATCGCCGCGCCAGCAATGGTGCCGTCGAGGTTGCGGGCCAACGGCTCGTCAGGTGACACCTGGATCTGCTGACCGCCAAGCTCGTAGATGCCGGGTGGCATCCCGGCCGGCGCTACCGCGTCGGTCACCAGCGCGACCCGGCCCGGCGCCGCGTTCAACACGATCGCGCACGCCTCCGCCGACACGTGCCGGAAGTCGGCGATGAGCCCGATCGTCATCGCCGACTCGTAGAGCGCTTGGCCCGAGACCCCGGGCTCGCGATGGCTAAAACCCCGGTGGGCGTTGAAAATGTGGGTCACCATGCGCGCGCCGGCGACAACCGCGTCGTGCACCTGCGCGCCGGTGGCGTCGGAATGGCCGACCGAGACGACGATGCCGGCCGCGCTGAGTCGCCGAATCGCCTCGAGCGCACCTGGCAGTTCCGGAGCCAACGTCAGCATGGTGATTTGCTCGCGCACCCCCGGGTCGTCGATCAGCGCGTCCAGGTTCGCCGCGGTCGGCGCCACCATGAACGCCACATCGTGCACGCCGCGCCGTTCCGGCGAGATGAACGGACCCTCGATGTGCACGCCGACCGGGTGCGCGCCGCCCGCCGCCTCCAGCCGCGGCCGCACGGCCGCGAATCGGCGCAATCCCGCGACCATCGCGTCGATCGGGTTTGTGATGAACGTCGGCTGGAACGCGGTCACGCCGAAGCCCGGCAACGCGCCGCACACGGTCTCCCACTCGTCGTCGGTGGCCTGCACGAAGTCGACGCCGAAGCAGCCGTTGATCTGGACGTCGATGAGGCCCGGCGACAGGAGGCCGCTCTCCAACGCGACGTGGTCGGCGGCCGGGGCAGGGCGTCCCTCCAACACGTCGAGGATCACGCCGCCCTCCACCACCAGCGCGCCCGGGCCGCGCAGGGCGCCCTCGACCAGCAGCCGCGGTGCGGAGATGATGGCCACGCGATGTCCCCTGACTTGTTGGCTGCCTGACTCCGAGGCCGATTGTGGACTAGACCAATCGCGGTGTCTACCCCGGATGCCTGATTGGTCCAGACCAAATCCAAGACGTTATCGAGGAGCGACCTACCGGTGTCCGACGCGGATCCCACGTCACTCGACGCCCTACCGACCGAGGCCGTGCGCACCGGGCTCGCCGATCTCGACACCTGGCCGACGCCGCGCCTTGTCGAGCTCTTCATCGCCGACCACGACGCCGTCACCCGCGCGCTCGCCACCGTGGCGGCGCAGCTCAGCGCCGCCGCCGACCTCGTCGCGGGCCAACTCACGCGAGGGGGTCGGCTGATCTACGCCGGCGCTGGCACCGGGGGCCGGCTCGCCGCGCTCGACGCCGCCGAGATCGGCCCGAGCTACGGGCTTTCGGGCCGTGTGGTGGCCGCCTTCGCCGGTGGCGTCGACGCGATGACGCAGGGCCGTGAGTTCTACGAGGACGACGCCGCGCAGGGCGCGGCAGAGGTGCGCGCGCTCGGGTCGTCCCAGGTCGATGTCGTGGTCGGGGTGAGCGCGAGCGGGCGCACGCCCTACGTGATCGGCGCGCTCGAGGCGGCGCGAACCGCGGGCACGCCGACCGTCGCCCTCACCTGCGTCACCGGCTCCCCGCTCGCCGGCCTCGCGGACCTCGCTGTGGAGATCGACACCGGCGCGGAGATCATCAGCGGCTCGACCCGGCTGAAGGCGGGTGACGCGCAAAAGGCCGCCCTCAACACGCTCTCGACGATCGCGATGGTCCGGCTCGGCCGCACCTACGGCAACTTGATGGTCGACGTTGTCGCCGACAACGCCAAGCTGCGCCGTCGGGCGCTGCGCGCCGTCGTCCAAGCGACCGACGCGAGCGACACGGACGCCGCACGCGCGCTTGACGCCGCCGGTGGCGATGCCAAGACCGCGATCGTGGCGTTGCTTGCCAATGTGCGCGCCGATCGGGCGCGCGAGTTACTGGTCGCCGCAGACGGCCGAATTAGGGTCGCGTTAGGTCTTGCCGACACCCCGGATTGATGGCACGCTCCGTACTGCACCCGTTAATCCGCTCGCCCGCCCCAGGAGCGCCTCACATGGCCCAGGTCGAATACCGCAACGCCACCCGCATCTACCCCGGCACCTCGACGCCCGCCGTCTCCGCGCTCGAACTGGAGATCCAGGACGGCGAGTTCATGGTGCTGGTCGGTCCCTCCGGTTCCGGAAAGTCCACCGCGCTGCGCATGCTCGCCGGTCTCGAGGCCGTTGACGAGGGCCAGATCTTCATCGGCGACCGCGACGTCACCGACGTCCAGCCCAAAGACCGTGACATCGCGATGGTGTTCCAGAACTACGCTCTCTACCCACACATGACCGTGGCCGAGAACATCGGCTTCCACCTGAAGATCAAGAAGCGCCCGAAGGCGGAGATCAAGCAGCGGGTGCTCGAGGCGGCGAAGCTGCTTGACCTCGAGCCTTACCTCGACCGCAAGCCCGCCCGGTTGTCGGGTGGCCAGCGGCAGCGTGTCGCGATGGGCCGCGCGATCGTCCGGCAGCCGCAGGTGTTCCTCATGGACGAGCCGCTGTCGAACCTTGACGCCAAGCTGCGCGTCGCCACCCGCACCCAGATCGCGTCGCTGCAGCGCCGGCTCGGTGTCACCACCGTCTACGTCACCCACGACCAGGTCGAGGCCATGACCATGGGCGACCGGGTCGCCGTCTTGAAGGACGGCGTCCTGCAGCAGTGCGACACGCCGCGCACGTTGTTCGACCACCCGGTCAACGTCTTCGTCGCGGGCTTCATGGGCAGCCCGGCGATGAACTTGATCGACCTGCCCGTCACCGAGGCCGGCATCGCGTTGTCGGCCGCGCAGATCCCGCTGACGCCGGCCCAGCGCGCCAACGTCACCGGCGACAAGGTGACGCTCGGCGTTCGCCCGGAGGGCTGGGACATCGTCTCGCCGACCGATGGCCTGGTCGCCACCGTCGAGGTCGTCGAGGAGCTGGGTTCCGACTCCTACGCATACGTCACGCCGAAGTTCGAGGGCTTCGACGACGGTCGCACCATCGTGGTGCGCGCCGAGAGCGGGGCCCAGCCCCCGCAAAAGGGCGAGCAGATCGGGTTGCGACCCAAGACGACGTCCGCGCATCTGTTCGACACGACCTCTGGTCTGCGGTTGCCCGACTGACCCGGTCTATCGCGAAGACTTCACGCGCCGGTGCCAGACCTGGCCGACCTCGTCCGTCGGCACACCGACCTCGGCGAGGGCGAGCTTGATTGGCTCCACCTGCTTGTCGGCGAATGGCAGCTCCTCGCGGATCTGTCGTTCGCCGACTTGCTGTTGTGGGTGCGCGCGACCAAGCCCGGCCCCGAGGGCTTCGTCGCGGTCGCCCAAATCCGCCCGGTGACGTCGCAGACGGCCTACGTCGAAGACAAGGTCGGCCAGCTCATCCCGGACGGGAAGCGGGCGTTGGTCGACCGTGCGTGGCACGAGGGGCGCATCGCCCGCGAGGGCGACCCCGAGTGGGGTGAGGGAATCCCGGTGCGCGAGGAGACCATCCCGGTGCGCTTCGACGACCGGGTCATCGCGGTCGTGGCCCGCCACACGAATCTGGCGACCGCGCGCACGCCCAGCCGCCTCGAGCTGACCTACCTGGCGAGCGCCACCGATCTCGCGAAGATGGTCGCCGAGGGCCGCTTCCCGTTTCCCGGCGGCGCCGCCGACTCCGACGCCTCACCGCGTGCGGGCGACGGCCTGCTCCGTCTCGACGCCGACGGTCGGGTCGCCTACGCCAGCCCGAACGCGGTTTCCGCGTATCGGCGGCTTGGACTCGCCGGCGACGTCGTCGGCGTCCATCTCGGAGAGACGACCGCGCGGCTGGCGCCCCCCGAAGGCTTGGTCGACGAGCCGATCTCGTGGTTGGTCAGCGGCCTTTCTGGCCGCGAGGCCGAGGTGGAGGTGGAGGCTCGCGGGGTCGTGGTTCGGCTACGGTCGATCCCGTTGCTGCCCGGCGGAGAACGCGTCGGCACGTTGGTGTTGCTCCGCGACGTCACCGAATTGCGGCGGCGGGAGCGCGCGCTGCTGAGCAAGGACGCCACGATCCGCGAGATCCACCACCGGGTGAAGAACAACCTGCAAACGGTCGCCGCGCTCCTGCGGCTGCAGGCGCGGCGGCTCGACGTACCCGAGGGCCGCGCGGCGTTGGAGGAGGCGGTGCGGAGGGTGCGCGCGATCGCCGTCGTGCACGACACGCTCGCGCAAACCGCCGACGGACCGGTCGACTTCGACGAGATCGCCGATGGGCTGATCGCGATGGTCGCCGATCTGGCGGGGGCCGAGTTGTCGCCCGACACGGTGGTGCCGCAGCGCGTGGGTTCGTTCGGTCAGCTGCCCTCGACGATCGCGACCCCGCTGTCGCTGGTGCTCACCGAGTTGCTGCAAAACGCGCTTGAGCACGGCCTGCGTGGCCGTGACGGGCGGGTCGAGGTGGTGGTCCGCCGACACGATGGCGTCGAACCGCAGGAAATCGAGATCGAGGTCGCCGACGACGGCGCGGGGCTGCCCGCCGGCTTCTCACTGGCAGACTCGCCCCGACTCGGCTTGCAGATCGTGCGGACGCTGGTGGAAGGGGACCTGCGGGGGCGGATCGAGCTGCGAGCCCGTTTGGACGGCGGAACCTCCGCGGTGTTGCGGATCCCGGTGCCGGGCGCGGACTAGACGGGCGCGGACTAGGCAGGTGCCGACTAGACGGTTTGCGGACGCAGCCGGGCGCCGCGCCGCTTGAGCGCGCGCCGCTCGTCTTCAGACAGGCCGCCCCACACGCCGGAATCCTGGCCGGTCTCGAGGGCCCACGTGATACACGCGTCAGCCACCTCACACCGGCGGCAGACAGCCTTGGCCTGCTCGATTTGAAGAAGGGCTGGACCTGTGTTGCCGATCGGGAAGAACAGCTCGGGATCTTCGTCTCGGCAAGCAGCGCGGTGGCGCCAGTCCATCGTGGTCCATCTCCTCGTGCGGTCGGCGGGGTCGATCCCCGCTCCTGTCTGCTGTGCGGTCCGTGCAGGTTCTGCTCTTCGGGCCATCGGGGAGCAAGCGTGCCCCTCAGGTCGCCGATTCACTCGTCTTCGGCGGCGTTATCTTGTGAACCGATTCACGAACCGCGCCGAACGAGTCGGCCCGTGACCGCAGCCCCGGACTTCGTCAGCTAATCGGCGGATCGTGACGCCGCCCACAAAAATCGCGAGCCGCGACCATGATCGGCAGTGTGATCATGACACGTCTCGCGTTGCCGCGCCTTGACTTAATCAGCCTCCCGCGCGTCCCGCAAGAGCGGACGGCCGAGAATTTGCTGATATGTCGCTGTGGGATCGCACACACGACAACCCGAGCGACCGGATCGTGTCTACTCGGTGTCGTATGACTGTTTTCGGCTGTCGAGACTCAGCAGATTACCGCAAGCGCCTCCGGCACGCTCGCCAGGGTCGCCGTGAGGCACTCGCCGAGGTAGTCGCCGTCGACCTGCACTGCGATCGGGCGGCGGGACCGAAACTTCAGCCGCTCGTCATCGTGCCGGGAGACGACGCTGCGACCGTGCACTCGCCTGCCGGTGAGCAGCCGTCGCATGATCGCAGCAGTGCGGACGGCGCGCAGGCTGCGGAGAGCGAACATGTCCAGCCCGCTGTCGAACGACGCCTCCGGGGTGGGCTCCAGGGGCCGATCTCCGTAGTACGTCCAGGGGGTGGTGTTCGTGATCACCGTCAAAAACAGCGGCGATCTGGACGACGTGACGTCCTCGGCCACATCGCTTTGTTCGAACCCGAGCGGTTCGCGCATGAGCGCGGGGTGGTGGCGGTCGGTGTGGACAAACTGGGCGAGCGTCGTGCGTAGGTAGAGACGGGGCGTGGCGCGCGCGCCAGCCGCCCGCTGGCGCTCGACCTCGCGCACCACCTCAGCATCGAGTCCGAGCCCGACGCAGAAGGTGAACCAGCGGCGCAGCGAGCGCACGTCGCCGCCGTTGATGATGTCCGTCTCGAGCAGTCCCAGGCCGATCCGTCGCTCGCGCCCGGCGCGCAACCGCTCGATCACCGCTCCGGTCGCCTCAATCGGCTCCGTGGGCAGCGCCAGCGCTCGCGCGAAGACGTTGGCGTTGCCGCCGGGGACGACCGCGAGACGCGGGACGTCGGCGCCGGGACCTGCTCGCAGCAGGCCGTTGACCACCTCGTTGACCGTGCCGTCGCCGCCGACCGCGACGACCAGGTCAAAGCCATCCGCGCGCGCCTGCGCGGCGAGGTCGGCGGCATGGCCGCGGGCGGTGGTCTCCACGACGTCGATCTTCAACTCGCTGCCCAGCGCGCGGACGATGACGTCGCGCGTGCGGGGGCTCATGGAGGTGGCGTTGGGGTTCGTGACCGCCAACGCTCGCATCTACAGAGGGTACGCCTGCGCGATCACCACAGGCGGCGCCGCCCTTCCGATTACGCTTGCCGCGTGGCACACAACGCTCGTTCCGCCCCGCCTCCCGCCTCGGCGTCGAGGGGGGCTGCGCCGAGCCCAGCGCCGGACGCCGCGTCCGGCCGTGCGCGCTGGCCGCTGGCGATCGCGTCGGTCGTGGTCGCGGTCGAGGCGGCGGCGTTCGCGTCGTCCGGTGTCGTCACGGTGGGGCTAGTCGCGGCGGGCCATCACGCGCACGACGTCATGGACGCGTGGATGGTCGTGATCCTCGCGGGCATCGCCGCGGTCGCGCTGGGATGGGTCGCACGCGGGTTGGCACGCCGTCGGCGTTGGGCGCGTTCACCCGCCGTGCTTGTGCAGTTGCTGGCGCTGCCGGTGTCGTACAACGCCTTGGGCAACGGGGCGTGGTGGCTCGCGGTTCCGCTGTTGGCATGTGCCGTGGCGGGTCTCGTCGGGCTTTTCGCGCCGTCGACCACCGCGGCGCTCGGCGACGCCGTCGCGAACACGGCGCGGGGTGGGTCCCGTGGGCCGGCAGGGCCGGCAGGGCCGCCGCGGCGGGGTCACTCGTCTACGAGCAAGCCCTCGCGCAGTTGAGCAAGCGTTCGGGCGAGCAATCGAGAGACGTGCATTTGCGAAATGCCCAGCTCGGCGGCGATCTGCGACTGCGTCATGTTGCCGAAGAAGCGCAGCAGCAGAATGCGCTTCTCCCTCGGTGGCAATCGATCAAGGAGCGGCTTGAGCGACTCGCGGTACTCGACTCCTTCGAGCGACTCGTCGACGACGCCGAGGGTGTCGGCGACCGCGAGCGCGTCGGAGTCGCCGCTTTCCGGAGTGTCGAGGGAGACCGTGGAGTAGGCGTTCGCGGACTCCAAGCCCTCCAGCACGTCCTCCTCGCTCATCTCTAGGAAGGTCGCGAGTTCGGCGACCGTCGGGGACCGGCCGTTGCGTTGCGCGAGTTCGCTGGTCGCCTTGGCGAGCGCCAGCTTCAACTCCTGCAGGCGGCGCGGAACCCGGATCGCCCAGCCCTTGTCGCGGAAATGCCGCTTGATCTCGCCGACGATCGTCGGCGTCGCGTACGTCGAGAACTCGACGCCTCGCTCGAGGTCGAACCGGTCGACCGACTTGATCAAGCCGATGGTCGCCACCTGGACGAGGTCATCGTGCAGCTCGCCACGATTGCGGAACCGCCGCGCGAGATATTCGACGAGTGGCAGGTGCGTCTCCACGAGCTCGTCGCGGATCGCCTGCCGCTCAGGAGAGCCCTCGGGCAGCGCGACCATGTCGGCGAACAGCTGCCTTGCCCGGGCACGGTCGCTGACCGCGTCGTCGGGCCGCGGGCCGCTCTCGGCTTCGCTCAGGTCGGTCGTCTCCGCCGTCGCCTGCCCCGGCTGGGTGTCGTCGGGCTGGGCGTGATCCGGCCGCCCCGGCTCGTCGCGCGGAGCTTGCGTGCTGGGCGTGGTGCGCAACTCGTCGTCGGCGTGCGCCTGCGGCTGGCCACTCACTCGGACGCTCCGCGGGCGCGGTGCTTCACCAACGCGATCGTTTGCCGACCATCAGGTTCGGTCCAGCTGTCGACTTGCCCGGCGAGCGCTGACAGGACGGTCCACGCGAAGGAGTCGCGCGCGGGCCCATGACCGGTACTCGACGGTGCCGACACAGTGATGTTGATGGACTCGGTGGTCATCTCGAAGATCGACGACAGTTCGGCGTCGGGGTCCACACCGGCGAGCAGCAGGCAGCACGCCTCGTCGACGGCGATCCGCAAGTCCTCGATCTCGTCGAGTGTGAAGTCCAGCCGGGCCGCCAGGCTCGCGGTGGTGGTACGCAGCACGGCCAGGTACGCCGGTGTGGCGGGCAGCCGCACCGCGACGATGTCGCGACCAGTCGCGATGTCGTCGCCGGTGGCGATGCCGCGCTCGCGGTCGTCGGCGAGGACCGCGGCCGCCCGGTCGGGTGGTACTGGACGGGCCTGCGACGGGATGCCCTCGGTGGTCGACAAGGCTTGGCTCTCCTTCGCCTGGGGCGCTGGTGAGGGTGCGGCCGCGCCGCCACCCGCGGGGCGGGCCCGGACAGGGCCCGTCAGTGCGGGCCTGCGCTCACGGTACCCCGGTGCGGTGCCGCTACACCCTTGCTCGCGGCCGCGAGTCCCGGGCCGGTCAGCCGCCAGACAGTCCACTCGTCCATCGCGCTGGCGCCGAGCGAGCGGTAGAACCCCTGAGCGTCGGTGTTCCAGTCGAGCACCGCCCATTCCACTCGCCCGTACCCTCGCTCTGTCGCGATCCGCGTCAGCTCGAGCAGCAGCGCCTTGCCGTAGCCGTGGCCGCGATACTGCGGCCGCACGAAGAGGTCTTCGAGGTAGATGCCGTGCTTGCCCACCCAGGTGGAGAAGTTCAAGAACCACAGCGCGAATCCGGCGGTCTGCGCACCGTCGGCGGTCTCGTGCTCGGCGATCAGGCCGAACAGCGCGGGATGCTCGCAAAACAGGGCGGCACGCAGGTCGTCGGGCGTCGCCCGCGCGGCGTCAGGCTCACGCTCGTAGGTGGCGAGCTCCTTGATGAGGACGACGATGTCGTCGACGTCGTCCGGGCGCGCGGGCCGAATCATGCCCGCAGATTACGGCAGGTCGCGCTCGGTCTGGCGATGAGCGGACGGTGAGCGGGCGGCGAGCGGGCGATGAGCGGGCGATGAGCGGGGAAGGCAGGGGCGGACGCCGTTTCGACGTCCGCCCCAGCGTTACGGGCCTTGACGGCCCTGGACGCTCCTACGCTTTCTTCGTCTCCCAGAAGATCTTGTCGATCTCAGCGATCTTGTCGAGGAGCTGCTGGGCGACCCCTGGGTCCATCTGACCCTTGACGCCGGCCGCGCCCGCGAGCTTCGTCGCGTCCCAGAACAGCTGGTGCAGTTGCGGGTACTTCTCGAGGTGGTTGGGCTTGAAGTAGTCGGTCCATAAGACCCACAGGTGGTGTTTCACCAGTTGCGCGCGCTCTTCCTTGATGATGATCGCGCGGGTGCGAAACGCAGGGTCTTCGTTGGCCTGGTACTTCTCGATGATGGCCTTCACCGACTCGGCCTCGATGCGCGCCTGCGCGGGGTCGTACACGCCGCACGGTAGGTCGCAATGCGCGTGAACCACCGTGCTGGGTGTAAGGATTCGGGCGAGCACGTGTGAGCGGAACTTCAAACGAGGCATGAGCGCTCCTTTCGCGTCTTTACCTTCGTGATCTATATCGGACACTACCCCGGTCATCAGCCCGGACTCCGGGCGGGAGGCGATCATGGGCAGCGGGTGGCCGTTGCGACTGCGCGCCTTCGTCGTCGATGGCGATTCGATGTTGCCGTCGCTTCGGCCGGGCGATTGTCTGCTCGTGCGGTCCGGCGCGCGAGTGCGCGTCGGAGATGTGGTGGTGGCGCGGCATCCGTCGTCGGACTTGTTGCTCGTGAAGCGCGCCGCTCGTCGCGTCGAAGGCGGTTGGTGGCTGCTGTCCGACAACGCAGACGTCGGCCTCGACGACAGCCGCGCGTTCGGTGCCGTCCCCGACTCCGCCGTGGTCGGCCGGGTGTGGCTTCGCTACTACCCATGGACGCGGCGCCGCTAGCCCCCGTTGAGCTGGCCAAGTGTGACGTTGACCTTCGTGTGCGAGCCGTCGGACTTAGTGATTTGCACATCCACCTTGTCGCCCGGCTTCATCGTTGCCAGCACGACCGAAAGGGCTTGCGTGTCAGGCGTTTTCGCGCCGTTGATTGCCGTGATGATGTCGCCCTCGGCGATGCCGGCGCGGTCCGCAGGGCCGCCCGACTCCACCTTGACGACGC
>JAICLV010000081.1 GCA_025925185.1 Acidothermaceae bacterium
CGCAGTTCGAACATCATCTGGTAGGTCAGCGTGCCCGACTTCGAGACCAGCCCGATGCGGCCTGGTTTGGTGATGTCCGCGGGAATGATGCCGGCGTTTGATTGGCCGGGCGAGGCGACACCCGGGCAGTTCGGGCCGATGATGCGGGTCTTGTTGCCGTGCGCGACGTTGTAGGCCCACGCCGAGGTGCTGTCGTGCACCGGGATCCCCTCGGTGATGACGACGGCGAGCCCGATGCCTGAGTCGATCGCCTCGATCATCCCGGCCTTCGCGCCAGCTGGCGGCACGAAGGAGACGACGACGTTCGCCCCGGTCGACGCCATCGCGTCGGCGATCGTGCCGAACACCGGCAGCGACTTGCCGTCGACCTCGACGGTGGTGCCGGCCTTGCGCGGGTTGGTGCCGCCGACGATGTTCGTGCCGGCCGCGAGCATCCGACGAGTGTGCTTGCTGCCCTCGGAGCCGGTGATGCCCTGCACAAGCACCCGACTGTTGCGGTCAAGAAAAATCGCCATGGTGTCGGTTACTCCTATTGCCGGGCCGCTAACTCAGCGGCGCGTGCGGCCGCGCCGTCCATCGTCTCGTTTTGCTCCACGCCGAAAAGTCCGGCGTTCGCGAGGATCTCCCGCCCCTGCGCCGCCCGGTTTCCGTCAAGCCGGACGATGAGCGGCACCGAGATGTCCTCGCCGGACGCCTGCAACTTCCCGAACGCCGCCACGATCCCGTTGGCCACCGCGTCGCACGCGGTGATGCCGCCAAAAACGTTGACCAGCACAGATTTCACCGACGGGTCGGACAGCACGATGCCGAGCCCAGCGGCCATCACGTCGGCCGACGCGCCGCCACCGATGTCGAGGAAGTTCGCCGGCTTCACGCCTCCGCGCGATTCGCCTGCGTACGCGACGACGTCCAAGGTGCTCATCACCAAGCCGGCGCCGTTGCCGATGATGCCGACGTCGCCGTCGAGCTTGACGTAGTTGAGGTCGGCCTCCTTCGCCCGCGCCTCCAGCGGGTCGGCGGCGGCCTTGTCGACCAGCGCCTCGTGCTCGGCGTGCCGGAAGCGGGCGTTGTCATCGAGCGTCACCTTGCCGTCTAGCGCGACAACCTTGCCGTCGGTCGTTTTCACCAACGGGTTGACCTCGACGAGGGTGGCGTCCTCTTTCACGAACACGTCCCAAAGCTTGACGATGAGGTCGGCCGCGGCATCGATCACGTCGTCCGGGTATTTCGCGGCGACGGCGATTTCGCGGGCCTTCGCGAGATCGACGCCGATCGTCGCGTCGATCGGCACCTTCGCCAACGCCTCCGGGTTTTCGACCGCGACCTGCTCGATCTCGACGCCGCCCTCACGAGACGCCATCGACAAGAACGTGCGGTTCGACCGGTCGAGCAGGAAGGAGAAGTAGTACTCCTCGGCGATGTCGGTGGCCTCGGTGACGAGCACCCGATGAACGGTGTGGCCCTTGATGTCCATGCCGAGAATGGCCTGCGCCTTCGCCGCCGCGTCGGCAGCGTCGTCGGCGAGCTTCACACCGCCGGCCTTGCCACGTCCGCCAGTCTTCACCTGCGCCTTCACCACGACCTTGCGGCCAAGTCGCGCTGCGATGTCGCGAGCCTGCTCCGGCGTCGACGCGACCTGGCCCGGGGTCACCGGGACGCCATGCGCGGCGAACAACTCCTTGGCCTGGTACTCGAACAAGTCCACGTCGAGATTCCCTACTGGTGGGCGGGCGGGTGTGCGGATGGGTGCGGCGGCGGGTGTGCTTGCGAGGTTACCCAGCGGCAGGTTTGAACCGGCGCCCGGGCCGTCTCGTTGTCGAGGTCAGTCGAGCCCTGCCTCCGGCGCCGACGCCAGACCTGGCCGGGTCTGCTGCCCGAGCGGACCCGGCCAGCCCATGCCCAGCCCTGCCGGACCGGCTACGGATTGCGCACCGGTGCGCCGATGCAATCCTCAGCTATGGCCGACTCCCCGTTCGAGCAAACCCTCGCCGCCGCGCGCACCGGCGACGAGCAGGCGTTCGCCGCGCTCTGGCGGTCGCTCCACCCGGCGCTGCTGCGATACCTGCGGGTGGTCGCGCCAAAGATCGCGGACGACGTGGCGTCGGAGACATGGCTGCAAGTCGTGCGTGGGCTGGCCGGCTTCTCCGGCGACGAGGCGGGCTTCAAGTCGTGGCTGTACACGATCGCGCGCAACAAGGTGACCGACGCCGCCCGACAGGCGGCCCGCCGTCCGATCGAGATCTCGGACAACGGGGACCTGTCGGCCCCTGCCGCCCCCGACGACACCGCGGCCGCGGTGATCGAGCAGATCGACACCCAGACCGCGCTGGCGCTGATCGCGCGGCTGCCGGCCGACCAGGCCGAGATCGTCATGCTGCGGGTGGTGGCCGGACTCGAGGTGGCCGACGTCGCTCGCGTCGTCCGGAAAAGCCCTGGGGCGGTGCGGGTGACCAGCCATCGCGCCCTGCGCAGGCTGCGTGAGCTGCTCCAGTCGAGTGAAACCGCCGCCGGCGGGCGGAAAGCTGTAACGCGATGAGGCCGGACGACGTTCCGCACGCCGAGATGTTCAAGACACCGCGATTTCGCCGCATCCTCGGCGCACGACGCCTCGACAAGCGCGCCGACGCGCTGGCGCCGCAGTACCTGCAATCAGGCGAGTGGTACGACGTCGCGGACTTGTTGGGCGCCGCGGCAGCTCCTGCAGCGGCTTCCGAACTAGCGGGCGAGCGGGAGATCATCGCCGCCTTCCAACGCGAGCATCTCGATTCCGTGTCCGTTACGGCTCGCCGTCGAACCCCCGTGAGGTCTCGCATGCTGAACTCCCTGCTGACCGGCAAAATCGTCGCAGCTCTCGCCGCCACCGCGCTGGGGGCCACCGGCGCCGCCACCGCCGCCTACGCCGACGCGCTACCGGACAGCGTGCAAGACATCGCGCACCACCTGATCGCCGCGCCGCCCGCCCATTCGCACGCGAGCGACACCGGCCGCGCGCACGGGCATCAGTTCGGGGCCGCCAGCCCGTCGCCGACGGTCAACCCGTCGCCGTCCACCTCCGAGAGCGCGGCGCCGTCCGGGCCGGCGTTGCCGTCGGACTCCGTGTCACCGTCGGTGTCACCGTCCGCGTCCGCGTCGCCGTCCGCCGTCGTCTCACTCGATCCCGCGGCGTTTGGACTTTGCACCGCCTGGTCGAACGCCGTCGACCACAACCGGCAGGACCAGGTCGGCTTCAAGAGCAAGCTGGCCGGGATCGCCGGCGGCGACGCGAGCATGAGCGACGACGACATCACGTCGTTCTGCGCCACGGTGCAGAAGTCGCACGACAGCACGGACACCGACGAAGCCGGCGATCAGGCGAGCGTGTCGCCGTCTGCGAGCCCGGCGCCGAGCGCCACCGCGGACGAGCACGGCCACAACGGCGACAACCACGGGAAGAGCGGCAACGGCAACGGCGGCCACGGGAACGACGACGCCCCCGGCCACCACTGAACACCGTCGGCTCGCGGCAGCGTCAGCTAGCCGCCGGCTTCACTCCGACGTTGGCGCGCACCCAGTCGATTATCGACTGGGTGCTTGCGCCTGGCGTGAAAATCTCAGCCACACCAAGGGATTTCAACTCTCGAACGTCGGCGTCGGGGATGATTCCGCCCCCGAACACGAGAATGTCAGCGGCGTCGCGTTCACGCAGCAGCTCCAGCACGCGCGCGAACAACGTCATGTGCGCACCAGACAGGATCGAGAGCCCGATCGCGTCGGCGTCCTCCTGAACGGCGGTCGCGACGATTTGCTCCGGCGTCTGGTGCAGCCCGGTGTAGATCACTTCGACGCCCGCGTCCCGTAAAGCTCGCGCCACGACCTTCGCTCCGCGATCGTGGCCGTCAAGCCCCGGCTTGGCGACGACGATGCGGGCCCGACCCGCGTCCGCCATGCTCGCCTCCGCTCGAAGGTTGTGACAAATCACTCGTTCCCCGCGTTCGATGAGCGTATCGCCGTCCAGGCTTTGCCGAATTGGTCCGGGCTGGGTTAACCTCGGCGCCGCTGCCTGTCCCGGCCGACTCTCGCTGCAGTCCCGGCCGACTCTCGACCCGAAGGACGCATTTCGTGCAATCGGTTCGCCGCCGCGCGGTCGCCGCGGCCTGCGCCTGCGCCGCGGCGTCCGCGGTGTGCGCTTGGGCGGTCGCACCTGGGTCGCAGGCGTCGGAGCCGTTGGAGGCGTCGGCGAGCAGCGTCCTCGGCGCGACGCACGAGGGCGGCGACACCGCCCTGCGGTTGCGCACGCTCGACGACCGAGCCGACCGCGGCCTCGCGCGCACGCCGCTCGCCTCGGTGCCGGCCGCGACAGACCGTGTGCTGTCTCCAGTCGCCACGCAACCGCACGAAGAGACTCTCGCCGACGCGGCCGCCAACTTAGCCGCGCAGCAGCGGGCCGCAAAGGAGGCCGCCGAGGCCGCCGCGAAGGCCAAAATCGCTGCGGCTAAAGCAAAAGCGGCGGCCGAGAAGCTCGCGTACGAACACCGTTGGGTGCGGCCGAACTACGGCGGGTTGAGCTCGCCGTTCGCGATGCGCTGGGGACGCATGCACGAGGGCATCGACCTCGCCGGCGGGTACGGGTCTCGGATCGTCGCCGCAGTCGAAGGCACCGTGCTCTACGCCGGGCCCGAGAGCGGTTACGGCCGGGTGGTGAAAATCCTCGACTGGGACGGCACCCAGACTTGGTACGGGCACATGTCGAAGTTCCTGGTGAAGGCCGGCGACCACGTCCAGGCCGGCCAGCCGATCGCGCTCGTCGGCGCCGCCGGCGACGCAACCGGGCCGCACCTGCATTTCGAGGTGCGCATCGGCGGGGCGCCGGTCAACCCGATCCCGTTCCTCGCCGCGCGCGGCGTGCACATCTAGCTAGAGCTTTTCCAGCGGCGCGTAGCGCAACACGAACGTCTTTTGGCCGGTGGACGCGCCGAAATCGACCTTCGCCTGCGCGTTGTCTCCCGACCCCGACGTCGAGACCACCGTGCCAAGGCCGAAAGTGTCGTGGCTGACCCGGTCGCCCGGCTGCAAGGACGGAATGGCCCGGTTGCCGACGCCGGTCGCCTTCGCAGGCATGCCGCGCAACGCGGCGGGCGAGGACGACGAACGGTAGCCGCCGGTCGGGGTGAACGACTTCGGTTGCGCGCGTTTCCAATCCACCAGGTGCTCCGGCACCTCGTCGAGGAACCGAGACGGCGGGTTGTACGACGGCGCGCCGTACGTGCTGCGCTGCATCGACCGCGACAGATACAGCCGGCGTTTTGCGCGGGTGATGCCGACGTAGGCGAGCCGCCGCTCCTCCTCCAACTCCTTGGGCTCGGTGAGCGAGCGCATGTGGGGGAACACGCCGTCTTCGAGCCCAGTGAGGAAAACCACCGGGAACTCGAGGCCTTTCGCGGTGTGCAACGTCATCAGCGTGACGACGCCGCCGCGGCCATCTTCGTTGTCGGGTATCTCGTCCGCGTCGGCGACGAGGGCCACTTGCTCGAGGAAGTCGGCGAGGCTGCCGGCGGGGTTGGCCTCTTCGAACTCGGTCGCGACGGTGACCAGCTCGCGCAGGTTCTCGACGCGCGACTCGTCCTGCGGGTCGGTGCTCGCCTCCAACTCGGCGAGGTAGCCGCTCTTCGAGAGCACCGCCTCCATTACTTCGGACGGCGGGACAGACTCGGCAAGTGCCCGCAACTCGTCCATCAGAGCAACGAAATCCTTGACGGCAGACGCAGACCGTGTCGCGATGCCGTACGCCTCGTCGCAGCGACGCAGCGCTTGGCCGAACGAGATGCGCTCGCGGCTCGACAACGCCTCCACGCATGCCTCGGCGCGGTCGCCGATGCCGCGGCGCGGCACGTTGAGAATTCGCCGCAACGACACGGTGTCTTCGGGATTCACCAGCACCCGCAGGTAGGCGAGCAGGTCGCGCACCTCGCGCCGCTCGTAGAATCGCACGCCGCCGACCACCTTGTAGGGCAGGCCGACGCGGATGAACACTTCTTCGAAAACACGCGATTGCGCGTTGGTGCGGTAGAAGACCGCGACGTCCTTGTAAGCGGCCGCCCCTTCGTCGTTCAGCCGGTCGATCTCGTCGGCGACAAATTGCGCCTCGCTCCTCTCGTCGTCCGCGACGTAACCGCCAATGCGCTCGCCGTCGCCTGCGTTCGACCAGAGGTTCTTGGCCTTGCGACCCTCGTTACGGGTGATGACTGCGTTGGCAGCGCTGAGAATCGTTTGCGTGGAGCGGTAATTTTGCTCAAGCAGCACGACGGTGGCGTCTGGATAGTCGCGCTCGAACTCCAAGATGTTGCGGATTGTGGCGCCGCGGAACGCGTAGATCGACTGGTCGGCGTCACCGACCACCACCAACTCTGCGGGCGGCAGGTCGCCCGACGTGCCGGCGCGCACCAGCTCGCCGTCGACCGTGCGCTTCTCGGCATGGGCGGTCAACCCGCCGACCAACTCGCGCACCAGCGTGTATTGGGCTTGGTTGGTGTCTTGGTACTCGTCCACAAGCACATGCCGGAACCGCCGGCGGTAATGCTCCGCGACGTCCGGAAAAGCTTGTAAGAGGTTGACGGTGACCATGATGAGGTCGTCGAAGTCGAACGCGTTGGCCTCGCGCAGTCTTCGCTGGTAGCCGGTGTAGGCCTCGGCGAGCGTCTTCTCGTGATGGTTCGCGGCCTTGCGGGCGAAGTCCTCCTCGTCGATGAGCTCGTTCTTCAGATTCGAGACCTGGTTGGAAAACGAGCGCGGCGGATAGCGCTTCGGGTCGAGGTCGAGCTCGCGGCAGACCAGCGCCATCAAGCGCTGTGAGTCGGCGGCGTCGTAAATGGAGAACGTCGTGGTGAAGCCGAGCCGCTTCGCGTTCTCCCGAAGAATTCGCACGCAGGCCGAGTGAAAAGTCATGACCCACATCACGCGGGCTCGACCGCCGACCATCGCGGCGACGCGCTCTTTCATCTCGCCGGCGGCCTTGTTGGTGAACGTGATCGCCAAGATCTCGGACGGCGCGACGTGCCGCTCCGCTAGCAGGTAAGCGATGCGGCGCGTGAGCACCCGGGTCTTGCCCGACCCGGCGCCCGCGACGATCAGCAGCGGGCCCCCTTCGTGCACCACGGCGGCGCGCTGCTGAGGGTTGAGATCGGACAGGAGCTCTTCGGTGTGTGCTGACATCGCGCCGTCGAGTCTACGGAACCACCAGGACAGCCCACGTAGGATGGCGCATGTGTCCACACCTATGCCCGACGCGGAAGTAGAGCGCGCGCTCGTCGTCGCCGCGCATCCCGACGACATCGACTTCGGATCGGCCGGGACGATCGCCACCTGGACCGACGCCGGCATCGAGGTCGTCTACTGCATCTGCACCGACGGCGACGCTGGCGGCTTCGACCTCGAGTTCCCGCGCGACCAGATCGCCGGCGTGCGACGCGCGGAGCAGACCGAGGCGGCTAAGCGCGTCGGGGTGCACGACATCCGGTTTCTCGGCTATCCCGACGGCAAGCTGGTCGCGAGCCTGGAGTTGCGCCGTGACATCAGCCGGGTGATCCGGCAGGTCCGACCACAGCGCATCGTCGTGCCGTCGCCGGAGCGCGACTACGAGCGGGTCGGCCGCAGCCACCCCGACCATCGAGCGGCCGGCTCGGCGGCGCTCGACGCGATCTACCCCGACGCGCGCAACCCGTTCGCGCACCCTGAGCTGCGGCTCGACGAGGGCCTCGACGCGTGGGCGGTGCCGGAGACGTGGGTCACCGGCGCCCCGCACGCCGCGCACCTGCCGGCGCACTACGTCGATGTGACCGACACCTTCGAACGCAAGATCGCCGCGCTGCGCGCCCACGAGAGCCAGACCGCCCACATGGACGATCTCGAGGTCTTTCTTCGCGAGCGGCTGCGGCGAACCGCCGAGGGCGGCGGCCTGCCAGAAGGCCGGCTCGCCGAGGCGTTTCTCGTGATGAACACCGCCTAATTCCGTGGCACCGCGCCGGTTCGCCGTGGCCGTGGTCGGCCCGAATGAGGCGGACGACGCGCTCGGCGAAATCGCTTACGCCGTCGGTCAATTGCTGGCGCAGCGGGGAGCCGTCGTCGTCACCGGTGGGCTCGGGGGCGTGATGGCGGCCGCCTCGCAGGGCGCTCGCTCGGCGGGCGGGCTGGTGGTCGGGCTGTTGCCCGGGATCGACGCGGATGAAGCGAACGAGTTCGTCGACGTGGCGATCCCAACCGGGCTTGGCGAGTTGCGCAACGGCCTGCTGGTGCGCTCCGTCGACGGCATTATCGCGGTGGGCGGCAGTTGGGGAACGCTGAGCGAGATCGCGCTGGCGATGCGCACCCGCACACCGGTCGTTTGCCTGCGGGGCTGGGAAATCAGCGATCACGCGGGTGCGCACGTTAATCTTGTGACCGCACCCAATGCGGCAGAAGCCATCGACGTCCTCTACCGCGTGTTATCCCCGGCGAAGGATCTGCCGACGTTTCAGTCATGAGCACCTCGCTTGAGCACCTGATCGCGGCCACGACCGAGTGGCTCGTTTCGGCGTTCCCCGCCACCGGCGGCGCGCACGCCGACGCGCTCGCGCGTCAGCAGGCTCGCCAAGCCGTCACCGTCGCGGCGTGGCTGCGCTACCCGACCAAGGTCGACGCCGCGCTGCTTGACCTGCTCGCGCCGAGCGGCTCGTGGTGGCTCGACGACATTCCGGCCGACGTCGAGGCTGAGCCCTGGCGCACCTGGGTGGACGACGTGGTCGCGAGCTGGGCTGCGGCATTGTTGACGGATCGCCCGCTCGCCGTGCGCGCTTGCGAGGCGATCGCCGGTTCGGAGCACACCGGCGGCTTGCCGATGCAGTTCCGCCGGCTCACGCATCCCGACCACATCGACAGTGCGGCCGCGGCGTTGCTCCGCCACCCCGACCTGCTGGCACCACTGGCGGACCGCCACCGGGTGGAGATTGACGCGGCGCTCGCCGCCAACAACATCCCATGATCACGAAAAACAATTCTTGCCCTATGCCCCAATAGTTTTCACGATCATCGCCTTGGTCGATCTAAACCAGACGGCGATCGGTCGCCCAACGGGTGAGTTCGTGCCTGTTCGACAGTTGCAGCTTGCGCAGCACGCTAGACACGTGCGTCTCGACCGTCTTCACCGAGATGAACAGCTCCCGCGCGATTTCCTTGTAGGCATAGCCGCGTGCGATGAGTCGAAGCACCTCGCGTTCGCGCGCGGTCAGCGCGTCGAGTTCCGGATCGATCGACGGCGCGTCGGTGGCGGCGAACGCGTCGAGCACAAATCCCGCTAGCCGTGGGGAAAACACCGCGTCACCGTCGGCCACCCGCACAACAGCGTCGGTCAAATCTGCGCCCGAGATGGTCTTTGTCACGTATCCACGTGCGCCCGCGCGGATCGTGCCGATCACGTCCTCGGCCGCGTCAGACACCGACACGGCGAGGAACCGCACGTCTGGCAACTGCGGCAAGACCGCGCGCAACACCTCCGCGCCGCCACCTCCGGGCAGATGCACGTCGAGCAAAACGACGTCCGGCGTCAGGGCGACAATCGCCGCGACCGCCGACGCCACGTCGTCCGCCTCACCGATGACGTCGACGCGCGGCCCGAGCTCGGCGCGCACGCCGGACCGAAACAACCGGTGGTCATCGACCAGGACGACGCGAACAGGCGGTGTCACTTCAACTCCATCTCAAGCCTGACCTCGGTTCCCCCACCGGGCGCGGTGCGGATAAAAGCCTTGCCGCCATGGCGTTCCATCCGCCCGACGATCGACTCTTTCACGCCGAGCCGGTCCTCCGGCACAGCACCAAGGTCGAAACCCTTGCCCCGGTCGCGCACGAAGACCGTCACCTTCGACGGCTCGATCTCGGCGTACACCGAGATCGCCTCGCTGCCCGAGTGCTTCGCCGCGTTCAACGCCGCCTCTCTCGCGGCCTGCAACGTCGCGGCCAGCCGGTCGTCGAGAGCGCACTCCCCCACCACCACGACGTCGATTGAAACGCCTTGGCTGTCTTCGATTTCAGCGAGCGTGCGTTCGAGCGCGCGGCCGAAGTCTCGCTCTTGGTCGGACGACGGGCGGTACAGCCACGTTCGCAACTCACGCTCCTGGCCGCGCGCGAGTCGCTGCACCTCGCGCGGGTCCTCGACGTGTCGCTGGATCAACGCGAGCGTGTGCAAGACGGAGTCGTGCAAATGCGCGGCCAGCTCCGCCCGCTCCTGCTCGCGAATGCGCGCCCGCCGTTCGGTCGACAGGGCGCGGACGGTTCCCAGCCACCACGGCCCGGTGATGACCGCGACTCCGGTGACGAGCACCGCTGTCGACAGCAATCCGTTGCGCACTTGGCCGAGCTGCTCGTGATAGGCCAAGAATGTCGCGGCGCCAGCGAAGACCAGCGCGGCGCCGGCGATGGTGGTGACAAGTTGCGGACGGCGATAGCCGACCGCCGTCCGCCATCTGTTGCGCTGCGCGTCGTCGGCCTGCCGCCACAGCACCGCCGCGCCGAATGCCGTTAGCGCCAGCGGCCACAGCAGCCGGCCCGGCAATCCGAGTCCGAGCGATTGCACCGCGAGCACGCCACCGATGGCAACGGCCGCCAACGCCAGGTACTGGCCGCTCTCCCCGAAGCGGTC
>JAICLV010000149.1 GCA_025925185.1 Acidothermaceae bacterium
GATCGTGATGCGGCCCTTGTCGAGCGCGTCGCGGATGCGGCCCGGCGTGACGTCGATGATCTGCGCCTTGCCGTGCCGCGAGTCGGTGATCACTCCGGCCTGGCTGCCGGTGAACGACCAAGCCTCCATGCCGAGGTTGGCGATCGCCATCGCGAGCAGCGCCATCGAGATCCGCTCGCCCGACGTGAGCAGCATGTCGAGCTCGCGGGCTGGCGGAACGGGCGAGACCTTGGCCGCGAGGTCGAGCAGCTCGTCGGTCGTGTCACCCATGGCAGACACGACGACGCACACCTCGTTGCCAGCCTTGCGAGTCGCGACGATGCGTTGCGCGACCGCCTTGATGCGGTCTGCGTCGGCGACGGACGAGCCACCGTATTTCTGGACGACGAGGCCCACGGGCGAACAACTCCTAGAGGCGGGGTGAACCGCCGGGCAGTCTACCGGGGCCCGTTAGGTTGGCTTTCGTGGATTTACGCGCACGGGCATTGGCGCTGATCGGCGCGGCGGCTTGTCTCGCCGCGGTGGGCGGCTGCACGTCCGACCACAAGAACCAGCCGACGAGCACCGGTTCCAACGGCGGCTCGGCGAGCGCGGCGGCTGCCGCCGCCGCGCTCGCCGAGCTGCAGCGCGAGGCCTCCTCCGCGGAGCATCAGTCGTTCACTGCCACCTACCAAGCCCAAGGCAGCAACCCGGCGCGCAGCGGAACCGTGACGGTGTTTCGCTCGCCGACCGCCACCCGCATCGACGTCGGCGAGAGTGACGCCAACGTGCGGATCCTGGTGACCGACAAGGGCACGTACTCGTGCAAGTTCGCCGGTGCGAGCAAGACCCCGCTGTGCGTCACGCTGGCCGGCCCGGGCGGGACGATCCCACCGTCGCTCGACCCTGGCTTGCAACACCTGTTCACCTCGGCGCTCGACGAGATCATCGACGGCTCCGGGCTGCACGTCGAGGCCGCCCCGCCGCAGACGCCGCCGGGCAGCAGCGACCCTGCGTCTTGTTACGCGGTCACCGCAGCGCCCTCGGACGGTGGTCTTGTCCCGGGGACTTACTGCTACCGGAACGGCGTGCTGACCAGCGCCGAGTTTCGGTCGAGCTCGCTCCGGCTGACCAAGATGGACGCCGCGCCGAAGGCGTCCGACTTCACCTTGCCGGCGTCGCCAGCGCCGCTCGCCAGCCCGAGCGCTACTCGGAGCTGACGTCGAGTCGGGCGTGGGCCACGACCGACTGGAGCGCCCGCAACGCGGCCCCCGCGTGGGTGCCCCAGTGCGACAGGTAGGAGAACTGCCACCACCACAACGCCTCGATCGCCCGCCCGGCCCGGAAATGCTGAAGGCCGTGGATCAGGTCTGCGGTGACGTCGGCGATGTCGTCGGACAGGACGAACGTCGCGGCGCTCGCCGGATTTTGGTACGGGTCGAAGATCTCGACGTACCGGTCGATCGGCCCGAGCACCTTGGCGAGCCGCTCGCGCAGCTCGTCGATGTCGGGGTCAGGCCCGGCGTCGGGTTCGAAGCGCTCGGTCGGGACGACGTCGCCGATGGCGCCGAGCCGACCGCCCGCGAGCATCAGCTGCGACATCTCGAGCAAGAGCAGCGCGACCGCCCCGCCGGGCTCGTCACCTCGCGCGATCTCGCGCACCGCGATGACGAAGCTCTCCACCTGATCGGCGATCTCCGCAGCGAAGTCGGTGAGATCGTCGGAATGACCCTCGACCACCAGTTCAGACATCGAGCTGCCTTCTCCCCTCGAACGCTCGGCCGAGCGTGACCTCGTCGGCGTACTCCAAGTCGCCGCCCACTGGCAAACCACTGGCGAGCCTGGTGACCCGCAATCCCATGGGTTTCACCAATCGCGCGAGATATGTCGCGGTGGCTTCACCTTCGAGATTTGGATCGGTCGCGAGGATCAACTCGTTCACCGTTCCGTCAGCGAGCCTAGTCATCAGCTCCCGCACCCGCAGATCGTCGGGGCCGACGCCCTCGATCGGGCTGATGGCGCCGCCCAGCACGTGATAGCGGCCGCGGAACTCGCGCGTCTTCTCGATGGCGACGACGTCCTTCGGCTCCTCGACCACGCAGATCACGGACGGATCGCGACGCGGGTCTCGGCAGATACGGCACTCGTCGTCCTCGGCGACGTTGCCGCAGATCGCGCAGAACCGCACCTTCTCCTTGACCTCGAGCAGCACCTGCGCGAGGCGCTTCACGTCGACCGGGTCGGCGGCGAGCAGGTGAAACGCGATGCGCTGCGCGCTTTTCGGACCGACGTTGGGCAGCCGCCCGAGTTCGTCGATCAAATCCTGGACGACGCCTTCGTACACGAGTCGGTCTCCGCCTTAGAACGGCAGCCCGGGCAGGCCGCCGCCCATCCCGCCGAGCCCTTGGGTGAGCGGGCCCATCTTCTGCTCTTGCAGTTGCGCCGCGTTGCCGGTGGCGTCGCGGACGGCGGCCAGCACCAGGTCGGCGAGCGTCTCCGTGTCGTCGGGGTCGACCGCCTTCGGGTCGATGGTCAAGCCGACCAGCTCACCGCTGCCGCTCACGGTGGCGGTCACCAGGCCGCCGCCCGCGCTGCCCTCGACGCGCGCGTCGGCGAGCTCGGCCTGCGCCTCCATCAGCTGCTGCTGCATCTTCTGCGCCTGCTTGAGGAGCTGCTGCATGTTGGGTTGGGGGCCGGGCGCCATCGGACGTCCTCCTCGTGTGAGTGACCGAGACACGAGCCTACGGCGTGGAGGCGTGCGAGCATGGCGGGCGTGCCGTTGCCGCCCCGCCGATTCGCGCGCTCGCCGGTCCTCACGACGGCGTGGGTGCTTCTCACGGTCGCGGCCTGCTCGACCGCCGCGCCGAATAGCGCGCCCGCTAGGTCATCAAGCGCTCCGAGCGCGGCATCGCCGTCCCTAGCGGCACCGTCCCCGGTGCGATCGCTCGCAGCGCCGTCGTCCGCAGCGGCACCGTCCCCCCTGCCGTCTCCCCCGTCACCGAAAACGACGCCCACGGCCATCGCCCCCACGCCGTCCAAGAAAACGACCGCACCGGCACCAGCGAAGCAGCCGGCCCCGACGCCAACCGCGCCGCCCGCGTTGCCACCGACCAGCCCGGACACCCTCAACGGCAAGGTGATCGTGCTCGACCCCGGGCACAACCTCAACCACAGCTCGGCGATCAACAAACAGGTGAACGCCGGCAACGGCGTGATCAAGGCCTGCGACACCGTCGGGACGTCGACGAACGGCGGTTATCCGGAGCACGCCTTCACCTGGGACGTCGCCAACCGCGCGGCCGCCATCTTGCGCGCGCAGGGCGCGACGGTGATCCTCACCAGGTCCTCCGACACCGGTGTCGGGCCGTGCATCACGACCCGCGCGCAGATCGGCAACGACGCGCACGCCGACGCGTTCATCGCGATTCATGCGGACGGCGGGCCGGCAAGCGGCCGTGGCTTCTTCGTCATGCAGCCGCCGCCCAACAACCCAAATGTGAATCCCGGTGGCGCCGCCCGGTCGCGCGTGTTGGCCAAGGCGATGCACGACGTTTTCCACGCCACCACAGGGATTCCGTACTCGTCGTACATCGCGAACGGTTACTACCCCGACAGCACGACCACCGGTTCGATCAACCTGTCGCACGGACCGGTTATCACAATCGAATGCCTCGACATGCGCAACAGCGGCGACGCCGCGATCGCCACCGACCCCAACTGGCGGCAGCGCATCGCGGCAGGGATCGCGGCCGGGCTCACGTCGTTCTTGGCTGGCTGAAAGTCCAACGCAGGCCGCGAAATTGCGGCCGCACCTGGGCAACCGCATAAGCCAAGACCAACGTGCCGAGCACGCAGAGCGTCACGGTGACCCCCACACTCGTGACGCCAAGCGGCGCCACAAGAGAGCCAACGACGATGCCGGCAATCGACGCTGGCACCGCGAACCCGTACGCCCGGCCGAACACCGACTCGTCGAGCATGCGCTGCAACGCGGTCTCGGTGAGGATCTCGACGACGACCGAGCCGGCCCCGCTGACCGCCGTCAACGCGATCGCGGCGGCGATCGACGGGTTGACCGCCAGCAGCGGCATCGGCAGCGCCACCGCGCACAACGCCAGTGCCAGCACGGCACTTTGGTGCGGCAGCCGCATGAGCCGGCCGGCGCAGAACGTGCCGGTGATGCCGCCGACACCGAAACCGGCGAGCAGGTAGCCGAAGCCGTTCACGCCAAGGCCGAGCCGCCGAGCGACCAACACCAGCAAGACGGTGCAGGCGCCGTAGACGACGCTGCACAAGATGTCGGCGCCGACCAACCGCAAGGCGCCGGGCTTCGAGCGCAACGCGGAAAAGCCGGCTGCGACCTCGGGCCGCAGCTTGCGCGACTCGGTGGCCCGGCGCGCCGGCGCAAACGCCGGGCCGGCGGGGATCGCGAAGACGGCAAGCGCGGAGAGCCCGAACGTCGCCGCGTTCACGGCGAAGGCGACGGCGGGCGACGCGACGGCGAGCAGCACCCCACCGACCGCCGGACCCGCGATGAGTCCGACGTGGGTGACCGCGCTGCGCAACGCGTTGGCCGCCGGGAGGTCGGCGTCCGGAACAAGTCGCGGGGTGGTCGCGGCGACGGCGGGGAGGTAAGGGGCAGCGGCGGTCGTCGCGGCGGCCGCCAGTATCGGAACCAGGACGACAGGCAGCCCGGTCGCCGCGACGACGGTCAGCCCAGCCATCAGCACGAGCCGGGCGACGTCCGCCCAGATCATCAACCGGCGGCGGTCGAGCCGGTCGCATAGGGCACCGCCGAGCGGGCCCAGCACGACGAAGGGGACGACGCGAGCCGCGGTGGTCACCCCGACCCAGGCCGCAGAGTGCGTGCGGTCGAACACCAGCGCGACCAAGGCGAGGTTGTACAGCCAGTCACCGATCTGGGAAACCGCCAGCCCCGCGAGCAAACGGCGGAAATTCCGGTATCGCAACGCTGTTCTCATGATCGATCGCCCTTCCGAGATGTCGCCGGGGTGCCGGCGATTTCAACGGTCGGGCTAAGGCGGGGTCCGGCGAATCGGACCGGCTGCATATTCGGGTCGGCCGAGGCGCTTATTTGGACGACGTGGGGACGGTCGGCGCCTTAGGCGGGCTCGGTCAGGATCCCTAGTCGGTGCGCGACGGCGGCCGCCTCGACGCGGCCGCTCACGCCGAGCTTGGCCAAGATGTTCGACACGTGCACGCTCGCGGTCTTGGGGCT
Source organism: Acidothermaceae bacterium (assembly GCA_025925185.1). The sequence continues at coordinate 5,219 of JAICLV010000149.1, forward strand.
GATGAACAGCTGCTGGGCGATCTCGGGGTTCGAGCGGCCCGCCGCCAGCAGCAGCAAGACCTCCCGCTCGCGTTCGGTGAGGCCGAACGCCGCCAGCTGATCCGGCTCCTCGGGCTGTTTTTCAAGCTGCGCGGGCGAGTCGTCAAGGACAAGCCGGGCCCGGCGGGCGAGGGCGTGCACCTGCGAGCCGACGGGCTCCATGCCGAGCCGGTCGGCGATCGCGGCCGCCTCCCGCGCCGCCGCTGCCGCGGCGTCGCGGGCGCCGGCCGCAAAGGTCGCTTCGGCCAGCCGGAAGAGCGCGTACGCGACGAGGGGTGGCTCGTCGGGGGGGGGGGGGAGGCCGCCCCCCCCCCCGCCCGGCCCCCCCCCCCCACACCCACCCCACCCCACCCGCGGAGCGCGGGCGAGTCGTCAAGGACAAGCCGGGCCCGGCGGGCGAGGGCGTGCACCTGCGAGCCGACGGGCTCCATGCCGAGCCGGTCGGCGATCGCGGCCGCCTCCCGCGCCGCCGCTGCC
>JAICLV010000164.1 GCA_025925185.1 Acidothermaceae bacterium
ATCGAGGATCTCGACGGGAAGATCGACAGGCTCGAAGACGAACTCTTCGACGCCGCAAGGGACCATGTTCGCGACGTGCAGCGCAAATCGTTCGCACTGCGAAAGAACCTGTTGCTACTGCGGCGTTTCGTACTGCCGATGCGCGAGGTTGTGAACGGGTTGATGCGCCGCGACCTGAAGGTTGTCGACGAAGCGTTGATGCCGTACTACCAAGATGTCTACGACCACGTCTTGCGAGCGACCGAGTGGACGGAGTCGCTGCGCGACATGGTGAGCACCATCCTGGAGACCAACCTGACCATCCAGGGCAACCGCATGAACCTCATCATGAAGAAGGTCACCAGCTGGGCGGCCATCATCGCGGTTCCGACCGCCGTCACCGGCTTCTATGGCCAAAACCTGCCCTACCCGGGGTTCGGCAAGGAGTGGGGATTCGCGCTGTCGAGCGCGATCATCGTCGTCGGCGGGGCGCTACTGTACTGGATCTTTCGCCGCAAGGACTGGCTCTAGCGCGGTTCGTCAGCTGTGACGAAGTCGATGAGTTCTTCGACCCTGCCGAGTAACGCGGGTTCGAGGTCGGCGTAGCTGTCGACCGCCGCAAGGATCCTGCGCCACGCGGCCGCGATGTCGGCCGGTGTCTCGCGCGGCCAACCGAGCGCCGCGCAAACCCCCTCTTTCCACGGGGCGCCGCGATCGATCACCGGCCAGGCGTCGATGCCGAGAGCCTGCGGCCGAACCCCCTCCCACACATCGACGTAAGGGTGTCCGACGACAAGCACGTGCGGTGAACTAACACCAGCTGCGATGCGCGCCTCCTTCGAGCCGGCGACGAGATGGTCGACGAGCACTCCGAGCCGGCGCCCGGCGCAGGGATTGAACTCGCGCGCGATTTCCGGCAGCCGGTCGACCCCTTCGAGGTACTCGACGACCACGCCCTCGACGCGCAGATCGTCACCCCACACCCGCTCGACCAACTCGGCGTCGTGCTTTCCCTCGACGTAGATGCGGCTTTCCCGAGCGACTCGAGCGCGCAACCCGGGCACCGCGATCGAACCCGACGCGGTGCGGGTGCGGGCGCTTGGAGTCGCGGGCGTCGGTCTGACCAGCGTCACCCGCTGTCCTTCGAGCAAGAAACCGCCTGGGGTTAACGGAAAAGCCCGCACCTTGCCGAACCTGTCCTCAAGCCGGACGGCATCCTTCTCGCACTCGACGACAGCGCCGCAGAAGTCACCGGCTGCGTCTTCAACCACCAGGTCGCGGACCGCCTCGACAACGGGAATCTCGACGCGTCGCTTGACCGATGCGGCCAACACGTCGTGCTCGTATCGGCTCATTTCTGCGTGACGTCCTGGAAGATGTTCACCGCGCGAGAGATGACAAGCGCGACGGTCACCAGCGAAATCGCCGACTGCAGCAGGAACATCGCCTTCGCCCATCGCGACAGCGGCATCGTGTCGGTCGGGCTGAACGCGGTGGCGTTCGTGAACGACGTGTACAGGTAGTCGAAGAACGTCGGCTCCCAATCGGGCGACGCGATGTCGGGCTGCTGCATCTGGGGGAACAGCAAGTCGGGGTGCTTGCGCGTCGCGTGCGCTCGCGCCACCGGTCCACCGCGGTCGAATTGCCAGTACCACAGGCCGAATGCGATGACATTCGTCAGCCAGATAGCGACACCTTGCAACAACAGCCGCGGGGCGGAGTCGGCGGTTCCGCTGACGATCTCGTGCACCAGCAACCCCGCCGAGATGGCGGTGTCGGCGCTGATCAGGCCGATGAGCGCTAGCGCGCTGACATGCAAACCTGTCGAGTGCTTCACGAATCGCGCCGGACTCGCGACGAAGAGGCCCAGCAAGATTGCGCCCTCGATGATGGGGACCACGTAATGCGGCTTGATCGCGAGGTGCGCCGGCAAGGACAACTGCAACCCGATCGCGATGACGACCGCTGCGCCCATCTGCCAGCGGTGCTCGCCGCGCGTGGGCCGCAGCCAAGCGGGGACCAACTCCTCCTCGAGATGCTGGGCTTTCTTGGCGTTCTCGAGCACCCGCCGCTCCAGCGCCGACAGATGCGACGGCTCCGACGGTGACTGCGGATCCGGCATCGTCGTCCCTCCGGTGCGACCGATTACGTCTGTAGCGCGACAACGGAGGTGAAGCCGGACGTCGACCAGCCGGTGCCGTCGCGCGCGATCGCGAGCGCCTCGTAGTCGTCGAGCCCGACGAGCCAGTCGCGGGCGGCGTCGCCCATTGCCAGCCCAGCGGTAGCGTACGCGTCCGCGCGGGCGAGTTCCGGCCCAACGACCGTGACACTCGCGAGTCGTGTCGCGGGGCGCCCGGTGAACGGGTTGAGCACGTGCAGTCCGCGCTCTGTCGTCCCGGATGTCGCGACCGCGCCGTCGCGCACCTCGACGACCGCGGCGAACGCGTCGCGTTGCAGCGGATGCGCGATCGCCACGCTCCAATCGCGGCCTGGCTCGGGACCGCCTCGCGCGCGCACGTCTCCGCCGCCGTTCACGCAGTGGTCGACGACGCCCGCCTCGACGAGCAAGTCGCTCGCGAGTTCGACCGCCCAGCCTTTCACCAAGCCGGTGGGGTCGACCCGGCCGGCGAAGGTGGGGCTGAAGTATCCCCGCGTCTCGCGGGCGACGTCCGAACAAAGGTTGAGCACCTGCCCGACCAGCGGGTCGCATTCGGCGAGGGTCAGCTCGCCGCTGTTGAGCCGGCTGATGTCGCTGTCGGGCCGGTAAGTGCTGAAGACCGCGTCCGCATGGTGGAGCCAATCGACGGCGGCTTTGATGGCGGCGCGCGCCCCTGACTCGCTCACGTCGTCCGCGCTGAGGTCGAAGCTGAACACCGTGCCCATGACCGACTCGGCGTGGCCGAAACGGCGTCGCACGTTACGACTTCGCCTTGTCGAGCGCGGCCTGCACCGACTGCGCGTAAGCCTGTGTGGTGTACGTGGCGCCCGATACGACGTCGATGCTCGTGCCCTGCGCCTTCAACACCTCTTGCCCTAGAACGGGGATCGAGTACTGGCTGATCTCGGCCGACTGCGGGTCGCCATTCGGGTAGTTCACCGCCTGGACCTTGAGAATCTTGCCCTTCTGGACGGTCACCTGAACCTGCACGAAGCCGAACGTGCGAAAGCCTTCGCTCACGCGCACGGAGCTGCCGGTGACGGTCTGCGGGCCGCTCGCCGCGTTCGTCCCGGACGACGTGGACGGTGTGGACGGCGTCGCCGTGGACGCCGCGGCGGAAGGCTGCGACGACGGCGACGGCTGGCCCGCCGTCGCGTCGTTCGATGGGGTCGCGCCGGACAACGCCACCGGCCGATCGGTCGGTTTCGTGCCGGCGGTCTTGAAACTCAACAGGACGACGAGGCCAGCCACGGTGGCGACGAACGCGAGAGTCACGCGGCGCACGAGAAGGCCTCCTTTTCTTAGAACTCGAAGGATTCGGTGTGGATATGTCGCCGCCCGACGCCGACCCGGCGTAGCGCCATGGTGGCCGCCGAGACCATGCCGGGCGGTCCGCAGACGTAGACGTCGTGGCGCGCCACACCGGCGACGAGCGACTCCAGGCGGCGTCCGACGAACGGATCATGGGGGGAGCCCGGTGGGCCGATCTGGTACACGACCCGGGCGCGGCGCCATTCCGCTATGAGGTGCAGCTCCTCGCGGAACACGACGTCCACCTCACTCGCCGCGCGATACAGCAGGGTGAGGTCGCCGGTGGCGGCAGGCATGGTCTCGAAGAGCGCGCGCAGCGGCGTGATCCCGATGCCGCCGGCGACCAGCAGCACCTTGCGCCGCGTGCGCCGCGCCTCGGTCAACGCGCCGTACGGTCCTTCGGCGAACACCTTCGTGCCGGGCCGGACGTTGCGCAGCTGCCGTGAGTGGTCACCCAGCGCCTTCACCGTGAAGCGCAGCAAACGGTCGGACGGCGGCGCCGACAGCGAGTACGGATGCGACTGCCACCATTGGTCGCGGCTCAAGAACCGCCATCGGAAGAACTGTCCGGGTTCGGTGCGCAGTTCGCGCAGGTGATGACCAGCGACGTGCACGGAGAAGACCCCGCCGCCTTCGGGCACGACCGCCGCCACCGTCATGCGATGCCGCGTCGCGGCGCGAATCGGCACGATCACCCGCCACCACAACAAAGTCGCGGCCGCGCCGATGTAGAGGGCGCTCCAGAACGCGCGGGCTTTCAGGTTGGTCTGGAAGTCGGCGCCCGTGGCGAACGTGTGGCTGAACGACAGCGCCACCGCGAGGTAGGTGTAGAAGTGCAGGTAGTACCAGGTCTCGTAACGCATCCGGCGGCGCGCCGCCCGCGCCGAGACCACGCCGACGCCGACCAACAGCGCGAGCGCCACGGTGGCCATCATGACGTCGGGATAGCGCGTCAGTAGCTGGCCGGTTTGCGGCAGCAAGCCCTCGTGGGCGCCCACCGCGTAGCCCCAGATGGCAAGCAGCGTGTGGGCGACCGCAAGGCTGACCACGTAACGACCGCCCATGCTGTGCCAGCGCGCCAGCCGGTCGGCCCCAAGCCTTCGCTCGAGCGCCGGCACACGGGCCATCAAGACGAGCAGGACGACGATCAGGTAGCCAGCCAGCAGGCCGGTGATCCGGCTCGCGTTGGTGAGCCAATCGCCGAACAGGTGGATCGGCGGGGTGTCGTGCCACCACAGGAGGAGGACCAGCAGCGCCCCCGCGACGATCGCGCTCAGCGCGACCGCCGGTGCCCGCACGACGACGGGCGTCGGCTGGCGCAGCGCGCTCGACATGGTCGCTCCTTGGGGGTGCCAGGCTCTAACAGTCACACTGTCGGCACCTAAGCTGAGCATCGGCTGAAGGGTCCCTGGGTGCTCGCCCAGAGCCCACCCCCTGCAACTGATCACGCTCAGGGGGCCGAGACTCCCTGAGCGTGGCGTGCACGCCCAGCCCGGGGGGTCTACGCCTCGCTCGGGCCGGCGGTCGGCGTTTCGCTCGGGCCGGTTCCGACGACGATCGCCACGACGTCCAAGGGCTTATTGCAAATGAGTTGCAACTAGG
>JAICLV010000229.1 GCA_025925185.1 Acidothermaceae bacterium
GCTGCCCGCGCGATGCGCGTCGACAAGCTCACCTTTGCCGCGCTCGAGGCGACGCTGCGCGGGCCCCAAACGCCGACCGCACAAGCGATCCATGCCGATCCCGCGAAACTCAAGACACGCGCACAAGATCTGTGCGCACGCCTCAAAGAGTCGGGTGTTCCAGCGGACGTCGTCGAAAGCGCAGGCGTCGTCGGCGGGGGAGGCGCGCCCGGTGTCACGCTCAACGGCTGGGCCGTCGCGCTCCCAGAGTCTTTCGCCCAGCCGCTTCGCAACGGCAGCCCGCCTGTCGTCGGACGCACCGAAAAAGGTCGCCTGCTCTTGGACTTGCGGTGCATCAATTCCAATGATGCCCAGGCGTTGCTCGAAGCTGTGCTGCGAGCCGCGGAGTAACGACATGCACGTCATCGCCACCGCCGGCCACGTCGACCACGGCAAGTCGACATTGGTGCGCGCGCTCACCGGCATGGAGCCCGACCGCTGGGCCGAAGAACGCCGCCGCGGTATGACGATCGACCTCGGTTTCGCCTGGACCGACGTCGACAGCGAGACGATCGCGTTCGTCGACGTCCCTGGGCATGAGCGATTCGTCGCCAACATGCTCGCGGGCGTCGGCCCCGTTCCCGCCGTCATGATTGTCGTCGCCGCCGACGAGGGCTGGATGCCGCAAACCCAAGAACACGTCGCCGCGCTCGACGCGCTCGGCGTCCGCCACGGAGTGCTCGTCGTCACCCGCAGCGACCTTGCCGACCCAACTGCAGTCCTCGAAGACGCAAGGCAACGATTGGCTCGGACGACGTTGGGCCGCGTCGAAGCGGTCGCAGTCGCGTTGCCCCCCGGCGGCGGCTCGATGGGCCTCGATGAACTTCGCGCCAACCTTTCCCTTATGGTGTCGGCCCTTCCGGCACCCGATACGAACGCGCCGGTGCGGTTGTGGATCGACCGCTCGTTCTCCATACGCGGCAGCGGCACCGTCGTCACCGGCACCATCGCCGCCGGTTTGATATCGGCGCACGACACACTCGTCCTCGCGTCGTCCGACGGCTCACGGCGGGAAGTCAGGGTGCGCGCGCTGCAATCACTGCGACGTCAAGAAGAGCGCGTTAGCGCGGTTGCGCGCGTCGCGGTCAACCTCCGTGGTGTCGAGAAGGACGACGTGCGGCGCGGCGACGCGTTGCTCACTCCTGCGGAGTGGCTGTCGAGCGACGTCGTCGACGTCGCGATCGCGGGTGCGTCGGCAGCAGACCTCAATCCTGAGCTAACGCTGCACATCGGTTCGACCGCGTTGCCAGTGCGGGTTCGGCCCCTGGGCGAGTCGGCGGCGCGACTGCGGTTAGCCGGCAAGCTGCCGTTGCGCATCGGCGACATCGCCTTGCTGCGCGACCCGGCCCAGCATCGGATCGCCGCGAGCGCCCGCGTGCTCGAGATCGGTCCGCCGGAGCTACGCAAGCGTGGCGCGGCGGCGGCGCGCGCCAAAGAGCTCGCCGACCTGTCGGGCACCGTCGACCACGACATAGCCAAAGAACGGCTGCGGCAACGCGGAATCGCCCGCCGCGAAGATCTGCGCACCGCCGGGGTCGCTGCGCTCCCCGCACCGTTCGTTGGTGATTGGCTCATCGACCGCCAGCGGGAGAGCGAGTTGCGTCGCCAACTCGGCGAGTTCGTGGCGAAGCACACGCGCATGTTCCCGCTCGACCCGGGGCCGACCGTGGACGCGGCCCGGCGCGCACTCGATCTGCCCGATCGCTCGCTGATCCTCGCGCTCGTCGAGACATCGGACAGCGGCCTCGCCGTTCGCGACGGCCGGGTTGTCGATAGCTCGCGCGAGAACGCGCTGCCGGCGCACGTCGCAGCAGCCGTCGAGCAGGTTCGCTCTCGACTAGAGCGCGACCCGTTCGCCGCACCGGAGGCCGCGGAGCTGACCATGTTGGGACTAGGCCCGCGCGAACTCGCGGCCGCGGAGCACGCCGGACTGCTGTGCCGCGTGAGCGCAAGCATCGTGTTACGACCTGATGGTCTGGATTTGGCGGCGAGAGCCCTTGCCGCGTTGCCGCAGCCCTTCACCGTCAGTCAGGCTCGGGTGGCCCTCGGCACGACGCGACGTGTCGCCGTCCCGCTGCTGGAGTTCTTAGATCGAAACCGGATGACCCGAAGGCTTGCCGATGACACCAGAACTGTCATAGAACCGAGTTAGGAGTGACGCCGCGAGGGGGAGGGAGCCAGCGATGAAGCGAACCTTCCTTGAGTGGCCGGTGGTCCGGCAACTGCTCGACGGCGACCCCACCGGCCGCGGCTCGGCCGTGACGTCGCAGACCACGAGGCAGCTGCGGCCACGCACTGAGACCGCCGACCGGGTCGCCAAGAGCATCTGTCCTTACTGCGCTGTCGGCTGCGGCCAGAACATCTACGTCAAGGACGAGAAGGTCGTCCAGGTCGAGGGCGACCCCGACAGCCCGGTCTCGCGCGGGCGGCTGTGCCCGAAGGGCGCCGCCACGAAGCAGCTCGTCACCGGCCCGGGCCGCGAATACAAGGTGAAGTACCGCCGCCCGCATGGCACCGCCTGGGAGTCGCTCGACCTCGACACCGCGATGGACATGATCGCCGACCGGGTGATCGCCACCCGCCGCGACAGCTTCGAATGGGAGGCCAACGGCAAGCGCACGCGTCGCACGCTGAAGATCTCGAGCCTCGGAGGAGCGACCCTCGACAACGAGGAGAACTACCTCATGAAGAAGCTCTACACGAGCCTCGGGGCGATCCAGATCGAGAACCAGGCGCGCATTTGACACTCCGCCACCGTGCCCAGTTTGGGCACCTCGTTCGGTCGCGGCGGCGCCACGACGTTCCAGCAAGACCTGCAGAACTCTGACTGCATCGTCATCCAGGGCTCGAACATGGCCGAGTGCCACCCGGTCGGCTTCCA
>JAICLV010000163.1 GCA_025925185.1 Acidothermaceae bacterium
GTCACGTAGTCGCGACCTGACAGCCACGCCCACGCCCGCGCCGTGCGTAGCAGCGCGGTCGCCCCTCGCGGCGACGCGCTCATCGAGTCGGCGGGCAGTATCTCCGTATCGAGACACCTGCAACGCCCTCACGCTACCGGCCATGAGCAGGTCGTAGACGATCCCCAAGAGAAGCGCCACCTCGATGACGAGCGGCATCCAGCCACCGATCGGCGCCACGAACACGACGAGCACACCGCACAGCGCGACCACCGCCGCACGCCGCGTCAGGGCCATGACGAGCTCACCGCGGCGCGGGAACCGACGCCAGCACGCTTTCGAGCACCGCGTCGGCGGTGGCGCCTTCGAGTTCCGCCTCTGCGCGTAGCGCCAATCGGTGCCGCAAGGTCGGCCGGGCGAGGGCTTTCACGTCGTCGGGTGTCACGTAGTCGCGACCTGACAGCCACGCCCACGCCCGCGCCGTGCGTAGCAGCGCGGTCGCCCCTCGCGGCGACGCGCCCAGCGAGACGGACGGCGACTGCCGCGTCGCGCGGCACAGGTCGACGATGTAGGAGAGCACCTCGGGCGCGACGCTCACGCGCGCCGCTGCCGCCCTGCCCGCCGCCAAATCCGCCGCGTTGGCGACCTCGGTCAGGCCTGACAGGTCACGCGGATCGAAGCCAGCAGCGTGTCGCGCCAACATGCCGACCTCGTCGTCACGCGCAGGCAGCGGAACGCTCAACTTCAGCAAGAACCGGTCGAGTTGCGCCTCTGGCAACGGATAGGTGCCTTCGTACTCGACCGGGTTTTGCGTTGCTATAACCATGAACGGTGCCGGCAGCGGGTGTGGCGTGCCCTCGACCGAGACCTGCCGTTCCTCCATCGCCTCAAGCAATGCCGCCTGTGTCTTCGGCGGGGTTCGGTTGATCTCGTCGGCTAGCAACAGGTTGGTGAACACCGGGCCCTGCCGAAAGGTGAACTCGGAGGTCCGCGAGTCGTACACCAGCGAACCGGTGACGTCGCCGGGCATCAGATCCGGCGTGAACTGCACCCGCTTTGTCTCGAGCGAAAGCGCGGCAGCCAGCGAACGCACTAACAGGGTCTTGGCCACACCAGGCACGCCCTCTAGCAGCACATGCCCGTCTGCGAGCAACGCGACGACGACACCGCTCACCACGGCGTCTTGACCGACGACCGCCTTCGCGATCTCGCCCCTCACCGCGATGAACGCCTGTCGAGACGGCTCGATCTGCCCAACCTGCGCCGCGCTCGCCACGCCGCCAAGGCTCGCCTCGCTCACCCGGTGACCTCCCGCTCCAAATCCGCCAGCCGCTGCGCGAGTGACACCAGGTCGCGATCGTCGGCCGGTGCCGAACCGTACAGCAGAGCCTCCAGCTCGCGCGCGTCGCGGCCCACGCGCGCAGCGACGACGTCGAGAAGTTCCGCTCTCGCGGACGACGTGGCGACGCCGGGCAGCAGGCCAAGTCGAGCCGACAGCGTGGATCTGGTCGAGGTTCGCAACGCGTCGGCGGCCCGGTCGCGCGCCTGTGCCCGCCGATAAAGCCGGGCCTTGCCGACCACCGCCTCGGCTTGCCGCACGACCACCGGCAACGCCTCGGGCACCAGCCGGCCGAGGCGTCGGCCGCGCCACAGCGCCAACAAGAGAACCGCGATCGCGAGTTGTAGAGCCGCCCACTTCAGGCGGTCGGGCAGCAGGTCGGTCAATGAAGAGTGGTCGCCGGAGGCGCTGGCGCCGACGATCGCCGGCACCAACCAGACGACTTTCGGTTGCGTGGAAAGCAAACCGAGGGCCAGCGCGGCGTTGCCGTCGTCCGAGATCTTGCCGTTGCTGAACGGGGTGGCGTTGCCGACCAGCGTGATGCGCCGTCCGTCGCGGGTGAGCGTCACCAGCGCGTCGCCGTCGACGAGCGGGTAACACCCGATGCCGTCGGCCGGTGCCCGGTAGGAGTAATAGCCGGTGGTCACCGACCCGGCCGCAACCGCGGCGGGCAACGAGCAGGCCGGCTGCAGCGACGTCGCAGGTTCACCGGACGCGTCACCACCCGGAGCGACTCCCAGGTCGAGGCCGCCGAGTTCCAACGGGCCCGCCTCGAGCACGACCAGATCGGCCGGGGTGGCCGCGACGCGCGACAACGCGACGTCGTCGAGCCTTTCGGGGTGCGACACGACCAGCGTCGTGCCGCCTTCCGCGTGCGAAATCGCCGATGCCACCGACGTTTCCGTCGCGACGTCCACCCCACGTTGACCGAGCAGCGCGGCGAGCGCATGCGTGCCGTCAGGCCGGTAAGAGCGCGGGTCGAGCTCGCCGTTGTTCGCGCCCGAGTTCAACACCGCCACGGCGATCGCCGCGATCACGCCGAAAGCCGCGACCGCGACGATGACGCGATATCGCTGCCACCGCTGGCGAATCGTCGGGTCGGACGACGTGACCGTGGGCGCGTCGACGGCGGTCGCGGTCACCGTGACGCCACCAGCGCGCGATGTGATCCGGACACCAGCTCGTCAAGTCGACGCAGTGTCCGTTCGTCGTCGGCCGTCGCGGCTTTGCCGCCGTACCAGACTTTTTCGAAGATGGTCGACGCGAGTCGCAGGTCGTTGGCGATACCGGGCAACGCGATCGAGGCGTCGGCGCACAACTCGGCGGCGGTGCGACCGGGTCGTGGATCGAGCACGCCGCGCTCTTCGAGTTCGCGAGTGGTCGCGCGTAGCCACTCGCGCACCGCTTCGGCGAATTGCGAGCGCGCGGCGTGCTGGCGGGCGAGCGCACGATGGTCGGCCGCCGTCCGGCTGGTGCCGCCGAGGATCTCGCCGGCCGCGCTCGCGGTGCGCCGGACCCGACCGACCCGGATCGCGACCACCGTCACGATCAGCGCGAGCAGCACGACGATGACGAACAGCCCGATGCCCTTGCCCGGGGAGTGCCGAGCGGCGGCGGACAGCGCGTCGCCGACGCGGTGCAGGACCCAACGGACCACCCGTTGCGCGATCGAGGGATCACCGTGGTGATACGCGGGCTTCGACACCTCCAGTCGCGCCGCGTCGCGCGCGCCGTCGCGGGTGATCGGCGGCGGCGGGTTGGCCGCGACGACCGCCCACCACGTCGCCGCAGTCGACCAGGCGATCACGGCGCCGATGGAGCGGCGGCCTGCCGCGCGGCCTGGGCGAGTTGGATGTCGAGCGCTTCGGCGCGCATCCGTCGGTCGATGTAGATGAGCGTCACCGCGGCCGCGAGCAGCGGCTCGGTCAGCATCCAGACGATGCCGCCCCCGATGGTCGACAACGCGATCGAGCCGGTCGATGGCGTGCTTCCGCCGTTGATGTCTTGGAAGGAGGAGATGCCGAATGGAATCGAGAGCACGCTGGCGGCGATCACCACGATGAGATAGGCGAGCGCGCGCAGTCCCCAGGTGCGCCAGAACGCGCCCCGCACCAGCCGCCACGACCGGGCGATCGCCGCGCCGACGCCGGAGCGCTCAAGCACGAACGCGGGCACCACGACGGCCAGCTTTCCCCACAAATAGATGGCGAGCGGGACCGCGGCGATGATCCCGACGGGCCCGCCGATCAAGAACAGCACGGGGAGGAACGGCAGCGCCCCTGCGAGCGCGCTCACCAGCACCAGTCGCCACCAGCGGGCGCCCACCGAACGCAACACCGCGCGACCCTCGACGCGCTGGCCGATCACCGCCTTGCCCACCACCTGCGTCACGACGCCCGCGAGGATCGCGCCGAAGATGGCCGAGGCGACGTAGGACAGCACGACCGCGGCCACCCCGCCGCTCGTGATGACCAGCCGGGAGTTGTCGTCGCCGCTGGGCAAGCTCGAGGTGACGGCACCGCCGACGTTCGACAGCGCCGCGCCGAGGCCTAACCGCACCAGCTCCAAAACGGCGGCGAGTGCGAACGCGCAGCCGAAGACGACACGCGGATTGCGCCGGATCGTCGCGAAGCCGCCGTCGAGGATCTCGCCGACCGACAGCGGGCGCAGCGGAACAACGCCCGGCTTGTAGTCGGCGCGCGGAACCTGGCCCTGCCACCCGGGGGCGTTCTGCCACCCCGACCCGCGCGGGGCGTTCTGCCAGCCCGGCGCGTCCTGCCAGCCGGGCGCGGGTGGTGGCGCGGGTGGTGGCGGCGCCGACGGCTGCGCCCAATCACGCGCCCAGTCAGGGCTCTCACCCACGTGTCGACGCCCTCCGTGAGGTTGTTGGGGACGGCCTTCGGCTTGCCCCCATAGTCCCATGCGGCCCGGGCGCAAGTCGCAGATCGCGCAGGTCCCCCACGAAACGCTGGAAGGTGAGACCATCAGGCTCATGAAAGGTCGTGTGCTCGTCGTCGATGACGACACGGCGTTGGCAGAGATGCTCGGCATCGTGCTGCGCGGCGAGGGGATCGAGCCCTTCTTCGTCTTCGACGGCGACAAGGCGCTGGCCGCCTTCCACGAGACCAAGCCTGATCTCGTGTTGCTCGATTTGATGTTGCCCGGCACCGATGGCATCGACGTCTGCCGGCAGATCCGCGCCGAGTCGGGCGTGCCGATCGTGATGCTCACCGCCAAGAGCGACACCGTCGACGTCGTCGTCGGCTTGGAGTCCGGCGCTGACGACTACGTTGTCAAGCCGTTCAAGCCCAAGGAGTTGGTGGCCCGGTTGCGGGCGCGGCTGCGCCGCAGCGACGAGCCGGCGCCCGAGGTCATCACGATCGGCGACCTCACGATCGACGTCGCCGGCCACTCGGTCGGCCGCGACGGCGTGCCGATCCCGTTGACCCCGCTTGAGTTCGACCTGTTGGTCGCGCTAGCGAAAAAGCCGCGGCACGTGTTCTCGCGCGAGGTGTTGCTCGAGCAGGTCTGGGGTTATCGGCACGCAGCAGACACCCGGCTGGTCAACGTGCATGTGCAGCGGCTGCGCTCCAAGGTCGAGCGCGACCCCGAGCGTCCGGAGATCGTCGTCACCGTTCGCGGGGTCGGCTACAAGGCGGGGCCGGCCTGAGTTCGGTGAACAATCCGAGCCCTTCGGCGCCTGGCTCGTCGCCGCCGGGCGAGGTGGCTGCGGCCGCGGCGCTGCCGTTCCACATCGTGCCTTCGAGCA
>JAICLV010000189.1 GCA_025925185.1 Acidothermaceae bacterium
GCCCTACTTCGTCACCGACACCGAGCGCATGGAGGCGGTGCTCGACAACGCGCTGATCCTTTTCAACGAAGGCAAAATCGGCGCCGTCGGCGACTTGCTGCCGTTGCTGGAGAAGGTGATCCAGGCCGGCAAGCCGCTGCTGATCGTCGCTGAAGACGTTGACGGCGAGGCGCTGTCGACCCTGGTGGTCAACAAGATCCGCGGCACGTTCGCGTCGGTGGCCGTCAAGGCTCCCGGCTTCGGCGACCGCCGCAAGGCGATGCTGCAGGACATGGCGATCCTGACCGGTGGCCAAGTCGTCTCGGCCCACGTCGGGTTGAAGCTCGACCAGAACGGCCTCGAGGTGCTCGGCTCCGCGCGCCGCCTCACTGTCTCGAAGGACGACACGACGATCGTCGAGGGCGGTGGCACGGCTGACGCGGTCGCCGATCGAGTGCGCCAACTGCGCGCCGAGATCGAGCGCACCGACTCCGATTGGGACCGCGAAAAGCTGCAGGAGCGGCTCGCAAAGCTCGGCGGCGGCGTCGCGGTCCTCCGCGTCGGGGCGGCCACCGAGCTCGAGCTCAAGGAAAAGAAGCACCGGCTCGAAGACGCCATCTCAGCCACCCGCGCCGCCGTCGAGGAGGGCATCGTGGCCGGGGGCGGCAGCGCGCTCGTGCACGCGGCGTCCGCCATCGACGATTTGCAGTTGCCGGACGACGAGGCGGTCGGCGCGACCATCGTCCGCAAGGCCGCCGTCGAGCCGCTTCGCTGGATCGCCGAGAACGCCGGCCACGAGGGTTACGTCGTGGTCAACCGGGTCGCCGGCCTCGAGGTCAACAACGGGCTGAACGCGGCGACCGACGAGTACGTCGACCTGATCGCGGCTGGTGTCATCGACCCCGTCAAGGTCACCCGCTCGGCGCTCGCCAACGCGGCCTCCATCGCGAGCCTGCTGCTCACCACCGAGACCCTCGTCGTCGACAAGCCCGAAGACGAGCCGGCGAACGGGCACGGCCACGGCCACAGTCACGGCGGTCACAGCCACACGCACTAGCGGGGCAGATCGTCAGCGGGTGACGGCGGAGGCGGCGGAGGCGCTTTCGCGCGATACGCGTGACAGCCATCTCAACGGGCCCGTGCCGACGTCGGATTACTCCGAACGGCGCAGCGTCTGCGCACGCGGCCGGCCGACGTCAAACAACACGGGTGGCTCCTTTGCGCTGCCCAAGCGGCGCGGCGATCCCCGTTCGCGCCTATGCTCGGCGCTCGCTGAAGTAGCCTCCGGACGTAGGGCCGAAACGGCGTGGCCGAGCAGAAGCACTAAGGGGTGCGTCGGAATGAACAGCGAGACTGACGCGTCCGCTGCGCCCGCCCTCGCCGCTTCGTCGTCCGATGAACTCGCGAGCCTGCTCGCCAAAGGTGAGCGTGCGACCTTCCACGGGCCGCCTGGCACGGCGGTCACCGCCCTGGAGCAAGCGGTCGAGCTGGCGACCAGCGGCAATCGCATCGCGGAGGCGACCGCGGCCAGCTGGCTGCTCGGCGTCGCACAGGCCGCTCGCGGCCGGTTCGGCACCGCGCTGACCATGCTCGGCGGGGTGATGGGTCCGCTGCGCGCGGCGGTGGCCGGCGAGCAGACCGCGCCCGAGCTGCGGCTGTTCGGCGCGCTCGCCGCCGCCACGGTGGCCAGCGTTCACAGGCAACTCGGCCGGCACACCACCGCGTGGGACTTCGACGCGCTCGGCCTGACTGCCGCCGACGCGATCCCCGGCCTCGACGAGGCCGTGTTCGACTGCCGGCTGGGGCTCGCGTCGGACGCCGTGGGCCTCGGCGAGCGTGACATTGCCGTTACCGAGCTCGGCGTCGCGGCGGCCGTCGCCGACGCGCATCCAGACTGGTGGCGGCAGCGGGTGCGGCTCGACTGGGTGCGAGCCGAGATCGCGCTGCTGGAGGAGAACCCGGCAGGCGCGCAAGAGGCGGCAGCCGAGGCGATCGACCGCGCCGAACTGGCGAAAGCGCCTCGCCACGTGGCCAAGGGCCTGCTCTTCCTCGGTGTCGCGCAGGCGCAATCCGGCGCGCCTGACACGCTGACCACGCTGCGGCGGGCGGCAACGCTGGCCGAGCAGCTCGGCACCACGCCGCTGATCTGGCCGGCCCGGGCCCTGGTCGGCGCGATGCTCGCGGAGGAGGACCCGGCCACCAGCGCCCGCAGCCTGCAGGCCGCCCGGTCTGCCGTGTTGACTATCGCGGGCGATCTTCCTGACGACGTACGCGAAGAATGGCTAGTCCGTCCGGATATCGAGGCGTTACTTTCTGTTTAGCCGCCCTGGATGTCTGGAATTGGGCTGTTCGGCGTAACGGAATGCCGCCGGATTGACGCACCTGCGGCTCATGGTCCCGGGAAACGGCGCCGATGACTGTCTCGTCGGCCTTGCTGGGCCGGCAACCCGACGGAGTCGATCGGCCCCGGCTGACCGGCCTCCAAAGTTGATCATGGAGACGGGCGAACCCTGGTGACGACGGTTCTCATCTGCGACGATCATCGGCGCTTCCGCGACCAACTGCGCCGTCACGTCGCCGCCGTGCCGGGCGTTGAGCGGGTGGCGACGGCTGACACGAGCGCCGAGGCTTTCACCCGCTACGCCGCCGAGCGGCCGGAGTTGGTGCTCCTCGACGTGGCGATGCCGGACCTTGGCGGGCCGGAGACGGCGCGTCGGCTGGTCGCCGCGCATCCCGGCGCCAACGTCGTGATGCTGGCCGGCACCGGTGATCACGAGCGGCTCGCCGAGGCGCTCGCCGGTGGCGCCCGCGGCTACCTGACGAAGGATGTCTCCGTAGAGGAGTTGTGCGCCGCGCTCGCGCATGTCGTCGACGCCGGCGCGCAGCCAAGGCGGACGCCGCAGCACCCGACCCAGCCGCAGCCGCCGGTCATCGACCCGCCACTCACCGAGCGCGAGCGTCAGGTGCTCGACGGTATGAGCCGTGGCAAGACCAACAACGAGATCGGCCGCGAACTGTTCTTGTCGGAAGACACCGTGAAAACCCACGCTCGCAGGCTGTTTCGCAAACTGGGTGTCAACGACCGCGCGCAAGCTGTCGCGCTCGGCTTTCGCAGCGGCCTGGTTCGCTAGCCGCGGTCTCGCTAGCCGAGGTCTTGCTACCGCGAGTCCGCCTCGCCCTGCGCCGCCTCCAAGGTGGCGTCGGCGAAACCCTGCGCGTAGTCCCAGCTCACATAGTCGGCTGGGTCGGGGTCGAACGCTGGCTCGTGCACCCGCGTGCTGCCGACGTCGAGGAGATGCCTCAGGTTGCCGCGCAGCAACTCCCACCCGAAGTAGTGCTCGCAATCGCAGTCGGCGCAGTCGACGACGAGACCCCGGACACCTCTAGGCTCCAGCAGTGTCTGGAACACCTCGAGGTCTTCGAGGTCGACGAGGATCTCCTCGCGATCTTCTGGACTCAGTGGCTCGCCGCTCGCCTCGTGCATCTTCGGAGCGTAACGCCGACCGGTAGCATGGTGTATCGCCCGCGTCCGGAGGATCTGTTGAGCGACTCGATGCCCGAGAAATTCGCAACTGTCGGCCTCACTTACGACGACGTGCTGCTGCTTCCCGCCGCGTCCGACGTGATTCCCAGCGCTGCCGACACCACCACGCGCGTGACGCGCAACATCTCTCTTCGAGTGCCGTTGCTCTCCAGCGCGATGGACACCGTGACCGAGGCCCGCATGGCGATCGCGATGGCCCGTCAGGGCGGCGTGGGTGTGCTGCATCGCAACCTGTCGATCGAAGAGCAGGCGGCGCAAGCCGATCTCGTGAAGCGGTCAGAAGCAGGCATGATCACCAACCCCATCACCTGCTCGCCCGACGACACATTGGCCGACGTCGACCGGCTCTGCGCGCATTACCGCATCTCCGGGGTGCCAGTCGTCGACAGCTCCGGCGTCCTCGTCGGCATCGTCACGTATCGCGACATCCGCTTTGAGAACGACTTCTCACGCCCCGTGCGCGACGTCATGACGCCGATGCCCCTCGTCACGGCGCCCGTCGGTGTGTCGGACGACGACGCGCTCGACCTGCTGCGGCGCAACAAGGTCGAGAAGCTCCCGCTCGTCGACGACGGCGGCCGGTTGCGCGGTCTCATCACCGTGAAAGACTTCACGAAGCGCGACCAATTTCCCAACGCCAGCAAGGATTCTGCCGGGCGGCTGCTCGTCGCGGCGGCCGTCGGCGTCGGCGAAGACTCCTACAAGCGGGCCCGCAC
>JAICLV010000106.1 GCA_025925185.1 Acidothermaceae bacterium
AGCTCACGGCGCAGGTCGGCGAGCAGCGCGACGGCGAGGTCCTTGGTGTTGTAGGTAACGACGATGGCCGTCACAGCATCGACGGCGCCGCTCACGATCCGTCCAGCGCCAGGTACCGCGGTCGCCGCCCGACCACTTTCGCGGGCACACCGGCCGCGGTGCAGTTCAGCAGCGATTTTGTGGCCGAATCACCTTGGGTGACAACGCGCCGCTCGCCCGCGTGCACTTCCTTGCCGAGCGTGATTCGCTCCGCGTTCCGCATGCTGACGGACGGCGACATTCGCAGGCCCGGCCCCGCGCGCAACTTTCGGCGTTGCTGCACGTGGGCGTAGCCGTAGAAATCAACCAACCTCAGCGCGTGGAGCCACGCCCTAGGCCCACCCAATCGGCTCACAGCGGCGAGTGCACGGCTGCGGTTCATGGCTCCCCCCTCACCCCTCTCGTCGTGGTGTCGGTTGACCATTCTGCCGTCTTTCCAACCCGGCGGCGCCAGGCGGCGAGCGCGCGAGCAGCGGCCGTGACGGCCACGAAGACCACGACCGCCGAGATGGAAGTCCGACCCTCCCGCAGCGCGGAGCGCAATTGCGCTCGCATGCCCGGACTGCCGACGGATTCAGGGTTAGGCAGCATCGTGTCGAGCTGCCGGTTGCCGTTGACAATCCTCGCCCTGCGCCGGACGAGCGACCGCACGTCGCGCGCTGCGAATGAAACGAACGTCGTGTCGCACACCACGCGTTCGGCTCCACTGAAGTGCCGTGCGACGTAGCCATCGTCATTGATGACATCGGGCAACTCGCCGATCCTCCGCCGCGCCGCGGCGTTCAGGGCGAAAACGCCCGATCCGGCGCCCTGGCGGTTGATGTACGCCGTGCTGGTCCACGTTCGGTAGTACTGCCGCACAAGCCAGGACGACGTCGACGTGTCGACGCAGATCCGCGCGAGCGACATCCGGGGGGCGTCGCCTGCTAGGGCGGCAGTCAGCCGACGGGCAGCGTCGGTGGACAACAGCACGTCAGCGTCGAGGTAAATCCGCGGCGGCTCGCCACGCTGCAAGAGCAGCTTGTCGGCCGTCCTAAGCGCGGCGATCTTCGACGCCTCAGGCAGTTCGACCACCTCGATCGGCTGGCTCAGTCGCTCGCCGGCGGCACGAGCCTTGCGGACGGTGTCGTCAGTGGTGCCATTGCTGACGACAAGCACCTGGAACTCGCCCGGCTCGGCGTCCGATAACAAGGCGGTGAGCCCGCGCTCGATGACGGCGGACTCGTTGTGCGCCGCGATCACCACCGTCACCGGCGGGGTCAGCTGTTGCACCCGGCGCGCTCCTGGGTCCGATCTTCTTGGGCTCGTCGTCCAGCTCGGTCGCCTAACGCTAGCCACCCGTCACGCGATTGCAACGTCGCGGCGCCTGGACACCGGTCTTCGGTCGGAAATAGGTTCGAGGCAAGTTACGGTCCCGTAGCTTTCTTTTTCACCCGCACCAGCAGAGCAGGAGCCGCCATGACGCCGCCGCCCGGGCCAACGGCCGTCGAGTCAACCGTCGCGCAAGCAGACCTGGCCGTCACGGCCGCGCCGACGGCGAAACCCAGCGCGGACGGCGCGGACGTCGAGGACGTGCGAGCGACGCTGGGCGGCAATCGCAAGTCGGGCTGGGAGCAGTTCGCGCTCGGGGTGCTCGTCTTCGTCCCGTTCGCCGCCTTGGTCGCCGCCATCCCGGTGATGTGGGGATGGGGGTTGGGCTGGCACGACGTCGTCATCGCTTTCGTCATGTACGCGATCTCGGGCCACGGCGTCACGATCGGCTACCACCGGCTGTTCACCCACAAGTCGTTCAAGGCCAACCGCTGGCTCCGCATCGCGCTCGCCTTCGCCGGCGGCATGGCGATCGAGGGTCCGGTGGTGCGCTGGGTCGCCGACCACCGTCGCCACCACGCGTTCTCAGACCGCGACGGCGACCCACACTCGCCGTGGCGCTTCGGCAACACGTTCGGCGCGCTGGTCAAGGGCTTGGCCTACGCCCACATCGGCTGGCTGTTCGACCCCCAGCAGACCGACGCGAAGCGCTACGCGCCCGACCTTGTCGCCGACCAAGACATCGTGCGGGTCTCCCGGCTGTTCTGGCTGCAGGCGCTGATTTCGCTGTTGCTGCCGCCGCTCGTCGGCGGGCTGTGGAGCATGTCGATCGCCGGTGCGATCACCGGATTCTTCTGGGGCGCGCTGGTGCGCGTGTCGCTGCTGCACCACGTCACCTGGTCGATCAACTCGATCTGCCACGCTGCCGGCCAGCGGCCGTTCCGTAGCCGCGACAAGTCGGGCAACGTGTGGTGGTTGGCGATCTTCTCCATGGGCGAGTCGTGGCACAACTTGCACCACGCCGACCCGACGTCCGCCCGGCACGGCGTGCTGCGAGGCCAACTCGACTCCAGCGGCCGCATCATCTGGCTGTTTGAGAAGTTCGGCTGGGTGCACGACGTGCGCTGGCCGTCCGCCGAGCGCATCAAGGCGCGTCTTGTCGCCGAGCGCGAACGAGAACGCCAACTCGCCACGCAGGCGCCGTGACCTCGACGCGCCTGGCTCCGGCGGCCGAGATCGTCGTGCCGGCTCCGCGTCGCGCGCGCATGACCGGCGCCCAACGTCGCGAGCAGTTGCTCGACGTCGGCCGAGGGCTGTTCGCCGAACGTGGCTTCGACGCGTCGTCGATCGAGGAGATCGCGCACCGCGCCGGTGTCTCAAAACCAGTGGTGTACGGGCATTTCGGCGGCAAAGAGGGTCTGTACTCCGCCGTCGTCGAACGCGAGTCGGAACGCTTGCTCGGCATGCTCACCGCCGCGCTGTCGGACGGCCACCCACGCGTGGTGCTCCAACAGGCGGCGTCGGTGTTTCTCGACTACGTCGAGGAGTGCACCGACGGGTTTCGCATCCTGCTGCGCGGCTCGGGCGTCGGCTCCTCGATGGGCACACTGACCACCCTGCTTGACGACGTCGCGGCTCGCGCCGAGGAGATCCTGGCGCGCGCGTTCGCCGCGCGCGGCTACCGCACCTCTCTCGCGCCGATGTACGCGCAAATGCTGGTGGGCATGGTCGCGTTCACCGGTCAGTGGTGGCTTGACACCCGCGAGCCCGCCCGCGACGACATCGTGGCGCACGTCGTCAACCTGGCGTGGAACGGTTTGTCGCGCCTCGACGCCGAGCCGACGCCGGGCGACCCTGGCACCCCGGGCACCACCTCGGGTGTCTCGACGTCGAGATAGCGCATACACTTCTCCCTCATGGACGACACCGAGGCATTGACCGCCGCCGTCATCCGGCTGGCCCGCCACCTTGAAATCGGCCGACGCGAGACGCTCGCCGCTCGCGACATCGAGGTGTGGGAGTACGACGTCCTGGTGGCGCTGCGCGAGGCCGACCGGCCCGCGGGCTTGTCGCCCGGCGCGCTGATCGCCGCCACCCAGGTCGCCTCAGGCACAATGACGAACCGCGTCGACCGGCTGGCGCGCAGAGGCCTGGTCACCCGCGAGCCCGACCCCGACGACCGCCGCGGCGTGTTGGTGCGGCTCACGACGACGGGTCGGCGGAAGGCCGACCAGGCGCGTGGCGACGTGCGCAAGGCAGAGGCGAGACTGCTCGGCGGGCTCGGTGCGCGGAAGCGCGCGCAGGTGACCGCCGGGCTCACCGAGGCGCTTGGCGCCTTCGAACCCTCCGGCTGAGGCGACTGCCTCGCCGAGAGTGCGCTTCGGGTTGGTTTTGCTAGCCGGGAGACGACCCGAAATGCACACTCGGCGAGGCATGGACGGAGGCCGGAGCGCGGACCGAGCCCGGCCGCTCGCTGACGTGCTCGCCCGCGGCGTCGTCGGCCGGCTCGCGGCCCGGTGTCAGCACGTTGAACCGGCGAATCACGAACCGGAAGACAAAGAAGTACACGAAGAAGTACACGACGCCGACCAGCAGCAACAGCAACGGCCGATGCGTGTTCGCCTTGTGGAAGTTCAGCGCGAAGTCGAGGAAACCGGCCGAGAAGCTGAAGCCCATCTTGATGCCGAGCGCGTTACAGATCACCATCGAGCAGCCGGTGAGCGCCGCGTGGATGAGGTAAAGCTCGGGCGCGACGAACATGAAGGCATACTCGATGGGCTCGGTGACGCCGGTGAGAAACGACGTCAACGCGGCCGAGATCATGATGCCGCCGATGACCTTGCGACGACTCAGCCTCGCCTCGCGCCACATCGCCATCGCCGCGCCGACGAGTCCGAACATCATCACCGGGAAGAAGCCAGCCATGAACGTGCCGGAGCCGTCGTGGCCGATGAAGTAGCAGTTCATGTCGCCGTTCGCGACAGTGGTTCCGACGTGGCACGTCGGCACCAGGTACCAGACCACGGAGTTGACGACGTGATGCAGGCCGAGCGGGATCAGCAACCGGTTGACGAACCCGTAAACGCCAGCCCCGATGGCGCCATTGTGCGACATCCAGTTGCCGAACGGGTGGATCGCGCCGTCCGACAACGGCGGCCAGACAAAGGAAAACGCGACGCCCAGCAGCAGGCCGGCGAAGGCCGCGACGATCGGCACGAAGCGTCGTCCGCCAAAGAAGGCGAGGTAGGCGGGCAGCCGCACCCGGTGGTAGCGCTGCCACAACACCGCGGCCATCAAGCCGACGCAGATGCCGCCGAGCACGCCGGTCGGATTGCCGGTAAGCCCTGGTAGCAAAGCGTTTCTCGCCGGCTCGCCGACCTCGGGCGCCGTCGGTGTCAAGACCTGGTCTTTGATGCTGGAGCCGGCGAACAGTTGCATGCTCGCGGCGTTGAAGGTCAGGTAGCCGACGAACGCCGCGATCGCGGTCGATCCGTCGGAGCGGCGCGCGAACCCGACCGCGACGCCGAGGCAGAACAGCAGCGGCAACGCCGCGAAGATGAGGGCGCCCGCGCTTTGCATGACGTTGGCCACGTGCTCGAGCCAGTAGAACGGCTCATATTGCGCCAGCCCGTAGTGCTGCCCCGCGACGTGCGGCACGTGGCCGCCGAGCATGTCCTCCTGGCCGAACCGCAGCAGCAGGGCGCCCGCGGGCAGCGTGGCGACCGGGAGCATGAGGCTTCGCCCGATGCGGGTGAGTACCGCGAGCATCGGGTTGGTCATGCGCGGGGCGGCCGGCAGGCCGTCGGTCAACACGGGGGCGGTCGTCGTCATTGCCCCCCGCCGTCGTCGTCGACCGCGCCGCCATGCGGAAAGCGATGCGCCTTCTTCGGCCGGTCGAGCGGCACCCACAACTGATAGCGATCGCTGCGATAAGCGGACGACGCGTACTCGACGCGCTGGTGTCCCGCGTAGGAGTACCGCCGCATCCACAACACCGGCACGTCCGGCGTGATCTCCAGCAGTTTCGCGTCTGCGGCGTCGGGGGTCGTCGCCTCGATGGTCTGCTCGCCCCAGTCGAGCACCAGGCCGTACCGCTCCTCCAGCGTCGCGTACAGCGAGCCGACCAGGCCAGCGTCGAGCAGCCCCGGCACCAGCTTCTCCGGCACGTGTGTGCGCTCGACCGACATCGGAATCCCGTCGGCGAACCGCAGCCGCTCCAGCCGCAGCACCGGTTCGCCACTCGGGATCTCCAGGTCACGCGCCAGCTGCGGGGTCGCCGCCACCCGCTCGAAGGCGAGCACCCGCGAGCTGGCGCGCATCCCGCGGCTGCGCATGTCCTCGGTGAAGGACGCCAGCCTGATCTGCAAGTCGGTCTTCTGGCGCGCGACGAAGGTGCCCCGACCTTGGATGCGATACAGCCGGCCGTCGACGACCAGCCCGTCGATAGCCTGCCGCACCGTCATCCGCGACAACTTGAAGCGGTCGGCCAGCTCGCGTTCGGACGGGATCGGCGCGTCGATGCCCAGTTCCGACTCGACCAGATCCAGCAGGATCGCCTGCAGCTGGTGGTACTTCGGCACCGGGCTGCGCGGGTCGATCCGCTGGCTCGCCTCCGTCATGGATTTCCCTTACTCGCCGACCGCCAGTCTTGTCCAGACCGGACTAGACCACTAGCGTCAGGGCCTGTCAAGGAGGGAAGCGCATGGAACCCGAGCCACACGAAGGCGATCAGCCGGCTCGTCCCGCCCTCGCCAAGGCACGCGCCATCATCGACGGGCTGGGCGGGGCTGCGAACATCCTCGAGATCGAGCCGTGCATCACCCGCCTGCGCACCGAGGTGCGTGACGGCACGCTCGTCAGCGAGGCCGTCTTGAAGTCGGCCGGCGCCCATGGCGTCTCCCGTCGGGGCGCGATCGTGCAGGTGATCGTCGGGCCGGAGGCCGACCTGCTCGCCCAAGACATCGAAGACCAACTGGCCCAAGACGAGGAAGACCGGCTCTGATGGCGCTGGTCGTCAGTTCCCCGGTGAGCGGCACCGTGGTCGGACTCGCGGGCGTGAGCGACCCGGTCTTCGCCACCGCGATGGTCGGGCCGGGCACCGCGGTCGACCCGGTGCGCGCGCCGGGAAACGTGTGCGCGCCGGTCGCGGGAATCTTGCGCAAGCTCAAACCGCACGCGTTCATCGTCGTGACGGACGACGGGCATGGTGTGCTCGTGCACCTCGGCATCGACACGATCCGCCTCGACGGCGACGGCTTTCAGCTCCTCGCCACCGAAGGAGACTGGGTCGCGGCCGGTGAGCCGATCGTCGCCTGGGACCCGGTCTCGCTCGCCGCGCTCGGCTTCTCGCCGATCTGCCCGGTGATCGCGCTCGACGCGACGAACGACGTGCTCAGCGACCACGGCCGGCAGGGGCACATCGAGGCTGGCGAGCCGCTCTTCTCATGGAACTGACCGCCGCATGGAACTGACCGCCACGCCGCCGCCCATCCGCCAACTGCAGGGCCTGGGCGTCAGCCCGGGCATCGCCCGCGGCCGCCTCGTGCGCATGGGCGACCCGCTGCCCGAGCCGTCGGCCGAGCGCAGCGCGCTCGCGTCGTCCGAGGAGTTGACGGTTGCGCGCGAGGCGATGGCGAACGTCGCCCACGACCTCCGCCACCGCGCGAGCCTGGTCGCCGAGCCCGCGCGCGGGGTGCTGGCGGCACAGGCGCTGATGGCGGTCGACCCTGCGCTCGCCGACGAGGTCGCGCGGAAGGTCTCGGCCGGCGCCACCGCCGCGCGCGCCGTGTGGGACGCGTTCGCGACGTTTCGCGAGTCGTTGACCCGGTCGCATCTGGCAGATCGGGTCGCCGACCTGGACGACGTGCGCGATCGCATCGTGGCCGCGTGCCTTGGCGTGGCGCCGCCGCAGGTGCCCGACCCCGGGCATCCGTTCGTGTTGGCGGCGCGCGCGCTGTCACCCGCCGACACCGCGGGGCTGCGCTCCGAACAGGTCCGCGCGATCGTCACGGTCGAGGGCAGCGCCACCAGCCACACCGCGATTCTGGCGCGCACGTTGGGGATTCCGGCAGTCGTCGGGTGCGCCGACGTCCTCGGCTTGGACGACGAGACGCCGGTGATGGTGCACGGCACGCTCGGCATCGTCGAGGTCGACGTCGAGACTTCGGACGACATGGCGTTGATGACGGTGACGGCCCTCGCGCACACGGCGGGTGGTCGCGCGCGCACCGCCGACGGAGTCGACGTAGCCGTGATGGCGAACATCGGGCAACCGTCAGAAGCGGCGTCCGCCGCAGCCGCCGGGGCCGAAGGAGTCGGACTGCTGCGCACCGAATTTCTCTACCTGCGCGCTGACGCGCCGCCCTCGGTCGATGAGCAAACAGCGGCGCTGACGCAGGTCATGAGGGCCTTCCCGCGCAATGTCGTGGTCGTGCGGCTGCTCGATGCTGGCGGCGAAAAACCCTTGCCGTTCCTGGCTTCCGCGCACGAACCCAACCCCGCGCTAGGCGTGCGGGGCCTGCGCGCGCTGCGACAACACGAGGACGTGCTGGATCACCAACTCGACGCCATCGTGGCCGCGGCCGCTCAGACGTCGGCACGGGTCGCGGTGATGGCTCCGATGGTGACCGACGCCGCCGACGCCTCGTGGTTTGTCGCGAAGGTGCGGGAACGGCGAGACTGGCCGGCCGACGTCTCGATCGGAGTCATGGTCGAGACCCCGGCTGCCGCGCTGACCGCCGATGCCGTGCTGGCCGCGTGCGACTTCGCGAGCATCGGCACCAACGACCTGGCGCAGTACGTGATGGCCGCCGACCGGTCGCTCGGCGCGCTGAGTGGATTGCAGAACCCTTGGCACCCGGCAGTTTTGGAGTTGGTGGCGCGGGTCGCGGCGGCCGGCACCCGGTTGGCCAAGCCGGTCGGTGTGTGCGGCGAGGCGGCCGCCGACCCGTTGCTGGCGCTGGTGTTCGCCGGTCTAGGCGTGCGTAGCTTGTCGATGTCGTGGAGCGCGATGGACGACGTGCGCTCGATGCTCGGGCAGCACTCGACGGCCGCGTGCGCGGCGGCGGCCTCGGCGGCACTGGCCGGTCGGGACGCTGCGGCAGCGCGGGCGGCCGCGAAGGCCGTG
>JAICLV010000250.1 GCA_025925185.1 Acidothermaceae bacterium
CTAGGGCGCACGCTTGGAAAGCGTGTTGGGGGCAACCCCTCGCGAGTTCGAATCTCGCATCCTCCGCCAGTTGAGGACCGTGGCCCGGCGACCGGAGGTCGCGATTCCCGACAGCGATCGCCCGCGCCGGGCCGGCCTCCTGGCGGCCGCCCTTCTCGTCGTCGCCGGGGCTTGCCTCGGCGTGACGCAGCTGCTCGGGCCCAGTGCCACCGAGTCGCCGCTCGGCCGTGGCGACAACGGCGCGACGCCCCCATGGCACCTCGCGGCCACACCGCCGGACTGGCTCGTCGTCCTGTTGCCGGCCCTCGCGGTCGTGGCCGGCGCGACCACGGTCGCGCTCGCGCTGACCGGCCGGTGGCGACCCGCGGCCGGCCGGCTCACGGTCGCCGGCGCCCTTGTCGTGGGCGCGCTTGCGATGCTTCCGCCGATCGGGTCGGCGGACTCCCTCTCCTATGCCGCTTACGGACGGATGGCCGCGACCGGACACGACCCCTACTCCACGACCCCCGCTGGGCTGGCGAGGACCGGCGACCCGGTCGCCGCCGCGGTCGAGGTGCCGTGGCAGCACACCCCGTCGGTCTACGGACCGATCGCCACCGCCGAGCAGGCAGCGGCATCAGCGATCGCCGGACGCAACGTCGCGTTGACGGTCTGGCTGCTCGGGCTCGTCAACGCCTTCGCGTTCGCCGGGGTCGGCCTGGTCACCTTGCGGCTCGCTGCCGACGAGTCGACGCGGCGTCGGGTCGCCGCCTTGTGGAGTGCCAACCCCCTGCTCTGGCTGGCCGTCGGCTCCGGGGCACATCTCGACGTGCTGGCCGCACTGCCGGCGGTTGCGACGTTTGCGGTCGTCGGCCGCTCCCGACTCGGGGCCGGTGCACTCGCCGGCACAGCGTTGTCGGTGAAGGCACCCGCTGGTCTCGTCCTGCTCGCACTTGCGTGGGTGCACCGTCGCTCCCGCCGCGACGTGGCGGCCTTGCTCGCAGGCGCAGCCCTCGTCGCGATACCGGGTTACGCCGCCGCCGGCACGGCGGCCTTTCACCAGCTGAGCCGCGCCTCGCGGTTGGTCTCACTGGCGACGCCGTGGCGGTTGCTCGTCGACGCCGCTCATCCACCGCGACGACTCATCGGCATCCTCGCGTTCCTTCTGTTCGCGTTGCTCGTCGCCGCACTCTCACGACGTGGGCCGCGGTCGCAGACCGCTGTTTCGGTCGCCGCACTGTTGACGGTCGCTTATGTGCTGGCGGCGCCGTACGCGCTTCCTTGGTACGACGTCCTGCCGTGGGCGTTGCTGCCGCTTGCCGCCGCGTCGTGGCGCGACTGGGCTCTGCTGGTGCACACGGTGGTGCTGTCGCTGTCGTATCTGCCGGGACGGGCAGCGGCGGCCCTGCACGGTGCGTTGTATGACGTGACCTGGGACATGCGCACGCACGTTGCGCCGTTGCTCTTGCTTCTGTTGCTGGTCGGCATCGCGACCTGGAGCCGGCGGGTCGAGCCCGCGACTTAGTGCGCGAGTCTCACACGGACTCGGCCTGCATCGTCGCGCAGATCTGCTCGAGGTCAGCGCGCGCGGCCTCCTCGATCACGAGGACCACCTCGGCCGGCTCGGCGTCTTC
>JAICLV010000102.1 GCA_025925185.1 Acidothermaceae bacterium
CTGCCCCGATCTGCGGCGACCTTCAGCGCGGCGGCGATCACGTACGGCGGGTAGTCGTCGTCCGACTCGTACGTCGCGGGGCCGCAGTCGACGGGCTCGTGGCCATTCTCGGCCAGCCAGCTGATCAGGTGTGCCTTCAACTCGAAGCCGGCGTGGTCGGAACCGAGGTAGACGCGCATGGCGCGGAGTCTGCCAGAACGGCGGCGCGCGGATGCGGCGCGGGGCCGCTGACAGGCAGAGGAGCTAGGCGACCTGCGGTTTGCGGTCGCGGCTGCGCTTCAACTCGTAGAAGCCGTCGACGTCGGCGAGCATGCGGACGGCGTCGAAGAGCCGGCCCGCCGCCTCGCCGCGCGGAATGGGCGTCACCACCGGGCCGAAGAACGCGGCACCGTCGATGCCGACGACGGGCGTGCCGACTTCGGTGCCGACCAACTCCATCGCCTTGGCGTGCGAAGCGCGCAACTCGTCGTCGAACTCGGTCGACTCCCCGGCTGCGGCAAGGTCGGGATCGAGACCGACGTCGGCCAGCGCGGCGCGCAGGGTCGATTCGGACGCCGGTTCGCCCTGCACATGGACGCGGTTGCCGATCGCGGTGTAGAGCGGCCCGAGCACCGCGTCGCCATTGGCGGCGGCCGCCGCGACGCACACCCGCACCGGCGCCCAGGCACCGCGGAGGAACTCGCGGTAATCCTCGCTCAGCTCGTCGCGGCCCTCGTTGAGCACGGCCAGGCTCATCACCCGCCAGCGCGGGGTCACCGGGCGGACCGCGGCGACCTCGTGCATCCAGCGGGAGGTGATCCACGCCCAGGGGCAGAGCGGGTCGAACCAGAAGTCGACGGTGATCGAACTCTCGCGCGTGGGCATGCGTCATCCTCCGCTTCGCTGTCGGACTCTTCGGGGAACCCTGGGGTCGTCCCATGTGTTCCCACATCGGCCGGGTTCCCAGCTCGGCTGGGTTCGCCGTTCGGCCGGTAGGGTCGGGCGCGGGGTGTCAACAGGGGCGCGAACCGCTCGTCGACCGAAGGGAAGTCCGCGTTGTCGGGTGCCGATCGCAAGAGCTTGTCGCGAGACGAGGCCGCGGAGCGCGCCCGGCTGATCCTGCCGTTCGACGCCGAGCCCGGGCCGGCGATCCGCACGATGGTGCGGCTCGACTTCACTCCCGACTCCGGCGGCCATCGCGACTGCTTCTCGTCCACGACCACCGTGCGCTTCCGGTGCGCCGAGCCGGGCGCGACGTCGTTCATCGACCTTGTCTCCGAGAACGTGCGTTCGATCCGGCTCAACGGCGACGAGCTCGATCCGGCCGCCCACCACGTCGGCGACCGCATCACGCTGCCAGGCCTGCTCGCCGACAACGAGCTCGAAGTCATCGCCGACTGCTCCTACATGCACACCGGCGAAGGGTTGCACCGCTTCACCGACCCGGTCGACGGCCGCGTCTACCTCTACACGCAGTTCGAGACGGCCGACGCGCATCGCGTCTACGCGTGCTTCGACCAACCCGACATTAAGACGACGTTCGAGTTGGACGTCGTGGCACCGGCCGACTGGCAAGTCGTGGCGAACACCGCGCCGGATCTCGCGCCTGAGGACGTCGGATCGACGCCGTCGAACGCCAGCGCGCGCTGGCATTTCCCGGCGAGCAAGCCACTCTCGACCTATGTCACCGCTGTTGTGGCCGGGCCGTATCACGTCGTCCGCGACACGCACGATGGCGCCAACGCGCAAATCCCACTCGGAATCTTCTGCCGCCAGAGCCTCGCCGAGTATCTCGACGCCGAGGAAATCCTGACCGTCACCAAACAGGGTTTCGAATTCTTCGAGCGGATGTTCGAGCGGCCGTACCCGTTCGAGAAGTACGACCAGCTCTTTGTTCCCGAGTTCAACGCGGGCGCCATGGAAAACGCCGGTGCGGTCACCCTCCTCGAGGACTACATCTTCCGGTCGCGCGTCACCGACACCGCGTACGAAAGTCGAGCTGGCACGATCCTGCACGAGATGGCGCACATGTGGTTCGGCGACCTCGTCACCATGCGCTGGTGGGACGACCTGTGGCTGAACGAGTCGTTCGCGACGTACATGGCCAACCTCGCGCAGGCCGAGGCGACGCGATGGAACGAAGCGTGGACCACCTTCGCGAATGAGGAGAAGACCTGGGCGGCCCGCCAAGACCAACTGCCGACCACGCACCCGATCGCCGCCGACATCATCGACGTCGAGGCGGTCGAGACGAACTTTGACGGGATCACCTACGCCAAGGGCGCTTCGGTGCTGAAGCAACTCGTCGCCTGGGTCGGCCGCGACGCGTTCTTCACCGGTCTGCACCGGTATTTCGACGCCCACGCATGGGGCAACAGCACGCTCCAAGACCTCTTGCGTGCCCTGGAGGACGCCTCGGGTCGCGATCTTTCCGCATGGTCGAAGGAGTGGCTGGAAAGCGCCGGCGTCAACACGTTGCGACCCGAGATCGAGACCGACGACCAGGGGGTCATCACGTCGTTCGCGGTGGTGCAGGAGGCACCGGCCGAGCACCCCACCCTGCGGTCGCACCGGCTCGCCGTGGCCGGCTACACGCGGCAGGGCGACGAGGGGATCGTGCGCGAGACCCGGATCGAACTCGACGTCGTCGGCGCGCGAACACCGGTGCCCGAACTCGTCGGCGTCCGTCGTCCCGATCTGGTGCTCGTCAACGACGACGACCTGGCGTACGCGAAGATCAGGCTCGATCAACGCTCGCTGGAGACCGTCACGAACTCCGTCGGCGAAGTGCGCGACTCGCTGCCGCGCGCACTGTGCTGGGCGGCCGCGTGGGACATGACCCGCGACGCCGAGATGGCCGCCCGCGACTACCTGCGCATGGTGGTGCATCTGGTCGACTCCGAGCGTGACGTCGGCGTGCTGCAAAGCGCGTTGCGGCAGGCGAGGCTCGCCATCGAGCGGTGGGCCGACCCCGCGTTCCGCACCACCGGCCTCGACATGCTCGCGGCAGCGGCGCACGCGCACCTGCAAACGGCCGAGCCGGGCAGCGATTACCAGCTGGCGTTCTTGCGCGCGTTCGCGGCGAGCGCGCAATCGACGGCGCATGTCGACATGCTGGGCTCCCTGTATCGGGAGGAGACGTCGCTGCCGGGCCTGCCGCTCGACACCGACCTGCGCTGGTCGCTGCTCATCCGGCTGGCCGCGCACGGCCGCGTCGGCACGGTCGACATCGAGATGGAGCTCGAGCGCGACGACACCTCGGCCGGCCGGCGGCACGCGGCGGCCGCCCGCGCGGCGCTGCCGTCGTCCGTGGCGAAGCAGCAGGTCTGGCATCTCGTCGTCGAGCGCGCCGACACGCACAACGCCGAGATCTCCGCGATGATCGGCGGATTCCAGCAGGCGAACCAGCTCGCCGAGCTAGCGCCCTACGTCGACCGGTATTTCGACGCGATCGGAGACGTGTGGGCGCACCGCACGGGCGACACCGCGCGCACGATCGCCGAGGGGTTGTTCCCCTACCTGATGATCGAGCAGGCGACGATCGACCGGGTCGACGAGTACCTGCAAAAAGCGCAACCTCCGGCTGGGCTGCGCCGGATCCTGCTTGAGAACCGCGACGCCATCAGTCGTGCGCTTCGGGCCCGCGCCCGCGACGCGGCTGCGTCGTCAACTGACGTTTGACGAAAGGTTTTGGACGCGCGCGGTCAAGAAACGCGGCGGTCAAACCGACGCGCCTCGTCGTATAGCTGTCGCACGGCACCGATAGCAGACCTGATCTCTTGTAAGTACGACCGCTCCGAGAACGACTGCCTCAAGGGCCCGAGGCGTGTATCGGCGAAGTCGGCTCCCACCGTCTCGACGGAACACCCGTGCGGCAGCGCGACGAGGCGCACCGCGAGGGAATGCTGATATGGAACGTAGACGGGGGATGTAACGACGAGCACTGAGCTTTCGGACGTCAGCCTGCCGCTGTAACGCGTCCAGTACCTAAGTGAGTCGGCGGTGTCGGCCCGGCGAACACCTGGCTTTGACGACGGCGCGACCACGACAGACGCCGTCATGGCACCGACTTCCCAGACCCACACCGCAGCGTCGCCATACGGCGTCGCGCTGCGGCTCTCCCATTGTTTCGTCGGCGCTCCGAGCCCGAACGATCGCGTCATCTCGTCGCGCATCAGATGCGACTCACCGGCAACATCATGCTCGCCGGCGCGGCGAAGGAGGGAGCGCTCGTCAACGGAGAGATCACGGTACGCCGTGAGCGCGGAGACCGACTCGACGGCCACGCCATCCCTCATCAAGGCGGCGGCATACCTGGTTCTGACGAGGCAGCTTCGGGCGAGTCCGCCAAGGATGAGGAGATGGTCGTAGGCACCGCGACTCGGGCGCGCGGCCGTCGCGAACCCAAGGGCTTGGCCGACCTCCCGCACAACCTGCGCCGTCGCCGCGTCGAAGTCGGCCGCGGCGTCGAGCGCGCGCTCCGAGCCCTTGCGGAAATCCCAATGCCTTCCGGCAAACTCGTCGAACCACCTGAGTCGGTCGGCAACCGACGAGGAAGCTGGCGGCTGACCACCGAAGACCCGCGCGAGCACGTCAAGCGGCTCGCTAGAGATCCACCCCGCGACATCGTCCATCACGGCCGGCGGCGTCACCCTGCACCGGGCGAAGACCGGTGGCACAACCGGATTCAACCGGGTCATGCCGAGCGCTCCACCGTCGCCCTCCACGTCTCCACAGCGCCAACGGTACTAGTCAGCCATCCACACGCGGCCGCATCGACGTCACACGGCGTGCCTTCGATCAGTGAAACTGTGGCAAGACCGATCCGACTCCAGGAGTTACCGATGTCCGGTGCTGAAACCGTTGTCGACGTCGCACAGATCGGTGCGACCGCAATCGCGGCAGGCGGGCTGCTCTTGACCGCCTCGGAGGTTCGCAGCCAGAACACGTTGGCTCGGCTCGAGCGGGTTTCGGGCGCGAACGAGGAGTGGACCCGATGGCGCGACGACCCGAAGCGGGAGAAGCCAGCGTGGGATCCTCGCACCGTTGCCGCGATCAGGCAGGTGTACACCGACGAGATCAGCGCATCGACGCCAACCCGCTTCGAGCCAGCGCCCGCGCCGGCCGACGGCGACCTTCCCTGGCTATTAGGCGTCCTCCTCCCCGCCCGGCGAGCGGACCCCGAGGCCCAGGCGCCAAGGAGTGAACCGGATTACCGGCGTCTGCAAGATGCGCGGGCGGCGAACGTCATGCACGTGCTTCGATGGTTGCGAGAGTCGCGCGACGCTGCGGTGAAGGCGAATGTTGCGACCGTCGAGGCTGCGGTGCGGCGCTACATCGACCACCTCAGCAGCCTGGCCGAGAAGTACGAGTTCGGGATGCTCGACCGTGTGGCGTTCCTTGGAAAATACCATCGCAACCTTGTCCAAGCGGCCTTCCACCTCGAGCCGTACATCCTCGCGAACAACGCACTCACGCAGCCGACCGTCCGCAACGGCATGCGGATCCTGGCGCTCGGCGAGGCGGCTCGCGAGTTCCATTGGCATAGGGCGATTCAACGAGGCGCCATTCGCGCGAACGCTCAATGCGAGGAGTTGGGGTGGGTGATCGGCAAGTCAGACGGCCGGACGCCGACGGGACTCGCCTGGTTGCGCCACCGGATCAAGCGGTCCTTCACAGCGCAGCAAGAACTCGCGCAACCAGCAGGTGGATCACCTTCACCGCGTGAGTGCAGCAAGTCGGCTCACCGAAAGCTGAGCGTCAGTCGGCGCTGTGCTGATGGGCGACCGGCGGCTTCGTGGCCGACTGCGCCATCATCCGGATGCCGTTGACGATGCCGCCGGCGAGGTCGCCACCGGCGAACGACGTGGCCATCGACAAGCTGGCAAGCGCGGCCGCGCGATCGTCGAGCGATCGGCGGGCGACATCGCCGGTGACCACCTCGACCCGCCGGGCCTCCGGTTCGACGAAGGTCAAGACGGCGATCGACGCGTCGCTTCCGAGGCTCGCGTGCAGCTGTAACGCATGGTCGCGAACCTCGCCGTCAGCGGGCCCGATCACGACTGAGAAGAGCAACCCGGTCTCGGCGCGCGCGCTCGCGAGCGCTTGTCGGATGTGGTCGGCCTGGCGCTGGGTGAAGGCGTCACCAACGGGCACTTGCGCCGCCTCCCTCGGTCGTCGCGGGCGGCAAGGTGTCGGCGGGCCCGGCTGATCTCGCGGCCTCTGCGGCGTCGATCGTCCCACCGAACCACACCGACCCCGCGGTCCACGGCCGGCCGGGCCGGTAGCGCGGCCCGCGGATCATCGAAGGCAGGTAGACGAGGAAGGTGATGATGAGCGAGACGGCCACCGGGATGCCGATGTAGATCAGCACCGTCTGCACCCACGTCAGCCCGTGCCCTGGATCGCCGATCTCCCCGATCGCCAACAACGTTCCCGCGCCCACGTCCGCCTCGCCCGAACTCGAAGACCAGTCACGACGGCATCTCACCGACGGACGCAACGGTAACGGATGCCGATCCGTCCCCGACGACACGGGCCAGCCGAGTCGCGAGATCGCCGGCCCTGCCGGTGACGATGTCGTCGAGCAGCACGGGTCGACCTTTGGCGTCGGTCATCGGCACCCGCCAGTTCGGGTATTCGTCGACGGTGCCCGGCTGGTTGACCGGACGACGGTCCCCGACGGCGTCCGGAAGGTATACGCCGACGAGCCGGGCGGGCGTGCGGGCGAGGTAGCCGTGCAACGCCTCGACCAACTCGTCGACGTGCCGGTCGACGCGTGCGGCGAAGCGGGCGCGCCGCGGCGAGACGCTGCCCGGCTCCGGCGCGGTGGTCACGTCATCCGCGCTCGCACGATCGAGCAGACCGACCTCGGCGAGCTGCTCGACCCAGGCGACGCGCTCGGCCTCGTCGGCGGCGCGCTCCTCGGCCTCGTCGCGCTCGAGCAGGCCGAGCTCGGCGCGGATCTCGACGTGCGCGCCCTCGAGGTAGCCGGCGGTGGGCGGCAGGTCGTGGGTCGTGACGGTGGCCAGGCAAAGCTCGCGCCACCGTTCAGCGGCGAGCGGCGCGCCGTCGTCGCCGTGTTCGAACCACAGGATCGAGGTGCCGAAAACGCCGCGCTCGCGCAGGTAGTCGCGCACCCACGGCTCGACATTGCCGAGGTCTTCGCCGACGACGATCGCGCCGGCGCGCGCCGCCTCGAGCAACACGATGCCGACCAGCGCCTCGTGGTCGACCCGCACGTACGTGCTGTCGGCCGGCAGCGCGCCGTCGCGCACCCACCACTGGCGGAACAACCCGATGACATGGTCGACGCGTAGCCCGCCGCCGTGCGCGAACGACGCGCGCACCAGATCTCGAAACGCCGCGAAGCCGGTTTCGGCGAGCGATTGTGGCTGCCACGTGGGCAAATTCCAGCGCTGGCCCTGCTGGTTGTACATGTCGGCGGGCGCGCCGAGGCTGACGCCAGGGGCAAGCACATGCTTCAACGACCACGCGTCGGCCCCCGTCGGACTGCCACCGACGGCGAGGTCGAGCAGCACACCGATCGGCATGCCAGCGGCCTTCGCGGCGCGTTGCACGTCGGCGAGCTGCAGCGCGCACAGCCACTGCAGCCAGCAGTGAAAGTCGACCAAATCCCTTTCGGCAGCGCGAAAATCGGCGACCTCCGCCGAGCGTGGGTCGCCCAGCGACTCCCGCCACTCGACCGGCGCCGAGCCGTGCCGCTCGATCAGCGCGCACCATGTCGCGTAGTCGACCAACGGCTCGCCGGCCGCCTCAACGAAGTCGGCGAACGCCTTGTGCCGCGCGGGATCGCGACGCGCGGCGAACGCCGCCTCAAGAACGCGCCGCTTCGCGAGCCAGATCGCGTCGCGGTCGATGTCCTCGTCGAGCGTGTTCTTCGCTCTCAGGGGCGTCGCGATCGCCTCGACGTCGACGTCGCGCAACGACGCGACCTCGGCGACGTCCTCCACCCGCAGGTAGATGGGGTTGATGAATCCACGGCTCGCCGGAAAGTACGGGGACGGCTCGATCGGCGGCACCGGCTGCGCGGCGTGCAACGGGTTGACCAAGACGAAACCGGCGCCAAGGTCACGAGCGCTCCATTCGACGAGCATTCGCAAGTCGGCGAAATCGCCTATCCCCCAGGACTTTCTCGAACGCACCGCGTAGAGCTGCAGCATGAAACCCCAGGCGCGCCGCGATGGCGGCTCGAGCCGGTCAGGCACGACGATGAGGGCGCAACTGGCCCGCCGGTCGCCGGAGACCGCCCGCAGCGTGTGATACCCATGCGGCACGTCGTCCGGGATCTCAAAGGTCGCCTCGCCCACGGTCTCGCCGTCGACCTCGCGCGGGTCGACCCACACCATCACTTGCGCGAGCTCGCGTCGCCCGCCTTCTTCAAGCTCCAGGACGACGGACGCCGGATCCCCGTGCGGCACGTGGGTCCACACCGTCGACGAGCGACCGCCTCGGACGACGACGCACGGTGGCAACATGCGCCGCCACGACGCGACGCGAGCGTCGTCCAGGGACGCGCGGATCGCGTCGGGACCGCGCGCGTCGACGCCCATCGCGGAAAGAACCGCGACGACGGCCTCGGACGACGCTTCCGCCCCGCCGCCGCGCCAATCGCCGAAGCTGGTCGCGACGCCGTGGGCGTGCGCGAGATCCGCGAGCGATGGGTCCAGCATGTCTGCCGACCCTACGCGGGCC
>JAICLV010000249.1 GCA_025925185.1 Acidothermaceae bacterium
GAAGACGTAGCAACCGGCGTTGATGAGGTTGGTCACCGGGTCGGGCGTCTTCTCCAGGAACGCGGTGACCCGGCCGGCGGCGTCGACCGGGACGCAGCCGAACGCGCGCGGGTCGTCGACGGCGGTCAGATAGAGCGTGGCGTCAGCGCCCCGCTCCTCATGCAACGCGACTTGCGCGGCGATGTCATGACCAGACAGCACGTCGCCGTTGAAGATGACGACCGGATCGGCGGGCTTGGCGCGCAACCGGTCGGCTACGTTGCGGATCCCGCCGCCGGTGCCGAGCGGCTCGGTCTCGGTGACGTATTCGAGCTCGAGTCCGAGCGACGAACCGTCGCCGAAGTGCTCCTCGAAAGTCTCCGCGCGATAGGACGTCGCGAGCACGACGTGGTCGACGCCGGCGTCGCGGGCGCGGGCCAACTGATGGGTGAGGAACGGCACGCCCGCCGTGGGCAGCATCGGTTTCGGCGCCGTGATCGTGAGCGGTCGCAGCCGGGTGCCCTTGCCGCCGACCAGCAGAATCGCGTCGATGTTCAGACCCCTTGCCATGGACGACGAAGACCCCGGTGGCCAGCCTAAGGTGCGCGGCCGTCCTCGCCGGCTCAGGCGGCGGCGTGCCGATCGCGCCAGCGCGGAAAGGAGCGGCTAGCCTCGCTGTCGATGGCGACCCAGGACGTGACCGAACCGGCGCACCCGCAGGGCGCGCACCGGGCGGGCCGCCACGGCGCCCCTCGCGAGAAGTCTCGAGCGGCGGTACCCGCCCTCGTCTGGGTCGCCACGGCTTTGCACGTCGGGGCGATGGTCGTCTTCGCCTTGCTCTATCCCGCGTATTGGGCCTTCGACGAGACCGGTCACGTGTCGCGCGTCCTCGCGGCGCAAAACGGGCAGGTGACGCCCACGCCCGGCGCGGCGCCCTATGTCTCGGCAGTCGCGCACTCCTACAGCGACTACGCGGCGAAGAACCAGCCGCCCTTCATCACGCACCTGCCGATGCCCCGTGCCGACCGACCCTCGATGATCTCGCTCGGTGGTGCGAAACCGTACGACGTTCCGGGGAGCCTCCCCAACCAGCTCGCGCAGCACCCGCCCGGCTACTACCTGTTGGCAGCCGGCGTGCTCGACGTCGTCCCGGGCTCGGCTGGCTTTTCCTGGGACCAAACGGTCGGGCTGATCCGGCTCTTCGACGTTGTCCTGCTGGCGCCGCTGCCGTTGCTGTGCTGGGCGACGGCGAGACGTTTCGCGCGTCCGAAAGTCGCGACGGCGGCGGCATTCGCGCCGGCGCTGATCCCGGGCCTCGAGCGGCTCGGCGGCTCCACCAACAATGACGACCTGATAATCCTGCTCGTCGGCGTGTTCACCCTGCTGATCACGCGAGTGTTGCGTGGTGACGGCCGAGTACGCACCGGCGTGGCACTCGGAGCCTGCATCGCGGCCGCCTTGCTCGTCAAGGGGTTCGCGCTCGTGTTGCCCGCGGTTGTCCTCGTCGCCTACCTCGTGGCGTGGCGCCGCTCGCGGGTGTTGCCGTGGCGGCCGTTTCTCCCGGTCGTCGTCGGAAGCGCTCTCGGCGGCCTTTGGTGGTTGCGCAACTTGCTCGTGTACGACGCGGTACAGCCGGCGGGACTCACCAAGCCGCAGGCCGACCAAGTCTGGCCGCCCCTGCCCAACGGCTCGCACGGGGCGCTCTCGACATTCGCCCGCAAGGC
>JAICLV010000240.1 GCA_025925185.1 Acidothermaceae bacterium
GACGGACTACTATGTTCATGACGAGGACGGCCGGCCGATGTTCCGCGTCGACGTGTCGTCGCATGACTCGCTGAGCCAATGGTTGATGCCGATCGCGGCACGACTGCGCGATGCGCTCGGGCCCGACGAACGGATCTTGCTTGCGTTCGACCGGGCGGGTTCGTACGCCGATGACATGGTCGCACTGCGCGACGGTGGATTCGAGTTCGTGGCGTACGAGCGGAAGCCGTTCCCCGAGTTTGACGAGAAAGGAGGGTGCGGGGCACTTGGGCGCGCATGATTGTGGATCGTTCCGCGAGGTTGCGCGTCGAGCAGCCGCCAAAAACGTAGGCACACGACCGATCCCGGTACTATTGACATCACGTGCCTACGGCTCCTATCAGTAGGCATGTACCTTCGGACCACCAAGCGCCGCAACGC
Organism: Acidothermaceae bacterium; assembly: GCA_025925185.1. The sequence continues at coordinate 421 of JAICLV010000240.1, forward strand.
GGATGGCACCGAGGTCAGCTACTACCAGCTCGCCGAGAACCACAGGGACCCCGAACGAGGATGTGCCGTCGCGAAGGTCATCTACAACTTCGGCCGCGCCGACGAACTCGACGTCGATCAACTGCGGCGCCTCGCGGCGAGCATCTTGCGGGTGGTGCCGGCCGAACCGAGCGCGGACGCGATCGCCGCGGGCGGCGGGGATGTCCGGGTCCGCGACAGCTGGCCGTACGGCGGCGTGTACGTGCTCGAGCAGCTGTGGAAGGAACTCGACATCGCGGCGGTGCTCAAGGGCTGCGCGAAGGCCGCCGGCACCAAGCAGCCGTTCGAGCGGGCGCTGTTCGCGATGGTCGCCAACCGCGCGCTGTCGCCGTACTCGAAGCTCTACTGCTGGGAGCAGTGGCTGCGCGAGGAGGTGTTCCTGCCCAGCGGTCGCGAGCTCGAGCTCCACCACCTCTACCGCGCGATGGACTTCCTCGAAGCGCACAAGGCCAAGGTCGAGAGCGCCGTGTACTTCAAGGCGGCCGATCTGATGAACGCCGACGTCGACCTGATCTTCTACGACACCACGTCGCTGCACTTCGAGGTCGACGACGAGGATGACCATCTGCAGACCAAGGACGATCGCGAGTACCCAGCGCTGCGCAAGCGTGGCTACTCGAAGAACGGGCGCGATGACGCTCCGCAGATCGTCGTCGGCTTGGCCGTGACTCGCGACGGACTGCCGGTGCGCTCGTGGGTCTTCGCCGGCAACACCAGCGATGTGTCGACCGTCGAGAAGGTCAAGGAGGATCTGCGCGGCTGGAAGCTCGGACGATGCGTCTTCGTCGGCGACGCCGGCATGACCTCCGAGGACAACCGGCGCCAGCTCGCCCTCGGCAACGGCAAGTACATCCTCGGCGCGAAGCTGCGCGCCGGCGACGAAGTCACCACGGAGGTCCTCGCACGTCAGGGGCGCTACCACGAGGTGCGCGACAACCTGCGCGTGAAGGAAGTCCTCGTCGGTGACGGTGAGCGCCGCCGTCGCTACGTCGTCTGCCACAACCCAGTCGAGGCGGAGCGCCAGCAAGAACATCGACGCGAGCTCGTCGCGCAACTCGAGGCCGAGATCGCGACGATGAAGACCGATGACGATCGGGGCCACTCCAAGCGCATGTGCGCGTTGCTGACCAGTAGCCGGTACGGGCGCTACCTGCGCGAGACCTCGACTGGCAAGCTTCGCATCGATCGCACCGCCGTCGCCGAAGCGGAGCGCTACGACGGCAAGTGGGTGATCACGTCCAACGATGACACGCTCACCGTCGAGGATCTGGCGCTCGGCTACAAGCAGCTTCTCCGCGTCGAGCAGTGCTGGCGCCAGCTCAAGTCAGGGCTGCGGATGCGCCCGGTCCATCACTTCCGGCCATGGCGGATCCAAGCGCACGTCACGATCTCGGTCCTGGCGTTGCTCCTGGAGCGCATGGTCGAGATCCGCGCCGGCGACACATGGCGCAACGTCGTCGCGCAACTCGACACGATCAAGGTCGTCGAGTACGACCGCGGCGAGACGCGGATCCAGCAGACAAGCGAGCTCCGCACCGGCGTCGAATCGCTGCTTGTCAAGCTCGGAGTGCCGCCACCACCGCGGCTACATGCGATTGGGCAGATCCCCAGCGACCCTATCGCGTAGTAACACGACCTCGCCGTCTTGATTCCGTCTATTTCAGCGGAACTCCTAAGGATCGTGTGCCTCGATGATGAGCGGCCTCGTCAAACTCGGGTCCGAGTCGACCGATGCTGGCACTGCCGAGTGCCGACATGCGGAACACCGGTGACCGACTCGGCAGTGCGGTCGCGTTCTGACTGGGACGTCAGTTCAGAATCGGCCGAACACGACGACACCGCGGCCGGTGATCCCGACGTCCAGCGATGCCGTCGTGGAGCGGTCGCGGTGACGCGATGTAACCACCAGGTAGACGCCGGTAGCGGCGAGCGCCGCGCCGGCGACACCGACGATCACCCCGGCCGTGCGGCGGGCGCTGGCTTGATCATGGAGGTCGTTGCGCGTCCGGTGGTCAAAGTTCTGGTTGGCTTGATCGTCGAGACTCGATGCGCGCAGGAACAGATA
>JAICLV010000057.1 GCA_025925185.1 Acidothermaceae bacterium
CCCTCCTGTTCTTCCACGTCGCGCCGCACCCCCCCCGCCCGCGCGCCCGGCGGGGCCTGCTCCCCCCCCCCCACCCCAACCCCCCCCCCCCCCCACACCACCCCCGCGACCACCCCGTTGCCGTCCTCCACCCCGCACCCAACCCACACGGTCACGGCCGCGCGACGGCTGCGCAAGCGCGCCTTCCGCGAGCAAGACCGCGCGTTCCTCGCCGAGGGTGCGCAGGCGGTCCGTGAGGCGCTGGCCGCTGCACCGTCGCCGGTGCGCGAACTGTTCGTCACGGCCGACGTGCGAGCCCGCCACGCCGACCTGGTGCGTCGCGCCACGTCGTGCGGTGTGCCCGTGCATCAAGCCAGCGGGCGGGTGCTCGAGGAGCTGTCGGAGACCGTCACCCCGCAAGGGCTCGTCGCGGTGTGCGACCTCGTCGACGTGCCGCTCGACACCGCGCTGGCGGGCAACCCCCGGCTCATCGTGCTGCTCGCGGCGATCCGCGACCCTGGCAACGCCGGCACCGTGTTGCGCACCGCCGACGCCGCCGGCGCCGACGTCGTCGCGTTCTCCGACACCAGCGTCGACGCCTACAACGGCAAATGCGTGCGGGCCAGCGCCGGAAGCTTGTTCCACCTCCCCGTCACCGTCGGGGTCAACGTCGCCGCGGCGGTGGCTAGCTGCCGGAAGGCGGGAGTGCAGGTCCTGGCCGCCGACGGCGCGGCGACCCTCGACCTCGACGGCCTCGAACGGCGTGGCGAGCTCGCCAAGCCGACCGCGTGGATCTTCGGCAACGAGGCCTGGGGCCTGCCCGACGACGTGATCTCGCTGGCCGACCGCCCGGTCCGAGTGCCGATCCACGGCCGCGCCGAAAGTCTCAATCTGGCGGCCGCCGCCGCCGTCTGCCTATACGCGTCCGCCCGGGCGCAACGCGGCTAGCGTCCGATCAGCAGGCGATACGGGCCGTTCGCCCGATGTGCGCGTGCCCATGCGTGGGTATGGTGCTGGGGTCGAAGGGAGCGCCCAGCGCATGGTAGGCACGCCAGCCGGTGTCGAGCACGAGAAGGCCGCCTTCGATGTGCTGCCCGACGGTGTGCTGATCGCGGACGAGAACGGCACCGTGGTGCTGCTCAACACCGCGGGCGCTCGGCTGCTGCGCCGCACTGTCGATGACGCGATCGGCCGGGACTTCCGTGAGGTGCTCCCCGTCACCGACTCCGTCGGCCACGACTGGTGGGAGTGCACCCGGCCGTACGACGGTCTGGCGATCCGCACCGGCCAGCCGGAACGCCGGTTGACCCTGCCCGACGAGCGCGAGATCTACCTGACCGCCACTTACGCGCGGGAGCGCCGCTGCGGCGCCGTGCACCGGTTGGTGCTGAGCTTTCGCGGCGCGGCCGACCGTGAGCGGGCCGAGCGCGACCGCGCCGACCTGGTCTCGACGGTCGCGCACGAGCTGCGCTCGCCGCTGACGAGCGTCAAGGGTTTCACGGCCACCTTGCTCAACAAGTGGGACCGCTTCAACGACGAGCAGCGCCAACTGATGCTGCAGACCGTCAACGCCGACGCCGACCGGGTCACCCGGCTGATCAGCGAACTGCTCGACGTCTCGCGCATCGACGCCGACCGCCTAGAGCTCCACAAGCAAGTCGTCGACGTCGCGGCGGCCGCGCATCGCGTGGTCGAGGGCCGGATAGCCGCCGGTGAGAGCGCCGACCGGTTCGACGTGCGAATCGCCGAGCCGCTGCCCGAGGTGTGGCTCGACCCCGACAAGCTCGATCAGGTGCTCGCGAACCTGCTCGACAACGCGATCCGCCACGGCTCCGGCGACATCCATCTCACGGTCGAGCGCGTCGGCGACGGCGTCGCGATTTCGATCGCCGACCAGGGCTCAGGCGTCGCGCCCGACATCCGCGGCTTGGTGTTCCGCCGATTTTGGCGGGCCGGGCGGCGCGGCGGCACCGGGCTCGGCCTCTACATCGTCAAGGGCCTCGTCGAGGCACATGGCGGCACGGTCTTCGTCGGCGAGGCCGACGCCGGTGGCGCGCTGTTCCGCGTCACCTTCCCGGCTGGCACGCCCGCCTTCGCGCTCTAGCCACCGGTAATCGGCGGCAGGCGCGATCGCGCCACCGCCTAGACTCACACCGCGGACTCACACCGCGCGTTCCCCCATTGAGAAGGTTGCGAGAGTGTCTGCGCCCAACAGCGATTACGACCCCGTCGAGGTCACCCCGTTGCACGCCGACGAGGTCGAGCGGATGCGCGACGAGGCGCTGGCCGCGATCGCGGCGTCGTCCGATCTTGAATCGCTGCGGGCGGCCCGGCTCGCGCACGCGGGCGACAAGTCCCCGCTCGCCCTCGCCAACCGCGAGATCGGCGCGCTGCCGCCGCAAGCCAAAGCCGAAGCCGGACGACGGGTGGGACAGGCGCGTGGCGCGGTCAACGCGGCCCTCGCCCAGCGGGAGGCCGAGCTCGCCGCCGAGCGCGACGCGCGCATCCTCGTCGAGGAGACGGTCGACGTCACGCTGCCGTGGGACCGCCTGCCGCTCGGAGCCCGGCATCCGCTGACCACCTTGCAGGAGCGCATCTCCGACGTCTTCGTCGCGATGGGTTACGAGATCGCCGAGGGCCCCGAGGTCGAGGCGGAGTGGCTGAACTTCGACGCGCTCAACATCCCGCCTGACCACCCGTCGCGCACGATGCAAGACACCTTCTGGGTCGAGTCGCCCGACTCGGGGATCGTGCTGCGCACGCACACCTCGCCGGTGCAGATCCGCACGATGCTCACCCGCAAGCCGCCGATCTACGTCGTGTGCCCGGGCCGCACCTACCGCACCGACGAGCTCGACGCGACGCACTCTCCGGTGTTCCACCAAGTCGAAGGCCTAGTCATCGACGAGGGCATCACGATGGCCCATCTGAAGGGCACGCTCGACGCGTTCGCCACCGCCATGTTCGGCGAGGGCATCACGACCCGGTTGCGACCCTCCTACTTCCCGTTCACCGAGCCGAGCGCCGAACCCGACCTGCAGTGCTTCGTGTGCCGAGGCGCTTCGGTCGGCGACCCGGAAAACCCTTGCCGCACCTGCGGTTCTGAGGGCTGGATCGAGTGGGGCGGTTGCGGCATGGTCAACCCGCGGGTGCTCACCGCCTGCGGAATCGACCCCGACCGCTACAGCGGTTTCGCGTTCGGCATCGGCATCGAGCGCACGCTGATGTTCCGCCACGATGTCCGCGACATGCACGACATCGTCGAGGGTGACATTCGATTCACGCTGCCATTCGGAACGGAGGTCTGAGCTCGTGCGAGTCCCGCTGTCGTGGTTGCGTGAGTTCGTCGACGTCCCGCTCACCGAGTCGGCGCGCGATGTTGCCGACGCCCTCATCCGCGTCGGCCTCGAGGTCGAGACAGTCGAAAGCTTCGGCTTCGACGTCGAAGGGCCGGTCAAGGTCGGCAAAGTCCTTGAGATCGAGGAGTTCGAGGCCAGCAACGGCAAGACGATCCGCTACTGCCAGGTCGACGTCGGCGAGGAGCAGCCGCGCGGAATCATCTGCGGTGCAAGGAACTTCGCGGTGGGCGACAAGGTCGTCGTCACGCTGCCTGGCGCGGTGCTGCCCGGCGGGTTCGCGATCACCGCGAGCAAGCGGTACGGCCACGTCTCCGATGGCATGATCTGCTCGGTCAAGGAACTCGGCGTCGGAGAAGACCACACCGGCATCCTGGTGGTCGACGACGACGCGCCGGGTGGTGCCGACGCGGGGGCGGTACTCGGCCTGCGCGACGACGTCCTCGACATCGCGGTCACGCCCGACCGCGGCTATTGCCTGTCGATTCGCGGTGTGGCGCGCGAGGCGGCGACCGCTTACGGCGCGGTGTTTCGCGACCCGGCGGCGTTCGTGCTCGACGCCGGGCTTGATGCGCCCACCCGCGCTGTCACGTCGTCCGACCCGACGGCGTGCGACCGGTTCGTGCTGCGGGCCGTCGAGGGTTTCGACCCGCGCGCTCGCACGCCGTTGCAGATCCGCCTGCGGTTGATGCTGTCCGGCATGCGTCCGGTGTCACTCGCCGTCGACGTCACTAACTACGTGATGCTCGAACTTGGGCAACCGCTGCACGCCTTCGACGCCGGCAAGCTGGCAGGTGGCATCGTCGTCCGGCGCGCGAACAATGGCGAGCGACTCGAGACGCTCGATCACGTCGTCCGCGACCTCGATGCCGAAGACCTGCTCATCACCGACGACTCAGGCGCCATCAGCCTTGCCGGCACGATGGGCGGACTCACGACCGAGATCGACGAGAACTCCAAGGATTTGCTTATCGAGGCGGCGCATTTCGACGCGGTCGCGGTGGCCCGGATGTCGCGGCGGCACAAGCTGTCGAGCGAGGCGTCCCGCCGCTTCGAGCGTGGCGTCGACCCCGAGTTGCCCCCGCACGCCGCCGCGCGGGCCGCCGCGTTGCTGGTCGAGCATGGCGGCGGCCGTCTCGTCGGCGCCACGCAGGTCGACCTCGGCCGCACGCCCACGACCGTCACGATCGCCGCCAACCACCCCGACCACGTTGCGGGCGTCGCGTACGGGCGGGACGTCGTCGTCCGCCGGCTCACCGACGTCGGGTGCGCGATCTCCGAAGACGGGCAGCGGCTGCGAGTGACACCCCCGAGTTGGCGGCCCGACCTCACCGACCCGAACGACCTCGCAGAAGAGGTGATCCGGCTCGAGGGCTACGACAACGTGCCGGTCGTGTTGCCCAAGGCTCCCGTGGGTCGCGGCCTCACCCAGGAGCAGCGGCTGCGCCGGCTCGTCGGGCGCACGCTCGCCGACGCGGGCTACGTCGAGGTGCTCGCGTATCCGTTCGTCGCCCCGAGCGCGTGGGACGAACTCGGCTTCGAACCCGACGACGACCGCCGCCACGCGCTGCAGCTGGCGAACCCGCTATCCGACGAAGAACCGCTGCTGCGCACCACGTTGCTGCCGGGCCTGCTGACGATGCTGCGCCGCAACCTGAGCCGCGGCGTCGCCGCCGGCGTCGCCCTTTTCGAGGCGGGGCCGGTGTTCTTGCCGTCGCGCGAGCCGACACCCCCGCCGCCGCGGCTGCCGGTCGACCGCCGTCCGAGCGACGACGAGATCGCCGCGGTGTTGGCTGCGTTGCCGAACCAGCCGCTACACCTCGGCGTTGCGCTGGCCGGTGAGCGCGAGCGGCGCGGCTGGTGGGGAGCCGGCCGCGAGGCCACCTGGGCCGACGCGGTCCAGGTGGTCCGCGACGTCGCGTTCGCGCTGCGGGTCGACGTCGAGGTGCGGGCGGGCGGCACCGCGCCGTGGCATCCCGGCCGCTGCGCCGAGTTTTTCGTCGACGGCGTATCCATCGGCCATGCCGGCGAGCTGCACCCGCGGGTCTGCTCGTCGCTCGACCTGCCGGCCCGCAGCTGCGCCGCCGAGGTGCGGCTTTCGGAGCTGCTCGCGCGCGCCGGCGGCCTCGTCGAGCCCGGACCGGTGTCGACTTTCCCCGTCGCGACGCAGGACGTGGCCCTTGTGGTGGCCGCCGACGTGCCGGCCGCCGAGGTGGAGGCGGCGCTGCGCGCCGGCGCGGGAGAGTTGCTCGAGTCGGTGCGGCTGTTCGACGTCTACACCGGCGAGCAGGTCGGGGCCGGACGACGCTCGCTCGCGTACGCGCTGCGGTTCCGCGCGCCCGACCGCACGTTGACGGCGGAGGAGGCCGGCGCGGCCCGCGACGCCGCGGTCGCCGCGGCGACCCGCCGGGTGGACGCCGTGCTGCGAAGCTGAACAACCGTTCAGTGTGCTGAACGGTTGTGCAATGATCTGCACATGCGTTCAACAGGTGATCTGACCAGCGCCGCCCTCATCCGCGACGCCGCGATGCGGCTGTTCGCCCAGCGCGGCACCGCGGCTGTCACGATTCGCGCGATCGCGCGCGAGGCCGGGGTCTCGCCGTCCCTCGTCATCCACCACTACGGCAGCAAGGAGAGCCTGAAGCGGGCCGTCGACGAGCACGTCGTCGCGTTCTTGGACGAGATGCTCGCCACGTCGCTTGAGATCTCCGCCGAAGACCCGCTGGCGGCCGCGACCGACGCGGCGCTGGCGAGCCGGCTGGCCGACAGCCCAGCGTTGCCGTACCTGCGTCGCATCCTGATCGACGGCGGCGACGCCGCGAAGGCGACGTTCCGTTCGTTGTACGACATGAGTCTCGAGATTTGCGAGCGATACGAGGCGGCGGGAGCCTTCCGCCCGTCGTCCGACAACCGGGCGCGCGCCGCGGTGCTGCTCGCCAACGACATGGCGGTGATCCTGCTGCGCGATCAGGTCCGTGAGGTCCTCGGTGTCGACCCGATCGAAGGAGCTGGCCTCGCGCGATGGGGCGCCGCGGTCATGGAGATCTACGCCGGCGGCGTGTTCAATCCCGCCACCGGGACGAAAGGAGGTGCCCGGTGACCGACCCGATCGTCACTCGCGGCCTGACGAAGACATTCGGACGACGCCGAGGTGTCGTCGGCGTCGATCTGGCGGTGCACGCGGGCGAGGTCTTCGGTTTCCTCGGCCCGAACGGCGCGGGGAAGTCGACGACGATTCGGTTGTTGCTCGGCTTGTACCGACCAACCGCTGGCGCGGTGTCGGTTCTCGGCTGTCGGCCGCTGGTCGACGGAGTGTCCGTGCGGGCTCGAATCGGCTATCTGCCTGGCGAATTGGCCCTGTACCCGCGGCTCACCGGTCGCGAGCACCTCGAATGGTTCGCCCGCGCCCGCGGGTTGGCGTCGAACGGGTATCGCGACGAGCTGGTCGAGCGGTTCGGAGCCGAGCTCGACCGACCCGTGCGAGCCTTGTCGAAAGGGAATCGGCAGAAGATCGGCATCGTCCTGGCGTTCATGCACCGGCCCGAGCTGTTGATCCTCGATGAGCCGACGTCCGGCCTCGACCCGTTGCTGCAAGACGAGTTCGTCCGATTGCTGCGGGAGACGGCGGACGACGGTCGCACCGTTTTCTTGTCGTCGCACGAGTTGGACGAGGTCCAACGCGTCGCCGATCGCGTCGCCATCATCAAGGACGGCCGCATCGTCGTTGTCGATAGCGTCGCCGCGCTGCGGCGCTCGGCGCCGCGAACGGTTGAGTTCGAGTTCGCGCGCTCCGTCGATCCCTCCGGGTTCGCCACGCTCGACGGTGTGCGCGTGCTCGACGCCGACTCTCGCCGCGTGCGGCTCGGGCTTTCCGGCCCGCTCGCGCCGCTGCTGAGACTCGTCGCCGACCTCGAGCCCGTCGACATGACGGCGCGCGCCGCCGATCTCGACGAGTTGTTTTTGACCTATTACCGCACGGACCAAACAGACGCGGAGGTGTCCGCATGACCGCCAACGCCGTCGCGCCTCTGACCAGCCGTCAAGCCGTCGGCCGTCTTGACGTCGTCCGGCTAGACCTTCGGCTGCGCCGGCGGGCGACCATTGGCTACGCGGTCGGCCTCGCGCTCTACACCTTGGCCGTCGTGGCGATCTATCCGTCGTTCAAGGGCGACACCAGCATCGACCGCTTGTTGCAGAGCAATCCGAAGCTGTACGCGGCGTTCGGGGTCAGCGGTTCGCTGACCTCACCAGTCGGCTGGCTGAACGCCAACGTTTTCAACAACTTCTTGCCCGTCGTCGCGGTCATCTTGGCGATCGGTTACGGCGCCTGGTGCGTTGCCGGCCAAGACGAGGCAGGCACGCTTGCGCCCATCGCGGTGCTGCCCATCCGTCGACGGGGCCTCGTCGTGCAGAAGGCCGTCGCGTTGGCCGTTCAACTGCTGCCAACCTTGGTGCTCACCGCGGGCTGCGTGCTCGTCGGACGGGCGTTCCAGCTCACGGTGGGCATCGGGAGCGTGGTCAGCGCGAGCGTGGCCTGTTGGCTGCTCGGCGTGGTGTTCGGCGCCCTCGCCTTGGTGGTGGGGTCGGCCAGCGGGAGTCGAGGGCTGGCGATCGGAGTCAGTTCCGCGGCCGCCGCCGCCGCATATCTGGTCAGCTCGTTCGCCGGGTCGATCGATTGGGTTCGGGCGATCCGCTTCGTCTCGCCCTTCTATTGGGCGGTCGGGACGAACCCGCTCGGCGACGGCGTCCACCTTGGAGCGATGACCGCGTTGATCGTCACGGTGGCGGTGCTGGTGGTCGCGGCCGCGGCGGCGGCGAGCCGCGCCGACCTGCACTAGGGCCGGGCCGCGCCGGACGCGGCGACTGTGTATGCTTATGCATCTTGACGCATAGGCATCTGTCATTCCGGATCGTGGAGGCGCGCGTGGGGCACACCGTGGCGGTCGCCGGCGCCAGTGGCTACGCCGGAGGCGAGTTGCTGCGCCTGCTCGCGAGCCACCCCGGTCTCGAGCTCGCTGTCGCGACCGCGGCGAGCAACGCAGGTCAGCCGATTACCGCGCTGCACCCGCACCTCGCGCATCTCGCCGGACACGCCTTCACCCACACCACCGCCGAGTCAATTGCGACCGCCGACGTCGCCTTCCTCGCCTTGCCGCATGGCCAGTCGGCAGAGCTCGCCGCCCAACTGCCCGAGGATCAACTGGTGGTCGACATCGGCGCCGACTTCCGGCTGCGCGACCCCGTGCAATGGAGCAAGTTCTACGGCGGGCCGCATGCCGGAGCCTGGACCTACGGCCTGCCCGAACTCCCAGGCGCGCGCGACCTCATCAAAGGCAGCAAGCGCATCGCCAATCCGGGCTGTTACGTCACCACGGCCACCCTCGCGCTCGCGCCGCTGTTCGCGGCCGACCTCGCAGAGCCCGACGACGTCGTCATCGTCGCGGCGAGCGGCACCACCGGGGCCGGCCGCGGCGTGAAGCCGCATCTGATGGCAAGCGAGGTCATGGGCTCGATGTCGGCGTATAGCGTCGGTGGCACGCATCGCCACACGCCCGAGATCGAGCAAAATCTCTCGGACGTCGCGGGGCGTCCGGTCACCGTCTCGTTCACTCCTGTGCTGGCCCCGATGCCACGTGGCATTCTGGCCACCTGTACCGCGCGGCCGAAGCCCGGCGTTGACGCAGCCGCGATACGCACGGCGTTCGAAATGGCTTATGCCGACGAGCCTTTCGTCCGCCTGCTTCCGGAGGGCGGGTGGCCGCAAAGCGCCGCGACGCTCGGCTCCAACTGCGCTCACCTGCAGGCGACGCTCGACGAGCACGCCGGTCGCGTCGTCGTCGTCGCCGCGCTCGACAACCTCACCAAGGGCGCGGCGGGCCAGGCGCTGCAAAACGCCAACATCGTCCTCGGCCTCGACGAGACCGCCGGCCTCCCGATCGCAGGCGTCGCGCCGTGACATCTTCCGAACTCCTCCGCTCCGCTCCTCGCTTCGCTGCGATGCTCGCTGCGGAGGTCGCTCCGTGAGCGTGACCGCCGCCAAGGGCTTCTTCGCGTCCGGCGTCGCCGCTGGCATCAAGCCCAGCGGCAACACCGCCGTCGCGCTCATCGTCAACAACGGGCCGCTGTCGGCCGCCGCGGGCGTGTTCACCGGCAACCGCATCAAGGCGGCGCCGGTGCTGTGGTCGCAGCAGGTTTTGCGTGCGGGCAAGGTGGTGTCGGTGGTGTTGAACGCCGGCAACGCCAACGCGTGCACGGGCCCGCTTGGATTCCAGCACACGCACCGCACCGCCGAGGAGGTCGGTGAGCTGCTCGGCGCGTCGTCCGCCGATGTTGCTGTCTGCTCCACCGGCATCATCGGCGAGTACCTCGACATCGAGAAGCTGGTGAGCGGCGTCAAGTCAGCGCATGCCGCGCTGTCGCCCACCGGCGGCGAAGACGCTGCCCGCGCGATCATGACCACCGACACCGTGCCGAAGCAGGCGGTCGTCACCGCGCCGTCCGGGTGGACCATCGGTGGCATGGCGAAGGGCGCCGGCATGCTCGCCCCAGCGCTCGCGACCATGCTCGTCGTCCTCACCACCGACGCGGTCGCCGACGCCGCACAACTCGGCGAGGCGCTACGCGCCGCTACGAGCAAGACGTTCGACCGCATCGACTCCGACGGTTGCATGTCGACCAACGACACCGTGCTGTTGCTCGCGTCAGGCGCGTCCGAGGTCCGTCCGGCGCAAGGGGAGTTGAACGCAGCCGCCGAAGCGGTTTGCGCCGACCTCGCTGCCCAGCTGATCGCCGACGCCGAGGGCGCGAGCAAGTTCATCGCGATCGAGGTTGTCGGCGCGGCGAGCGAGCGCGAGGCGCTCGACGTCGCGCGAGCGGTGTCACGGAGCAACCTCTTCAAGTGCGCGATGCATGGCCAAGACCCCATCTGGGGCCGGGTGTTAGCGGCCGTGGGCACCACAAACGCGACCTTCGACGACCTAGGCGTCGATGTCGCGCTCAACGGCGTGTGGGTCTGCCGGTCATCGACGATCGGCGACGACAAGGAGAGGGTCGACCTCTCCGCACGGCACATCGACATCACCATCGACCTGCATGCCGGCGTGGCGAGCGCGAAGCTGCTCACCACCGACCTCACCGCCGACTACGTGCACGAGAACTCGGCCTACTCGACATGACCCGACACCGCGACCTCGCGCAATCGAAGGCGGCCACGCTCGTCGAGGCGTTGCCCTGGCTCGAGCGGTTCCATGGCCGCACCGTCGTCCTGAAGTACGGCGGGCATGCGATGACAGATCCAGGGCTCGCCGCGTCGTTCGCCGCCGACGTGGTTTTCCTTCGCTACGCGGGCTTGCGGCCGGTCGTCGTCCACGGCGGCGGCCCGCAAATCAACGCCCAGCTCGACAAGCTCGGCATCGAGCCGAAGTTCGCCGGGGGACTTCGGGTCACCACGCCCGAGACGATGGACGTCGTCCGCATGGTGCTCGTCGGGCAGGTGCAGCGCGAGGTCGTCGGGCTGCTCAACCAGCACGGGCCGTTCGCGGTCGGCATGAGCGGCGAGGACGCTCATTTGTTCACCGCCGAGAAGCGACACGCGATCGTCGACGGCGAGCCGGTCGACATCGGTCTTGTCGGCGACGTCGCCACCGTGCAGCCCGGCGCGGTGAAGAGCCTGCTCGACGACGGCCGCATCCCGGTCGTCTCAAGCGTCGCCCGGGGTTTCGACGACGACGGCAACCCGTGCGTGTTCAACGTCAACGCCGACACGGCGGCGGCCGCCCTAGCGGTGGCGTTGAACGCCGAGAAGCTCGTCGTTCTCACCGACGTCGAAGGGCTGTTCGCCGACTGGCCCAACAGCGACGAGGTCGTCAGCTCGCTCGACGCCGACGAGCTGGAGAAGCTGCTGCCCACGTTGTCGTCCGGCATGGCGCCGAAGATGGAAGCCTGCTTGCGCGCGGTGCGCGGGGGAGTCGGCAGCGCGCACGTGCTCGACGGGCGCGTGCCGCACGCCGTCCTGCTGGAGATTTTCACCGACGAAGGGATCGGAACGATGGTGAGGTCCACGCATGAGTAACGCCGAGCTTCGCGCCCGCTACGACGCGGTCATGATGCCGACGTACGCGCCGCCGATCCCGCTCGTTCGCGGCGAGGGCTGTCAGGTCTGGGACGACGACGGTCGCGAATACCTCGACCTCATCGCGGGCATCGCCGTCTCGTCGCTCGGCCACAACCATCCGGCGATCGTCGAGGCAGTCACCCGGCAGGTCGCGAACATCGCGCACACCAGCAACCTGTTCTTCAACGAGCCCTCGGTCGTGCTCGCCGAACGGCTCGTGGGGTTGCTCGGCGGCGACGGTCGCGTCTTCTTCACGAACAGCGGCACCGAGGCGAATGAGGCCGCGTACAAGTTGGTGCGCCGCCACGCCGGACCCGACCGACCCTACGTCGTCGCAGCTGAAAGGGGTTTCCACGGCCGCACGATGGGGTCGCTCGCGCTCACCGGCAAGGCGGCGATCCGCGAGCCGTTCGGGCCGTTTCAGGCGAACGTGGTGTTCGTCCCGTACGGCGACGTCGACGCGCTGAAGAACGCTGTCAACGACAGCACGGCCGCGGTCTTCTTGGAGCCGATGCTAGGGGAGGGCGGGGTGATCCCGGCGCCCAGCGGTTACTTGAGGGCGGCTCGCGAGTTGTGCGACGCCACCGGCACTGCGCTCGTACTCGATGAGATCCAGTCGGGCGTCGGTCGCACCGGCCATTGGTTCCTGCACCAGGCCGAAGGCGTCAAGCCGGACGTCATCACCCTCGCCAAAGGGCTTGGCGGCGGGCTGCCGATCGGCGCCTGCGTCGGCCTCGGAAGGTTCGGCTCGGCGTTCGCGAAGAGCGAGCACGGCAGCACCTTCGGCGGCAACCCCGTCTCATGCGCGGCCGCGCTCGCGGTTCTCGACACGATCGAGCGCGACGGTCTGCTCGCGAACGTCACAGGCGTAGGCGCCCGCCTGGCCGACGGATTGCAAGCGATCGACCACCCGGCCCTCGCCGGCGTGCGTGGTCGCGGCCTTTGGCTGGCTCTGGAGTTGGTCGGCGTGCGGTCGGCGGCGGTTGAGAAAGCCAGTCGGGTCAGGGGCTTCTTGGTGAACGCGGTGCAGCCCGACGCGGTTCGCATCGCGCCGCCGCTGATTCTCACCCCCGAACAGGCCGACAGCTACGTCGCGGCGCTGCCCGAAATCCTGAGCGACGCGAGCCAGGAGTCTTGATGCCGCGCCACTTCCTCATCGACGACGATCTCTCGAGTGCCGAACAAGAAGAGGTCCTCGACGCCGCCGACGCGCTGAAGCGCGCACCGTTTTCCGCGCGCCCGCTCGACGGGCCGAAGTCGGTCGCCGTCATCTTCGAGAAGCAGTCGACCCGGACCCGGGTGTCCTTCGAGGCGGGCATCGCGCAGCTCGGCGGCCATCCCATCGTCATCGACGCGCGCATGTCGCAACTCGGTCGCGGCGAGACGGTCGAGGACACCGCGCAGGTCTTGTCGCGCTTCGTCTCCGCGATCGTCATCCGCACGTTCGGCCACGACCGCATCGAGACGCTCGCCGCCAACGCCACCGTGCCGGTCGTCAACGCGCTCACCGACCTCGCCCACCCCTGCCAGGTGCTCGCCGACCTAATGACGATTCGCGAGCACTTCGGCAAGCTCGGTGGCGTCACGCTGACCTACGTCGGCGACGGCAACAACATGGCGCACTCGCTGTTGCTCGGTGGCGCGCTCGCGGGCCTGCACGTCAGAGTCGCTGCTCCGCAGGGCTACCAGCCGCTCGACGAGATCGTCCAGCGGGCAAGCGCGATCGCGTCCCAGGCTGGCGGCTCCGTCGTCATCGGCGATGACCCCGAGGCCGCGAGCGTCGGAGCCGACGTGCTCTACACCGACGTGTGGGCGTCGATGGGCCAAGAGGACGACGCCGCGAACCGCAGGCGCGCGTTCGCCGGCTACACCGTCGACGACAAGTTGCTCAAGTCAGCCTCGGACGACGTGATCGTGCTGCACTGCTTGCCCGCGCATCGCGGCGAGGAGATCGCGGCGTCCGTCATCGACGGGCCGCACTCGCGGGTGTTCGACCAGGCGGAAAACCGGCTGCACGCGCAAAAGGCGCTGCTCGCGTTCCTGCTGGAACGTCCGTGACCGCCGCGCGCGCCCGCGCCGAGCGGCTGCCCGTTCCCGCGACGAAGGCCGCTCGGCACGCGCGGATCGTCGAGTTGCTCAGCAAGTCCGCGGTGCGCTCGCAGTCAGAACTCGCGAAACTGCTCGCCGCGGACGGGTTTTCGGTGACCCAGGCGACCCTGTCTCGCGATCTCGACG
>JAICLV010000157.1 GCA_025925185.1 Acidothermaceae bacterium
CGGAAGACGTTGTCGGGGTCCCAGACGGACTTGATCGCGGCGAGGCGTTGGTATTTCCCGCCGTACGTCGCGCGCGTCCGCGCGTCGTCGTCCTCGGCGAGGAAGTTGATGTAGCCGCCGTCCCCACTCGCGTGCGGCCGAAGCGCCGACCAGTAGTCACGCACCCAGGCGCGGTCGGCCGGGAGCCATGACGGGTCCGGGCAGACGGTGGCGATGTTGTAGATCCAGCGCGATCGCCGGCTGCCGCCGAAGGCGGTTGCGTCTTCGGCCACGTCGGCGTAGGCGCCGCCCAGCGGGAAGATCGGCACGAACGCGAGCGGCGAGGTCTTGCGCGGCAGGTGTTCGATGGTGATGTCGATGACGTCGTCGCTGAGGTCATCGAGGTAGAGCGCCTTCTCGTAGGCGCGGGCGCCCCACGGCGCAGTGTCGTTCTGCATCTGTTGCAGGTCGACATACGGGATCGGTGTGACGAGCTCGAATGCGGGCGCGAGCTTTCGAAGGGGTGCGACGAGTGCGTCGTGCTCTCGCATCGTGCCGAAGCTGGCCACGAGCACCGCGATGCCGGTGGCGCCATGGAAGGCTTCGGGCACGAACGGTGCCGGCGGTGCGGACATGCCGGCGATGAGTCCACCGACGTCACGTGGCACGTCATGCAGGTAGTTGCGGGCGAACTGCAACGCCTCGCGCGCGTCTTCCGGGCGCCAGAAGAACATGCCGAGGTTGGCCATCGGTGCGACCTGGCGCAGCGCGAACTCGAACTCGGTGACCACTCCGAAGTTGCCGCCACCGCCGCGCAGCGCCCAGAAGAGGTCGGGGTTGTCGTTCGCCGACGCAGTGACGACGCGTCCATCCGCCGTCACGACCTGCGCGCTGACCAGGTTGTCGCAGGTCATGCCCATCATGCGGGTGAGCCAGCCGAAGCCGCCGCCCAACGCGAGGCCGGCAACGCCGGTGTGGCTGATGAAGCCGCCGGTCACGGCGAGGCCCCGCGGTGACGTCGCGGCGTCGACGTCGGCCCACGTCGCGCCGCCCCCGCATCGCACCCGCCGGGCCGCAGCGTCGAGGGTTGCGTGCTTCATCGCGCCGAGGTCGATCATCACTGCGCCGTCGGCCACCCCATGGCCCGCGAACGCGTGCCCGCCGCCGCGCACCGAGACGTCGAGGCCCTCGGCCCGCGCGAACGCGAGTGCGGTGACGACGTCGTCCGCCGACGCCGGTCGCGCGATCAGCGCCGGCTGACGCTGGATGTCGCCGTTCCAGATGGCCGCTGCGCGAGCCGCCCCGAATCGCGGGTCGCTGGGCGCGAAGACCTCACCACCGAACTTTGCGTGCAGGGACGAGAGCGCAGCATGGCTGATGTCGCGCATGGGCGTCAGGAAAAGCGTGCGGCGAGTGGCGCGACGAGCCGGTCGTCGATCTCCGGCATGCGGCTGTCCTCGCAGAAGCGGTGGGCCGCGACAAAGGCGGTGCCGGCGTTGGGTGGCATGACCTCGGTCCAGTCGAGCCGCGCCTGGCACCCAACGCAGCAGTAGGTGACGCAGTTCCGGTCGACCTCGACGGTCACGCGCATCGGGCGCCTCCGGGGAAGTGGCAACGGCCGTTGTCACATAATCGCGGTCCCCGCAGGTCCTGTTACCGGAGTCGACGAAAATGGCTAACAGTCACTAGCCGATTTCGGGTTATCAGCCGCAAAAGGGGATGGGATGTCGAGGGAGACCTGGGCGGCGGTCGACGCCGCGTTGGAGCAGTGGCTGCTGTCGCCGGATGCTGCCCTGCAGGCGGCGCTGGACTCGACAACCGCCGCGGGGATGCCGCCGATCAACGTCACGGCACTCCAGGGCAAGATGCTGCGCCTGCTGGCGCGGTCGATCGCCGCGGAACGCATCCTCGAGATCGGCACGCTCGGTGGCTACAGCACGATCTGGCTGGCCGGCGGCCTCGGGCCGAGTGGTCGGCTGACGTCATTGGAGGTCGACGCGAAGCATGCCGAGGTCGCCCGAAACAACATCGCGCGAGCAGGGTTCGCCGACCGCGTCGACGTGATCGTCGGTCCGGCCTTGGAGACGCTGGCAACCCTCGACGGACAGGCCTTCGACCTGACTTTCATCGACGCTGACAAGGTGAGCACTCCGGCGTACTTCGACTGGGCGGTTGCACACACGCGCCCGCGCGGGCTGGTCGTCGTCGACAACGTCGTGCGGGAGGGCGGTGTGATCGACCCGCAAGGCGACGCGAACGTGCAGGGCATGCGTGCGTTTCTGGAAGCGGCGGGGCGCGATCGGCGGGTCGACGTCACGGCGCTGCAGACGGTGGGCGGCAAGAACTACGACGGATTCGCGATCGCCCTCGTGAAGTGACGTCGATACGATTGCCACATGCCTGAGGAGCTCCGTCGCGCCACCGTGCTCGTCTACTCGAGCAGCGCCGCGACCCGCGAGCGCGTGCTCAGTGCACTCGGCCGGCGCCCCGCGCCCGGGTTGGAGCTGGACTACGTCGAGGCCGCGACCGGCCGCGAAGTCGTGCGGATCACCGACGAGGGTGGGATCGACCTCGCCATCCTCGACGGGGAGGCCGCGCCGACCGGCGGGATCGGGCTCGGTCGGCAGCTGAAGTTCGAGCTGGACGCACCACCGCCGGTGCTGCTGCTGGTCGGGCGACGCGACGACGCCTGGCTCGCGACCTGGTCGCGCGCTGAAGCGGTGACGCCGCATCCGATCGACGCCCTACGGATCACCGAGGCGGTGCTCGGCCTGCTCCAGCCGGCCGGTGTCGTCGCCACCGGACACTGACCCGCCGTGAACGTCGCGGCCTGGTGTGGCAGCTGCGGCGAGTCGTTCCGGCTCGCCGAGCTGGTCGACGGTGCCTTTGACGGACGCTGCCCCCGGTGTGGGTTCGCCTTCGCCGAGGGTTATCTCCCGGTCGCATCGGCTGCCGTGCACGACGTGCTGCGCGCAGCGACCGCGCTGAAGGATGCGACTGCGCGGCTCCGTGACGTCGCACCGAGGCTGCACCTGGACGGCCGCAAGATGAGCGCCGACCTCGTCGAGACGCTGGGCGAATAGATGACGAGCTGGCCGAACGTCCTGTCGGCCGTGCTGCGAGGCGAGTCGCTGTCCGCCGACGACACGTCGTGGGCGATGAACGAGATCATGAACGGCGAGGCGACGACCGCGCAGATCGCCGGCTTCGCGATCGCGTTGCGCGCCAAAGGTGAGACCCCGGAGGAGGTCAGCGGGCTCGTGCGCACGATGCTCGAGCACGGGGTGCCGATGGCCGTTGCGAAGCGAGCTGTCGACACGTGCGGCACCGGCGGCGACCGAGCGCACACGGTCAACCTCTCGACGATGGCCGCGATCGTCGTTGCCGGCGCCGGTGCAACGGTCGTGAAGCACGGCAACCGCGCGGCGTCGTCCGCGGCCGGCTCTGCTGACCTGCTCGAGGAACTCGGCGTCGTCGTCGACCTTCCGGTGCAAGGCGTGGCGCAGTGCGTCGAGGAAGCGGGCATCGGCTTCTGCTTCGCACCGGTTTTTCATCCGTCGTTCCGGCACACGGCGGTGCCGCGGCGCGAGCTCGGCGTGCCGACGGTGTTCAACTTCCTTGGTCCGTTGACCAATCCCGCGCAGCCGGCCGCACAAGCCGTCGGCGTCTCGGACGAGCGGATGGCACCGGTTGTCGCCGGCGTGCTCGCCGCGCGCGGGGAGTCGGCGCTGGTGTTCCGCGGCGAGGACGGGTTGGACGAGCTGTCGACCGCGGCGCCGTCCAAGGTCTGGGTTGTGTGCGATGGCGACGTCCGGGCGGACCGCGTCGATCCGGCCGAGATCGGCATCGCCCCTGCAGCGGCCGATGCCCTGCGCGGCGCCGACGCCGCGCACAACGCGCAGGTCGCGCGCCGGTTGCTCAAGGGTGAAGAGGGCGCGGTCCGCGACGCCGTAGTGCTCAACGCCGCCGCCGCATTGGTTGCCTTCGAGGGCACCACCGCTGCGCCGGTCGGGGAGCAACTGGCCGCGATGCTGTCGCGCGCAGCCGAGTCGATCGACTCGGGCGCGGCTCGCTCGACGCTCGAGCGCTGGGTGGCGCTGAGCCAGTCCTTGCGCTAGCAACGCGCCGATCATGCACATGTGCGTCATTCGGGCGCCCTCATACGACGTAAACGTGCATGATCGGCAATGTTGCGGCCGGCCAGCCCCCGTCAGTCCGCCGCTTCCAGGCCGATGGCGAACGCGGCCTCGAGATCGTGCTGGCTGTAGGCCCGGAACGCCACGTGGGTTTCGGTGGCCAGCACACCGTCGACCTTGTTGAGCCGATCGGCGACGACGTCGGCGATCTGGTCGTGCTGGCGCACTCGCACCAGCGCGATGAGGTCGATCTCGCCGGTCACCGAGTAGACCTCGCTGACACCTGGCAGCTGCGCAATGGTCTCGGCCACTTCCGGGATCCGGTCGACGGCCGCCTGGATGAACACGATGGCAGTAATCATTCGGGGCCCCCGCGGCGTTGCGAGCGGCAGCGAGTAACGGCGTGGGGTGAGATCACGACGCTGACCCTAGTGCCCACTCGCCGAGCTCGACTGCCCGTCGTACGACGCGCGACTTCGTCGCGGTGACTTCCGCGAAGGGTCGACCGAAGCGCTGCTCGGCCTTGACCACCGCTTCCGGATCGCGCACCTGTGTGACCTGCAGCTCGAGCAACGGGACGTACTTCACGGCGGCGGCTGCGGCGTAGCACAACCGCAACGCCGCGTCGGAGACGTCGGACCCAGCCGCGCGCAAGCCGCTGGCATACGCCGGCAGCACGGCGTCCTCGAGTTGCGTGATGTCAGCATCGGGATGCACGTGCATCCAGACCGTGTCGAGCGTGATCTGGTCGAGGTCCTGTGCGATGGCGCCGATGCCGACCTGCGACCAGTCGATCGCGACAACGCGGTTGTCGTCGGTGACGAAGAGGTTGTGCGGCCAGAAGTCCAGATGCACGACGGTTTGCGGCGCTGTCTCAACGATGTGCAGCAGCGCGTCCCGCTGCGCCCACACTTCCAGCGATCGCTTCCGCCACGGCAGAAGTGTCGCGACCCGCGGGTCGTCCCAGCCGTCTTCGCCGCGCACGTTGGCAAGCCGGCCGGCGCTCGTCTCGGCCCAACCGCGCAGCCAGTCGCGCGACAACCACTCGTACGACGGAAGCTGCTGTTGGTCGGCAGCGAACCACCCTTGGGTGCGCCCGAGCGCTTCGGCAATCGCCGGATATTCGTCCAGCCGGATTGCTTCGGCGGTGCGTCCGCGCGCGGCTTCCATCCAGATCCAGCACTCGTCGTCGCGCGGTTGCGTCGTCGCGAGTGAACGCGGCGCCGCCACGCCGGGAGGCAGGTCGGCGAGCAGACCCGAGTCAAACGCGAGCCACTCACGCTTCCAGTAGTTGCGATGCGCGACGTCGCCGCCGGCGACCCAGAGCGCGCCGGGATCGTCGTCC
>JAICLV010000218.1 GCA_025925185.1 Acidothermaceae bacterium
GCGCCGCCGGCATCGCGCAGACCGGCCTGCCGGGCCAGGTCGGGGTCGTCGACGCGGGTGGCGTGCGCGTCGCCTTCATCGGCTTCGCGCCTTACGCCACAACGAACAACCTCTTGGACGACGTGCGCGCGCGCCAACTCATCGCGTCAGCCAGGAAGTCCGCCGACCTCGTGGTCGTCTACCTGCACGCCGGCGCCGAAGGCAGTGCTGCCACGCACGTGACCGGCGACGAGGAGTGGTACCTCGGTGAGGATCGCGGTAACGCAAGGGAATTTGCGCACGCGGCGATCGACGCCGGCGCCGACCTGGTTGTCGCGAGCGGTCCGCACGTGCTACGCGGCATGGAGTACTACCGCGACCACCTCATCGCGTACAGCCTTGGCGACTTCGTCGGTTACGGCAATTTCTCAACGACTGGCTCGCTGGCTCTGAGCGGCGCGTTGCGGGTGTCGCTCGACGCCTCCGGCCATGCGACGAGCGCCCGCTTCACGTCGTTGCGTCTCGACGGCACCGGGCGCCCGGCAGTCGATCCCGCCGCGCAAGCCGCGAAGTTCGTCAACGACTTGTCGACCGCCGACTTCGGCGCCAGCGCGGCGGTGATCGACTCCTCAGGCGACATTCACGCCACGCGCTAAACGACGGACTCGCGGACCCGCTTGGCGGCCGCCACCAGGTTTCGCAACGCCGGCAGCACCTCCGCCTCCGTCCGCGTCTTCAGACCACAGTCAGGATTGACCCACAGCTGACCGACCGGCAGCCGTTTGACAGCGTCGGTCAACACCATGTGCATCTCGTCGACCGTAGGCACGTGTGGCGAGTGGATGTCGTAGACACCGGGCCCGACACCCGCCGGATATCGGGCCTGCGCCAACTCGTCGACAACGCGCATGCCAGATCGGGCCGCCTCCAAGCTGATGACGTCGGCGTCCAGCGCGACGACGGCGTCGAGAATGTCTCCGAACTCGGCGTAACACATGTGCGTGTGTACCTGGGTTGTGGGGCGCACGCCACTTGTGGCGAGCCGAAACGCGGCGGTCGCCCAACGTTTGTAATCGGGGTGGTCGGCGGCCCGCAGCGGCAGACCTTCGCGAAGCGCAGGCTCGTCGACCTGGACGACGTCAGCGCCGGCAGCCTCGAGATCCGCGATCTCGTCGCGGATGGCGAGCGCGAGTTGGCCGGCGGTCTGCTCGGGAGATTGATCGTCGCGCGGAAATGACCACCGCAGCATGGTGATCGGGCCGGTCAACATCGCCTTGACCGGATGGGTCGTCAACGACTGCGCGTGTCGCCACCAGGACACGGTCATCGGCCGGCGTCTGCTGACGTCGCCCACGATGATCGGCGGGCGCACGTAACGCGTGCCGTAGGACTGGACCCACCCGTGCTCCGTCGTCACCACGCCGTCGAGTTGCTCGGCGAAGTACGCGACCATGTCGGCCCGTTCGGGTTCGCCGTGCACGAGCACGTCGAGCCCGATTTCCTCTTGGATGGCGACGACATGCGCGATCTCGTCGCGCATCCGCTCCTCGTACTCGACCTGTGAGATGCGGCCCGCGCGCCAGGCCGCTCGTGCGGAGCGGATCTCGGCGGTCTGCGGGAAGGAGCCGATCGTGGTTGTCGGCAATGGCGGCAGTCGCAACGCGTCGTCCTGCAGTCTCGCGCGCTCCCGGTACGGGACGGCGCGCCTGGCGTCGTCCGGTGAAATCCCGGTGAGCCGCTCGCGGACGGCGGCGACGTTTGTCTGCGGCGCGGCGCGTCGGGCCGCGAGGTCGTCGTCGTTTTGCCGCAACCGCTCCGCGATAGCGCTTGGTCCATCGGCAAATCCACGCGCGAGCGTGACCACCTCGGCGACCTTCTGCTTGGCGAACGCCAGCCAGCGGACGACGTCGCGGTCGATGCTGGTCTCCAGCTCGACGTCGAGTGGCACGTGGAGCAAAGAGCAGGAGGACGAGACGCGCACCTCGGCAGCGAGCTCGCGCAACGCCGCCAACGCGTCGAGCGATGAGCGAAGGTCGTTGGCCCACACGTTGCGTCCGTCGACGACGCCGGCGACCAGGCGCTTGCCAGGCAGACCGCCGGTTCGCACCAGGGCGTCGAGGTTGCGCCGTGCCGGTCCGGTGAAGTCCAGCGCGACGCCGTCGATCGGCGCGTCGCGCAACAGCGCAAGCGCGTCACCCACGTGGTCGAAGTAGCTCGCGACGAGGACCTTCGGCCGCGACGGCACGATGGCGAGGTTTTCGTACGCGCGGCGGGCCAGCTCCAGCGTGGACGACGGAAGGTCGGTCGCGAGCGCCGGTTCGTCGAGTTGCACCCACTCCGCCCCTGCGGATCGCAGCTGCGCCAGCAGGCCGCCGTACAATGGGATCAACTCGTCGAGCAACTCCCATGGAGTCCAGCCGGCAGGCGCGTTCTCAGCGGGTTTGCTTAACGCGAGGAACGTGATCGGGCCGACGACAACCGGGCGCGGGGACATTCCCAGCGCGCGCGCCTCCGACAACTCGGTCATCGGCTTTCGCGCGTTCAACGACAGTCGGGCGCCGGGCTCCAGCTCTGGAACCAGATAGTGGTAGTTCGTGTCGAACCACTTCGTCATCTCGAGCGGCGCGGCGTCATCGGCGCCACGCGCGGCGGCGAAGTAGCGCGCCAACCGCACGTCGTCCGGCATCTCGTCTTCGGGCAGCCGCGGATCGACGCGGTGCCGGTGGCGAGCGGGCAGCGCGCCGAACAGCACGGCCGTGTCGAGCATGTGGTCATACAACGAGAAGTCGTTGCAGGGCGCCTCGTCGATGCCGGCGTCGCGAAGCGCGAGCCAGTTCTCGCGGCGAATGGTCGCTGCGGTCCTCAGCAGGTCCTCCGCAGGGATACTGCCCCGCCAGTACGCCTCGGTTGCCTTCTTCAAGGCTCGGCCACGGCCGATGCGCGGAAAGCCGAGAACGGTCGCGCCCGTCGTCATCGCAGGCTGTCTAGCGCTCGGGTCAAGTCGACGCCCCACGGCCGCTCGGCGAAGTCCGCGTCCAGGCCCGCGACGTGCGGGCCCTTCGGCGCGCGAGACTTTGGCCGGACGGCGGCTGGCGGTAGCGCGCCTGGGGGAGTGTCCATCAGGTACCACTGCCGTCGTGTCCGGAGCGTCGCGAGTTCCCTGGTGAGCTCGGCCGGGCGGTCGGGATCGAGCGCCCGCTGTGCGGGCAACGGCTCCTGCGCCGCGTCGCCGATCGCCCGATACGCGGCTCCGACGTCGCTGAGCGGCGCGCCGGCGCGCCCCAACACGCCCACCAGCGCCACCGCCCACCCGCCGCCCCGGCAGGCCCC
>JAICLV010000029.1 GCA_025925185.1 Acidothermaceae bacterium
CGGTAGAAGCGAAAGACTGGCTGCGCGACGCAGGCCGGCTTCTCGCTGCCATCACATTCGACGACGGCGTCCAAAGTGAGCTGCACGCCACCGGGGACCTCCTCCACAGACGCGAGACTCGCGCGTACCCGGACCTTCGACCCGACCGGCACGGGCGATGGGAAGCGCACTTTGTTGAGCCCGTAGTTGAGCTTGTTTCGCACTTCACGCACGTCGAGCAGCTGCGTCCACAGCGGGATGATGAGCGACAACGTCAGGTAGCCGTGCGCGATGGTCGTGCCGAATGGACCGTCCTTCGCGCGCGCCGGGTCGACGTGGATCCACTGGTGGTCGCCGGTCGCGTCGGCGAACGTGTCGATCCGCTCTTGGGTGATGTCCAGCCAATCGCTGACGCCGAGCTCGGCGCCGACGAGCGGGGTCAGGTCGACGAGCGTCTCCACGATCATCTGTCGGTCTCCTCTGAGTGAAAGGCCGTTCGCAGGTCGGCCCGACGAATCTTGCCGGTCGCGCTTCGTGGCAGTTGCTCGACGACGCGCAGGTACTTCGGCGCCTTGAACTTCGCGAGCTTTTCCGCCAGCCGCCCACGCATCGCGGTCTCGTCGAGCGCGGCGCCATCGCGCAGGACCACGTACGCGGCGCCGACCTCGCCCCAGGTGTCGTCGGGAACCGCGATCACCGCGACGTCGAGAACTTCGGGGAACGCCGCGATCGCCGCCTCGACCTCGCCGGGGTAGATGTTCTCGCCGCCGGAGATGATGAGGTCTTTCACCCGGTCGACGATGTAGGTGTTGCCGTCGTCGTCAATGCGCGCGATGTCGCCGGATCGGAACCAGCCATCGACGAACGCTTGTCGCGTCGTGTCGTCTTGGCGCCAATAGCCGCTCGACACGTTGGGGCCGCGCACCAACAGCTCGCCGGCGTCAGCGATCGCGATGTCGGTGAAGAAGTGCGGCACTCCAGCGGAAATCGGTTGCTCGACCGGGCGGTCTGGCATCTCCATCGTGACCGCCGGCGAGGCCTCTGTCATGCCGTAACCCTGGACAACGTGCACGCCGCGAGCCAGCCACGCCTTTGCCACCCGCTCGAGCATCGACGAGCCGCCGTAGTTGACGTAGCGCAACGTGCTCAGGTCTGCGCGATCCCAGTCGGGATGGTCGACGAGCATCTGCAGCATCGTCGGCACCGCCGAGAACGCGGTGATGCCGAGTTCGCCGATCGAGTGCAACAACCAGGCCGGGTCGAACTTCGGAGTGACGACGACCGTGCCGCCCTTGAACAGAGTCGGGAGACTGACTTGCCCGAGCCCGGTCGCATGGAAGAGCGGCGCCGTGCACAACACGACGTCGGTCGACAAGACGTCGATGTGTCCGAGCTGGTTGATCGTGTTGAACGTCAGGTTTCCGTGGGTGAGCACGACGCCCTTGGGGCGACCAGTTGTGCCTGAGGTGTACAGGATCACGGCGGGGTCGTCGAGGCCGACGTCGGTTTCTGCGGCGTGCGCCGGCGCAGAAAGCAGCGCGTCGTACGACTCGGCGTCGTCCACGATCGTTGAGGGATCGATGGCCACGAGTGGAACACCGTCGTTGGCGGCCGCGGTAAGTGGCGCTGATTCGGCGCCGTAGATGGCGAGTTTCGGCTCACAGTCGGCGATGAGCTCGCGGATCTCCGGTGGTGCGAGGCGAAGGTTGAGCGGGACGAAGATGGCACCGAGCCGCGTGGTCGCGAAGAACGTCTCGAACGTCGCGATGTCGTTCGGCCCGAGATGGACGACGCGATCGCCGCGACCCACCCCGCGTTCGGCAAGCGCGCCGGCAAGGACGTCGACGCGGCGGGCCAACTCTCGATACGTGAGCGACCGTTCGGCCTGCCGGAACACCAGGCGGTCGGGCGCCATTCGCGCCCGGCGTGCGGGCCACGAGCCGACGCCGATGTCGGTCATCGCGCGAGGCTCAGCATCCGCACGGCGTTTTCCTTGAGGATCAACGGGCGCACGTCGTCCTTGATGTCGAGGTTCTCGAAGTCGGCGAGCCAGCGCTCCGGTGTGATGACCGGGAAGTCGGAGCCGAACAGCACCTTGTGCTTCAACAATCCGTTGGCGGCGCGCACGAGTTGCGGCGGGAAGTACTTCGGCGACCACCCCGACAGGTCGATGTAGACGTTCGCCTTGTGCGTCGCGATGGAGATCGCGGCGTCTTGCCACGGTACCGACGGATGCGCGAGCACGACCGTGAGCGACGGGAAGTCGGCGGCGACATCGTCGATCAGCATCGGGTCGGAATAGCGCAACTTGATGCCGCGACCGCCGGGCAAGCCGGCGCCGATGCCGGTCTGGCCGGTGTGAAAGACGATCGGCACCCCCGCGGTGGCGGCCACCTCGTAGAGCGGGTAGAACGCCGCGTCGTCCGGCGAAAATCCTTGCAGTGAAGGGTGAAACTTGACGCCTTTCGCGCCAGCGGCCAACAGGTCGCGCAGCTTGGCGACCGCGTCACGGCCGGCGAGCGGGTCGACCGAGCAGAACGGGATGAGCACGTCGGCGTGTTTGGCGGTGTCGGCCACGATTTGCGCGCTCGACAACGGCGGATGCCCGGTCGCCGTCTGCGCGTCGACCGTGAAGACGACCGCCGCCAGCCGTCGCTCCCGGTAGTGCGCGGCGACCTCGTCCAGGGTCAGCGTGCGGTGCTGACCGGCCTTGAAGTACGCCGCCGACGCGTCGAGCAGTTCTTGGTCGAGGGAGAAGTGGCCATCGCTGTCCGCCTCGATGTGCACGTGCACGTCGATCGCGTCAACGCTCGAAACGTCGATCACTGAGGCGGTTCCGGGATCTGCTGGCCCACCGTTTGCTGATGCGCCGCGAACGACGACGGCCACGTCGCCGCGACAGCGTCGGCCGACCACCCACCGTCGTCCGAGAACTCGACGGCGATCTCGCTCGGATGCGACCACAGCGCCAGCCGGTCGCCGCCGATGCCGATGACCTGCCCGGTGATGCTCGCGGCGTCGTCGGAGGCGAGAAAGCTGACCACGCCGGCGACGTCTTCAGGCGTGCCGAAGCCCAGCTCGCGGCGGGCGAATGGTGGCAGCGGCTCGCCGGCGTTCAACGCGTCGATGTAGGGCTTGAGGAACGGCACGGTCTCGGTCATCGCGGTGGCGGCGACCGGCACGACCGCGTTGACCGTGATGCGGGCGCGCGCGAGTTCGAGCGCCCACGTGCGGACCATGCCCACGATCCCGGCCTTGGCCGCGGAGTAGTTGGTCTGGCCGAAGTTGCCGACCTGCCCGGTGGGCGAGCCAACGCAGATGATGCGGCCGCCGGTGTCTTGCTCGCGCATGCGGATCGCGGCCGCGCGGGTGCAGGTGAACGTGCCGCGCAAGTGCGTGGTGATCACGGCGTCGAACGCGTCGTCGGTCATCTTCCACAGAGTCGAGTCGCGCAAGACGCCCGCGTTGTTCACTAACACGTCGAGGTGGCCGAACGCCGTCACTGCTCGGTCGACGAGCGATTGTGCGGCTTCGCTGGTACCGACTGCGACGACCTCCGCCACCGCCGTGCCGCCGGTGTCTTTGATGTCGCGGACGACGTCGTCGGCAACCTGCGCGTCAACGTCGTTCACGACGACCGACGCGCCGCGGCGTGCCAGCTCCATCGCGTACGCGCGGCCCAGACCGCGGCCGCTGCCGGTGACGATCGCGACCTTGCCTGACAGATCCACTCCGCGCTCCCGACTTGCTGGCCAGTGGCAATGCACTATACGGCTTGACGACCGCAATGGAAAGTGTCGCGTATCACCTCACGTCGTCCAGGCTTTGTCGTGAAGTGTGGTGGCGCACGAGCAACACGAGTTCGGGCGCGTGCTCGTCGAGGATCTGCCGGAACCGGGCCTCGCCCAGGGGACCGAGTCCGTCGTAGATCTCGGTGAAAATCGCGTGCGCATCGGCACGGGCCCAGGTGCGCGGGAGCAGTTCTTGCGGGAGGTCGGGGTCACTGCCCGGGAAGGCGCGCCAGATGTCCATGGCTTCGGTGCGGGCAATCAGCGCCTCGGCCGCCCTAACCCGGCCCGCTGCGACCCGCTTGCGCATCGGCCCGAACCGCGCCACGTACTCCTCGTAGCTTTTCTGTAACGCGTCGACGTCCCAGGCGGTCGAGGGGTCGCCGGGCAGGCCGTTTTCGGGAAACTGCGTTGTCGCGCGAAAGACCGTCGCCTGCTCGATGTCGAGCCGCTGTAGTTCGAACTTGACGTCGTCGGCTGGTCCGCGCGGCGAGACCCAGACGCCGTCGTAGAGCGCGGCGAAACCGAGCCACCGCAATCGCGCGCGCAACAAGTGACGCAGGTGGCGCTGTTGCTCCGGCACCGAGAATGCGACCACGGTCCATTGACCGTCCCAGGGTGCGCTCGCCGCGGCGCCGAAAGACAGGATCCTGTCGCGATTGCGCGCCAGCTCACGCTGCGTTTGCTCGCACATGCCGTAGAAGGTGCGGCGGCCGACCCGCTGCAACGACAGCAGGCCGCGCTTGGTCAGCCGGCTCAACGCTGCTCGCGCGCTCGTCTCGGTGATCCCGAATTCTGCCGTCAGAGCAAGCAAAGCGGACGACGGGAGATGCTCCTCGCGGCCCAGCCAGTAGTCGCCGAGCAGCGTCACGATCAGGTGCTGGGGCGTCGGCCCCGCCTGCGCGCGCGGCAAACTGAAACCGTCGTCGGCGTCCATCGCGGGGGAGCCTACCGGTGAAGCGCCGCCGTCTCCCGGACACTCGTCGGGGAAGCCGCACGGCGCTGGCCCCTCTGCACGGCCCGATCAGCAGCGCTGGGTCACGCTCTTGCGTCGATCCTTGTGCTCATACAGTCGTTCATCGGCCCGCTCGAGCAACGCGTCGAGCGTGTCCTCACCCGCCCATCTGACGGCACCGGTCGACCAGTGCGCCGGGTAGGCGCCTTGAAGTCGTTCGAGAACTCGCGCGGCGTCCGAGAGCGCGGTGCCCGGCATCAGTAGCGCGAACTCGTCACCGCCGACGCGGGCGAGCACGTCTCCGCGGCGAAGTTGCCCGCGCCAGGCGTCCGCGAGTTCGGTCAACAACGCGTCGCCGGCGAGATGGCCATTGCTGTCGTTGAACGCCTTGAAGTCGTCGAGGTCGAGCATCGCCAAAGTGAAAGCGCGGCCGCCGCGCAGCGCGAGCGCGATCTCCCGGGTCGCCGCGGCGCGAAAACACCCGCGGTTGGCGAGCCCGGTGAGCGGGTCGGTCGCTGCCTGGCGGCGCAACTGATCGACCAACCGGGCGAAGACCTCTCCGGTTGCTGCCACCGTTGCCGCGATCACGAATGCCATGACCGCGACGCGAGGAACACCGCCGGCCAACACGCCCGCGGTGAAGCCTGCGACCGCGAGGCCGGTCTGCACACGGGCGATCGTTCGCGGCAGGTAATACGCGGCGATCAGTGCGACGCACATGTAGTCGAGGCCTGTGATCGCCACGCCCGCCGCGGTTTTCGAACACGCGACGAGCGCGCTGACCAAAGCGGTGTCGAGCAGCAGGCCGACGTTGATCACCAAGATGTTGACCCGGTGCCGCCAAAGCAGAAGCCCGCCGCCGACGATCAAGCCGGTGGCGCCGAGCGCCTGACCGAGGCCGACCGGCGCGTGCGGGCTGAATGGGAATGCCGCGCCCAGTAGGCAGCCGACGGCACCGAGGACGTACAGCAGCGCGAGGAGGGCGGCACCGCTCGGGCACCGGGTGCCGGCCAATGGGCGCAGGTGTGCCTCGTGTACCGCGGACACGTCAGGGAACAGAGTCACTCTTCTAGCCGATGCCTCTCGCGCGCCGCAACGGTCGCGAGCATTAGCCGCTTCCACCTAGCTATGACCTATCGGCCACGGCGCCGGCGTTATGAGGTGAACGCGGGAACAGCAGCCGACCGCGGTGAGACGCGTCAGCGGATGGCGTTGTCGCCTTCGGTGACCTCGGCGAGGCTGCGTTCGATCCGCCGGTCGGGCACCAGCCACATGACCGCGACCGCGACGAAGAGCGCGAGACCGGTGTAGGTCCAGGCGTTCGCATGATCGCCGCCACCCAACGCGCAGCCGATCCCGGCGAGATAAAAGACGGGCGACAGCTTCCCCTTCGCGTCGGCGCCGACCGCGCGCCTAAGCGGTGAACCGGCGCCTTGGGTGCGGATGATGAGCGTTTGCATGACGAAGTAGGCGATCGCGGCCGCGCAAAGGTTGGCGCCATAGACGACAAGCGGGATGCGCGCGAAGTCGCTCTCGTCCATCCACGCGGTTGTGAACGGGAACAGCGAAAGCCAAAACAGCAGGTGCAGATTTGCCCACAGGATGCCGCCCGTCACGCGGTTCGTGACGTGCAGCATGTGGTGGTGGTTGTTCCAGTAGATGCCGATGTAGACGAAGCTCAACAGGTAGGTGAGCAGGCCGGTGCCCACGCCGGAGGTGAAGGCGTGCAGGTCGCGCCCTTCAGGCACCTTCAACTCCAACACCATGATCGTGATGATGATGGCGAGCACGCCATCGCTGAACGCTTCGAGTCGGCCGGTCGGCATGCTCGCAGCCTAGAACCGATCACAGAATTGTTTGCGCATCCGCGATGGCGGCACGCTGCGGCGTGGGCGACACTGAACGATGAGGTTTCACGTTATTGGCCGGGCGGTTGTCGTCGTCGTCGTCGCCGCCGCGATCGGCGCCTGCACGTCGAAGAACCCCAATGCGCCGTCGTCCTCGTCGGCGTTGACGCCGACGCCCGCGCCGGCCGCGCCGGCGTCGAACCTCCCGTCGTCCGGACAACCGAGCACGCGGCCCGCGAGCCCGGTCACCGTGCAGCCCGCCGTCGCCGGAACGATCGTCACCGGACTGAAATCCCCGTGGGGCCTGGCATTTCTACCCGACGGCTCGGCGTTGGTCTCGGAGCGGGACACCGGTCAGATCAAGCGAGTCCCACCCGGCGGCGGCAGCGCTGCCACGATCGGCACGGTGCCGGCGGTGAAACACGGCGGCGAGGGTGGCCTACTCGGCATCGCGGTCGCGCAGACCTTCGCGCAAGACCGTTGGCTGTACGCGTACTTTACGGCGGACGACGGGAATCGCGTCGTCCGCATGAAGGTATCAGCCGACTTTCACCTCGGGGCGCCGCAACTGCTGCTCACCGGAATTCCGGCCGGCACGGTGCACAACGGCGGTCGCTTGGCGTTCGGTCCCGACAAAATGCTGTACGTGACGACGGGCGACGGGTCGAACCGGTCGCGCTCGCAGGATCGGAACTCGCTCGCCGGCAAGATCTTGCGGCTCACGCCCGAAGGCAAGCCGGCGCCCGGAAATCCGCTCCCGGGTTCGCCGGTGTGGACCTACGGGCATCGCAACGTGCAAGGCATCGCGTGGGACAGCCAGGGCCGGATGTGGGCCGGCGAGTTCGGCCAAAACACTTGGGACGAGTTGAACCTGATTAAGGCCGGGAGCAACTACGGCTGGCCGATCGTCGAGGGCAAGGCTGATAAAGCCGGTTACGTCGACCCGGTGGTGCAGTGGCATCCGTCCGAGGCGTCGCCCAGCGGCATCGCGGTCGCCGCCGGTTCGGTGTGGATCGCCGCGTTGCGTGGTGCGCGGCTGTGGCAGGTGCCGCTCACGTCGTCCGGTGTGGGCACGCCGAAGGCTTGGTTAGCGGGCGATTTCGGTCGGCTGCGGGCCGTCGCGGCAGCGCCCGACGGCTCGCTGTGGTTGGTCACCAACAACACCGACGGGCGGGGTTCGCCACGCGCCGGTGACGACCGCATCGTGCGAATCGCGCTGGGCTAACTGGAGATGATCGCTCGCCGCACCGCTTCGACGGAGGCCGCCACGTCGCGCGGGTCCGTCGTCCAGTTGCTCACCGAGACACGGAGCACGTCGCGGCCCTGCCAGCGCGAGCCTGACATCCAGGTGGCGCCGTCGGCGATCAGCCGTCTGGTGACATCTCGGGTCCGCTCGTCGGAGCCGAAGGCCAAACAAACTTGCGTGTACACAACGTCGTTCAAAACCTCGGCGTGGTTGATTCCCTTTACCCCGTCGGCGATTCCTTGGGCAGCGTCGACGAGTCCGTCGACGAGGCCGATCACGCCGTCACGCCCGAGCGAGCGCAGCGCCGCCCACACCGGGACCCCACGTGCGCGGCGTGACAGCTCCGGCGCCTTCTCGTGCGGGTCGCCGGGACCATCGACGTCCGCCACGAGGTAGCTGGTGTGCACGCCCATCGCGGCGCGCAACGGCGGCGACTCACGAACGATCGCGATGCCGCAGTCGTAAGGGACGTTCAGCGTCTTGTGCGCGTCCGTCGTCCAAGATTCAGCCGTGCTGAGGCCGTCGACCAATGGTTGAAGTGACGGTGACGCGGCAGCCCACAACCCAAACGCGCCATCGACGTGTACCCAGGCATTTCGTTGGTGCGCAAAGGAAATTGCCGCTTCGAACGGGTCGAACGCGCCGCTGTGCAGGTTGCCCGCTTGCAGGACGACGATGGTGGGCGCGTCGTCCGGTATCGCGTTGAGCGACGCCCGCAGCGCGTCGACCCGGATGCGTCCCTGCTCGTCGGCGTCGACGACGGTCGGACGTCCGAGACCTAGGTAGCGCAACGCGAGGTCGACCGTGTCGTGCCGTTCGGCGCCGACGAGCACATGCACGCGGGGCGCGCCCGTCAACCCGTCGGTTTCAACGTCCCAGCCGGCCGATTGCAAGACTCGGTGCCGGGCAGCGGCAAGACAAGTGAAGTTCGACATCGTCGCACCGGTCACGAATCCGACGTCGCTTTCCGAAGGCAGTCCGACCAGTTCCAGGAGCCAGCGCCCGGCCGCCTCCTCGAACGCCGCGACGGCGGGGGTCGCATAACGCATGCCCGCGTTTTGATCCCACGCGCTGACCAGCCAGTCGGCGGCCAGCGCGCTCGGCAGGGTTCCACCGATCACCCAGCCGTAGAACCGCCCCGAGCCCATAGCCATCAGCCCGGGTTCGGCTTTCGCGGCGAGTTCGTCGATCACGTCAGCCGGGTCTGTCCCGGACGACGGGAGCGCGCTTTTGACGGTCGCCGCGATCTCGTCGGCGGCCAATCGTGGCCCCACGGTTCGGGCGTCGACCGACCGCAGCCAGGCGCGCGCCTGCTCGGCGGCGACGGTGAGCGGCTTGTCGTATTCAGCGCTTCGGTTGGCCATGCCCCAGTGTGCCGCCGCTGGGTCGCTCGGGTCGAGGTTGAGGGTTGGTTAAGTCCGCGCGGCGTTGCGCGCGCGGAAGGCCGCCACGTTCACGCGATTCGCGCAGGTCGTGCTGCAGTAGCGGCGCGAGTGGTTCTTCGACAGGTCGACCAACACGTCGTCGCAATCGTCGGCGTCGCAAACTCTAAGGCGGTCGAGCTCGCCCTGCCGGACCACGTCGATGAAGGCCATCGCGGCCTCGACCGCCATCCGGTCGGCGAGCGGCGCGCCGGGCGACGTGGCGTGCAGGTGGTAGTCCCATTCGCCGTGGCGCACCAGTTGCGGCAACGCGTTGCACTCGCGCAGCATCGTGTTCACCAACACGACAACGTCGTCCTCGTCGAGCTGCCATAGCTCGCGAAGCCGAGGCCGCAGCGCGCGTACCGCGTCGAGCTCATGACGGCTCCGTTGACGTGAGCCGGTCCAGCCCCACTCAGTGACGAAGGCGTCGAGGGCCGCGACGTCTGGCAGTCCATCGGCGTCGGCTTGATCGGTGTTGATCAGCGCCGCCGCAGCCTGGAGCGCCACCTCGGTGTCATGGGCGAAAACCAAGTTGACTCCTTACGCGTCGCGGGCTACCGTCGTCGGGGTTGTCAGCAGCGTACAGGGAGAATGGTCATTACTGGGAGGCCCAGGTGAAAGCGAACGCCGGGCTTGGCCTCGCGCTCGCGTCGTCCGCGACGTTTGGCACCTCGGGGTCGTTCGCGACGAGCCTGATCCAGTCGGGGTGGACGCCGGAGGCCGCCGCGACGGTGCGCATCTGCGTGGCCGCGGTCGTCCTGACCATTCCCGCCATCTTGCAGCTGCGCGGCCGGTTTTCGTTGTTGCGCAACGGTATCAAGGCCGCGACTGGCTACGGCGTGATCGCCGTCGCGGCCGCGCAGGTCTGCTACTTCAACGCGGTGGCGCATCTGTCGGTGGCGGTCGCGCTCCTTCTTGAGTACTCGGGGATCCTGCTGATCATCGGCTGGTTGTGGCTCACCCGCGGGCATCGGCCGCGTCGGTTGACGGTCGCCGGCACGTTCGCCGCGATCATCGGGCTCACCCTCGTGCTCGACCTGCTCGGCGACCACCACCTCGACCCGGCCGGCATCGCGTGGGCGATCGGCGCGGCGGTCGGGCTCGCCATCTACTTCGTGATGTCGGCGAACACGGACGACGGCCTCCCACCGCTGGTGTTCGCGTGGAGCGGCCTGTCGATCGCCGGTGTCGCGCTATTGATCGCGGACGTCGCGGGCGTGCTGCCCATGCGCGCGCCCCAGACGACGGTGCTGCTCGCGCACTCTCAAGTCTCATGGGTCCTCCCCGTCCTCGGGCTGTCTATCGTCGCCGCTGCGATCGCTTACGCCACCGGGATCGCGGGCGTGCGGATACTCGGCGCCAAGGTCGCGTCGTTCGTCGGGCTGACCGAGGTGCTGTTCGCCGTCGTGTTCGCGTGGGTGCTGCTCGGCCAATCGCTCACGCTTTTACAGTTGCTCGGTGGCGCCTTGGTGGTCGCGGGGATCGCGCTGGTGCGGGTCGACGAGTATCGGGTGCCGGTGGCGCCCGAGCGTCCCCAGGCGCCGAGTGGGCACTCGTTCCGACGACCCGCGGAGCGCGTCGAGGATTTACTGCCCACTCGACGCTGAGTCCGGCAGCACCAGTTGGCCGTCGACCCGCCGCGCAATGGCGGCCGGCCCGTCGCGAAGCTCCGGCGGCAACACCGATTGCGGGGCGTTTTGCCAGCTGATCGGCCGCAGGAACCGCCGAATCGCGGTCGTGCCGACCGACGTGTGCCCGCTGGTCGTCGCCGGCCACGGACCGCCGTGCTGCATCGCCCAGCTCACCGCCACACCAGTTGGGTAGCCGTTCCAAATCACCCGACCCACCAAGCCGCGCAACACCTCGTCGAGCTTCGCGCCAAGCGGGTCGTCGGACGACGCGTGGATCGTCGCGGTCAACTCTCCGGGCAACTGTCGCAGCGCGTCGAGCAATGCGGCCTCGTCGGAGTACCGGATCAACACCGCCGTCGGACCGAAGCATTCCTCAGCGACAGAGCTCACGTCGTCCAGGGAGATCTCGAAGAGCGCGCCGCGCAAGGCAAAAGAAGGGCCGTCGCTCGACGACTCCGCGACGAGCCGCGCGGACGACCGCAGCCGTTCCGTTCCAGAGGCGTAAGCCCGAGAGATGCCGCGGTTGAGTGGGATGCCCGCGGATTTGCTCGCGAGTTGCTCGGCGGCCGCGTCGCGAAGCCGGTCGCCGGCCGCACCCTGCGGGATGAAGGCGAGCCCCGGCTTGGTGCAGAACTGGCCAGCGCCAAGCGTGACCGAGTCGATGAGGGCCCGGCCGATCTCGTCGGCGCGCTCGCCGGCCGCCGACGGTGTCACCACGAGCGGCTTGACGCTGGAAAGCTCGCCGTAGAAAGGAATTGGGTCAGGTCGGCTCACTGCGATGTCGAACAAGGCGCGTCCGCCGGCGAGCGAGCCGGTGAACCCCACCGCGCGGATCGCCGGATGCCCGACCAGCGCACGACCCGCCTCAACGCCGTGCACGAGTTGCAAGAACCCTTCGGGCGCCTCACCCGCGGCGCGCATCGTCTCGAACACTCGCACCGATGTCGCCGGGTGCGACGGATGTGCCTTCACCACCACCGGACAACCGGCCGCCAGCGCAGACGCGGTGTCACCGCCGGCGACCGAGAACGCCAACGGGAAGTTGCTCGCACCAAACACCGCCACCGGACCGATAGGCACCAGCATCCGCCGCAAGTCGGGTCGCGCCCCCATCGGCGTCTGACCCACGTGGTCGATCGTCGCCTCAAGGTAAGAGCCCTCGTCAAGGACGTCGGCGAAAAGTCTTAGCTGGTAGGTTGTTCTGCCCAACTCACCGGTGAGCCGCTGCGAGCCAAGCGCCGTCTCGCGGTCGGCCAACTCCACGATCGTCGCCTGATCGGCGTCGAGCGCGTCGGCGAGCGCTCGTAGCAACTCAGCACGCCCAGATCGCTGCATCGCCTCAAAAGCGGGAGCCGCGCGTGCCGCAAGTTCGCACGCGGCGTTGACGTCGTCCAGGGTTGTCTCGGTCGCGACGACGCCGACGGGTTCGCCGGTGCGCGCGTCGATGCTGAGAACGTCGTTGCTCACAGTTGGTCCTTTCCACGCACGACGGTGTTGACCAGCGTGCCCACTTCGTCGATGTCGACGCTGATCACGTCGTCCGGTTGAAGGGTGAAGGGCAGGTCGGGCACGAGGCTGGTGCCGGTGGAAAGCACGACGCCGTCAGGGAAATCCTGCTCGCGGAACAGATAGCCGGCCAGCTCGTCGAATCGGCGGTGCAGGCTCGCGGTGGTTGACAAGCCCTCCCACGCCACCGCGCCATCCCGCTCGATCGTCAATTTGATGGTGAGCGCGTATGGGTCAGCCACCTCCCAGGCCGGCGTGATGCCTGGCCCGACCGCGCAGCTGCCCGCGTAAGCCTTTGCCTGCGGCAAATACAGCGGGTTCTCGCCCTCGATCGAACGCGAGCTCATGTCGTTGCAGACGGTGTAGCCGACCACTTCGGCGTCCGCGTTGTAGACGACCGCGAGTTCCGGCTCCGGCACGTTGATCTCGGAGTCGACGCGGATCGAAACGTTCCCGCCGGTGCCGACGACTCGCCACGCCACCGACTTGAAGAACAACTCCGGCCGCGCGGCGTCGTACACGCGGTCGTAGATATCGGCCTCGCGCTCGCTCTCCAACATCCGCGCGTCCTTCGACCGCTCGTACGTCACGCCCGCCGCCCACACCTCGGTGCGGCCGTCGACCGGTGCGAGCAAGGTGATCTCGGACGACGTGGGCGCGGCGCGGGTTGCGGCCTCGAGCTGCGCGCGGATGTCGTTCAGCGGTTGGGTGAGCAGCTCCGCGAGCGAAAGTTTCGGGTCTAGCGGGTGCGTCGTCGCCCCGTCAGCGACCCCGACCCGGGGGTCGCCGTCGCTGACGAAACGGATGATCTGCATGCGGGCCTCGCGTCCATCGGGTGTCGGCGCCTTGACAGCATTCAACCGGATGGCAGCCGATCGGTGACTCAGCGAACGAAGACCGGCAGCCCGGCGTGCCGAAGCGGCACGCTCTCTGCGGTGTAAACAGCTTCACCACGGCTGAGATCACGTTGCAACGTCGCGGCCGGCCTCAACACGGGTAGCCCACGCGGCGATCTCGGCGCGTCGTGAGGCTCCCAGCTTCGCCAAGATGTGCTCGACGTGCGCGGACACCGTCTTGGGCGACAACACCAACTTGTCGGCCATCTCGCGATTGGTCAGACCGCTGGCCACGAGTGTGGCCACTTGGAACTCGCGCGTGGTCAAGGGGTGCCACGCTTCAACCGGTGCCCCTGCCTCGGGCAGCAGGTCGTCGGCGGCCATCACGAGCCGCGAGGCACCGACCTCGCGCGCCCGCAATCGCACCCTTTCAACGATTGCTCTCGCGTCGCTCAGCTGGCTTAGAGCGACCAGGCAACGTGCCTCGTCGAGCTCGGCCCAACTGCCTTCCCAGTAGCGGCTGCGCGCTCGCCATTCCAAGACGGCCGTTGCGAAACCCTCTTGCGCGCGGACAACGTCTCCGCTGTAGAAATACAGGAGGGCTCCCGCATGCGTGACTGCGGGCAACGTACCGGGGATGCCGCGGCGAACAAGCGCGTCGGCCACCCGCTTAACCCATTGGCTCGCGCTTTCGTAGTCGCCGGCCGCGAGCCGTGCGCGGGTGCCGGTGAGCAAGAAGGGAAAGAGGTAAGCCGCGTCGTCGACGATCTCCGACTCGGCAAACGCACGTTCGCACAAGGAGACCGCGGACTCGTGCTCCTCCCGGAGCACCGCTGTCTCCGCAAGTCCCCACAACGGTGGTAAAACACGCTGTAGCTCGGTCATCGACTCCGCCTCGGCGAGCGAGGTCGTCAGCAGATCGACGGCGTGGCCCCAGTCGGCGCGGCCCATGGCCAGGTAGCCGAGCACGTACTGCGCCGTGATTCGTGTCGTGATTCCCCCGCGGCCATCTGCGAGGGCGTGTTCGGCGGTGTCGGTCGCCGGCGCCCACTTCCCCGTGGCCCACTGGACGTGCGCCAAGTGCGCCCGCATGTAGCTGTGGTGATTCCACAGTTCTGCCTTTTCGGCGAACGGTATGCCGTCGTCGAGCCACTTCTTCGCACGGTCGTATTCCACGAGCGCCGATGCTGAGGTGCTCGCCACGCGATAGCTCCGCGCGGCCTCTGCTTCGTTTCGAATCGCGAGCGCGTGACCGATCGCGTCATCTAATCGCCGCCAACCTTCGTCCATCCGGCCCGCGAACACGAAGACGGCCCCCAACGTCGCTTCGGTGTTGACGCGCGTCGATACGTCACCGACAACGTCGCAGCACGCGCAGCTTCGCTCCCCGACCTCGATCGCCTCGTCAAGCCGACGACTCAACATGTAAGCCGCGGCAAGGGCGGCAAGCAGCCGGGCTTCCTCCCCGCACGTGGGTTGGTCGGCGAGCGTGGCCAGCGCGTCCTCGATTCGCTGTGTTCTACTTCGAAGGTCGTCGCCGAGTAAGTGGCGGACGGCGACAAGCGATGGCACGATCGCCGCGCTGGCACGCAGGTCGCCGAAGTCAGCCCAGAGGGCCTGCGCGTCTGAGTAGGCCTGCGCGGCCGCCTCGTTGTCGTCAACCGCTGCCGCCTCGTGTCCCAGGGCTTCCAGCAGCCGGGCGCGCTCGTCCGCTCCGACATCGGCCGCCAGATTGCGATGTGCGCGCCGGTACAACTCGAGCGCCTCGCGATGGGCTGACACCGAGGTCGCCTCGTCGGCTGCTTGACGGGCGTGCCGGTACGCATCAGGTTTGCGGCCCGCTTGGTCGAAATGCAGTGACACGAACGCATCGCCATAGCCTTGGCGCCCGGCGACCGTCGCCACACGGTCGTGCAACTCGCGCCGCCTAGGCAGGGCCACGTCGGCGTACAAAGCGTCGCGAATCAAGGCATGTCGAAAGTCAAAGGCGCCCGCGTCCGGTCGCTCGACGACGAGATATGCCGACTGCAGTTCCCGGAGACAGCGGGCGACGTCATTCTCGTCTCGGTCGGCGATGGCGACGAGCAGATCGAAGTCAAATCGACGTCCGATCACCGCTGCCGTCGCGGCGATGTCGCGGGTTGCCGCCCCCAGGGCCGCGGCACGAGCGAGGACCGCGTCAGAGAGCGTCTCTGGAACCTGGAGGACGTCGAGCGCAATGGTCGAGGCTGCTCCAAGCAATTCCTCGATGTGCAGCGGGATCCCGTCGCTGCGGTCATAGAGCGCGGTCACGAGTTGGGCGGGAGCCGCCCCTCCAAGCATCGTGCTCGCGAGCGTCGCGGTTTCATCACGAGACAGTCGATGAAGCCTGACCTCCTCGGCGAGGCGTTGCGAGACGAGCCGTTGCCGCCACTCGCGGATCGCCGTGTGCGGGTAAATCTCGTCACTGCGGTAGGCCGCGACAACAAGCGTCGCGCGATTGGCCAACCGATGCGCGATGTGCTCAAACACCTCAAGGGAGAGGTCGTCAGCCCAATGCAGGTCTTCGAGAACGACAAGTCGGTGGCAGTCGCGGTCTAGTTCTGAGAACGCGTCGACCAGGTCGCGCACCAGCATGCGCCGTGAGTGGCGCGGGTCAGCTTCCGCGCCCGGTTCTCGAATCCGGTGGGAGATCGCGTCGCGCACGTGTCTTGAGTTCTCACTTTCGCCCCTCCGCAGATCGCTGGCGAGGTCAAGCAGCAGGGAGCCAGAGATCTCGGCGTCGCCGCGAAACGCTGAAGCGCGAACCACAGCAAAACCGGCCCGCGCGGCATGGCTGGTGATTGACGCGAGTAGCCGGGTCTTCCCAATACCCGCCTCGCCCGCTAGCAGGAGAAATTCGCCGTGGCCCGAGCGTGTTTCGTCGAGCCGACGCTTCGCGAGAGCCAGCAAGTCATCTCGGCCGACCAAGATCGACGGCGTCGCCATTCCGCGAACTGCCACCGCACGACCTCCAAATGCCACCGTAGCGCGAGACGGCGGTATGCGAATAGGTCATTTGACCGACCCTTGCGCCACCGAACTTAGGGCGGTTGCCCGACGTGTCACGGCCCGCGTGCCACGAGGCTTGAACGCGTCCGATCAAAGGCCGGTTCACACAAGATGGGAGATGCAGACCGTCATGGCGACATTCATGGATGTGCACAGCGGCTTTGTTGGTGTCACCGCGGCGCAACTCAAGGAAGCACACGAGCGTGATCTCGCGGAGGAGGCGGCCGAAGACGTGCATTTCGAGGCGGCTTGGCTCGACCCGGAGTCGGGAAAGGTGTTCTGCCTTTCCACGGGGCCCTCGAAGGAAAGTGTTCGCCGAGTTCACGAGCGCGCTGGGCATCCGACGTCGGAGATCTACGAAGTTCCGGTCCACGTCAGTTGACAGCGGACGGGTGAAAAGCGCATGCCGGGTCACCTGCGTTGGAGGGGTGGAGGGTGACCCGGTATGGCGGAAACCGAGGAGTCGATGTACCACGAATACCTGACCGAGGCCGCTGCTGCCCGGCGGGAGGAGTTGTTGCGCCAAGCGCGTAGCAGGTATCGCGCGAGAGAGCGAGGCCGGCGTCCTGCGCGGCGGTGGCTGCTCCTTCGGTCGCGCCTGGCCCGACCGCGTGAAAACCCAACCGGTGCGGCGATGCCTGCCGCAGTTCTAAGGGAGGGCTAGCGCGCGGTGGCGATACTCCGCTAGCGACGCGGGCAGGTGACCGGCGGTCAGTGAGTGGTCGTTGGACGCTGAGTAGGTGTTGAAGTAGTGCGCGTACGCGACGTTGTTCGCCGGGTTTTGCATGAAGTCGAAGATGTGGTCGATGAACGCGGGGTTGTCGCCGCCGCCGTGGCCGTCGCTGCGTGTGGCGACGCCCCATTCCGGCAGCGCCATCGACTTGTGGTGGGCGGCGGCGAATCGGCTCCAAAACGCGAGCCCGTGATCGCCGTTGATCGTGTCGTTCCACGCGGCCTCGCGCGCGGCCGTGAGGCCAGAACTGCTTGCCGGGTAACGGCTCCACGAGTAGTCGTAGGCGTCAACGCCGATGTAGTCGACGTATGCGTCGCCGGGATACGCCTGCTCGGCGGGGAATGAGTTGGCGCCGATGTTCGGGCTCCAGTCGAACGTGAAATGCTGCCCGGGAACGGATCGCATCGTGCCGACGACGTGGCGGAAGCAGCCGACGAAGCCGGCGATGTCGTTCTTCGCCGACCAGTGGTACCAGTTGCCGTTGAACTCCCAGCCCGGCCGCACGATCGTGTTCGCGAGCCGCTGGTTGATGAGGTTGGTCGCGGTCTTCTGCCACTGCGCGTCGTACGCGCCGCTCGCGCAGGCGGCCAACGTGTACTGGCTGCCGTCTGGCAACAGCGGAAGCGACAATTCGAATTTCGCCGACTGGCCCGAGTGCGCGCTGATCAACCACGACGGCGCGGCGATGTTGTACCAAGAGTCGGTGGCGGCGAAATCGAGGACCGTCTGGGGTTGGACGCCGGTCGCGGCGCCGAACGCGGCCGCACCTGTCACACCCTTGCTGTCGGGACCGGCGTAAACGCCGAGCATCGGCACGTGGCCCGCCGGTTCGTCGCCGTCCGGCGTCGTTCTCGTCGTCGTCGTCGTTGTTGTCGTTGTCGTGTTGGTCGGCGGTTTCGGGGGGGCGGTGGTGATCGGCGGGATCGCCGTCGGTGTGAGCCGGGTGATCACGGGCGCGTTCGTCGCGATCCGAGCGCCGCTCCTCGCGGTGATCGCGCCCAGGGTGGCGGTCGGGTGAGCCGCGGTTGGCGCCGCCGGTGCTGGCACGGACGTGGCGCCGGTCGCTGACGCGGCTTTGGCGGCTGCGGACGAGGTTCCGACACCGGCGGGGGCGCCGCTCGCGGTCGCCGACGTCATCGGCTTGGTGTTGGCGACGGCTTGCGTCGGGTCGCCGGAGAGCTGGTGAGCGGCGGCCAGCCCGGCGACGGCGGTGATGGACAGGAATGCGGCGCCCTTGACGAGGCGGGTTTTCTTCGACATCTCGCCTGTCCCATCGGCTGATTGGCCAGACCGGCCAATGGTCCGATGGGATCAATTCGCCCGATTCGTCGTCTCGCGACGGCGTGGCGGCCTCAGTCTTTGTGGGCCAGCCGCGGCCAGACCGCCGACCAGCCGCCGACCGGGCCGCGGCAGATCGCGATCGGCTCTCCCTGCTCCTCATTGTCGACGTCCACGCCGTTGTCAAGACGTCCGACGACCTGGCACGAGTCGAACAGCGGCGTGGCGTTGTCGAGCTGGCCGCCGACAAAGACAACGACATTCGCGGACGACGGGGGCGTCGCCTGCTTGGCGAGCTGGTTTTGCCCGCTGTACACGGCGGGCAGCCCCAGCGCCGGACCGTAACGAGCGACCGCGCCCGCCTCGCCGTAGTTGCTCGTGACGATCACGGCGCCGGCTCGGTCGTCGGCTGGCAACGCGTGGTAGGCGGCTGCGACCTGCCGCGCGTACGCGGGCCAGCCGACGGTGTCTCGCGCGGCCTGGTTGGTCCCTGGGATTGGCGTGCTGCCGAGCGAGGACACCGGCACGATCGGCAGGCCGAGCAGCAGGCTGACCATGGCGTTGAGGGCCACGCCGACGACGACCAGCCGCGACCGCCATCCGCGCATCCACTCGGCCGCCGGCACGCAGCCGATCGCGAAGATCACCGCGAGCAGCCCGAACGGGTAGTAGAACTGCGAGCCCATGACGAACACGAGTACCAGCAGCACGGGAAAAGCGACGGCGACGAACCGGACCGTTCTCCACTCCGGACGACGCAGCAAGCTGACCAGGCCCGCGACCCAGATCGGCACCAGCGGTGGGCCCAGCAATATCAACAAAAAGGGCCACATCAAGACATGGACGTCGCCCGCGTTGTGGTCGGCCAGCGCGCGACCCATCGACAGCTGCGGCCAATTGTTTGTCGCCTGATAGACGATGTTGGGCGAGCCGATGGCCAGAGCCAGCAGCGCCGCGGCGCCGACCCACCGGGAGAACAACGACCTGCGTGGTCCGACGAGCAGCACCCCAACGAGCAGCGCGACCAGCAGCACCGCGACGAGCAGCTTGTTGTACGTGCTGACGCCGACGACCGCGCCCGCCGCCAGCCACCAGGCCGGTTGCCGACGTAGCTGCGCACGCGCGATGAACAGCACAACCGCTGGCCACACCGGGAAATCGATGGTCGACGTCAGCAAGACGTGGCCCATGATGATCGGGAGGGCGGCGAAGCTGTACGCCCAAGCGCACAGCGCTTGGGCGCGTCGTCCGCCACCGAATTCTCGAGTGATAAGCGCGAGCACGTAGACCGACAGCAGCGCCGCCGCTGTGGCTGGAATGCGGATCGCCCAAGGCTGGTCGCTGAGATTGCTGAAGAGCCGGGCGAGCAGGGGCGTCAGCGGCGGCTGGTCGACGTATCCCCAGCCGGGGCGCAGCATCCGAAAGTAGAGCTCGTCGCGGTGGAAACCGTAGCCATTGCTGAAAACGCTGAGTGCGACGGCCAATGCGAGCATCGCGCCGAGCACCGGCGCGGTGGCGAATGGCGGCACCTCGCGCGGCTCCGAGACGCGCAAACCGTTCGGCGCGACGCGAATCGACGCGGCGTCTGTCATCGCCGGTGCGCCAACGCGGACGCCGACGCCGACGGCCGGCGCGTCAGCTGGCGGGTCGAACCGCGCGCGAGTGAAGGCATGACCGGAACCTTGCGGCATCATCCGCTCGATCGCAACTGCTATCCGCAAGTCGCACCGGCTCGAGCGGCGCCCGCGCGAGGCCCGGCCAGCGCCCGCGC
>JAICLV010000217.1 GCA_025925185.1 Acidothermaceae bacterium
ATTCCAATGCTCCGCCGAATCGAGAACGTCGCTGGTCTGCCCGCAGCTCAAGCAGCGCCGCCGCGCGATCGACTCGGCCGCGTCAGCCTCGACGTAGAACCAGGTGGCCGGCTC
The DNA here is from genome assembly GCA_025925185.1 of Acidothermaceae bacterium. The sequence continues at coordinate 115 of JAICLV010000217.1, forward strand.
GTCGCCGTGCTGCTCGCTCGGGCAGCTGGCCAACACGGTGCGCGAGATCGACGGGCAGCCGTCGAGCTGTCGCAACCAAGCTTGGAGGTCTTCAGCGGTCTCGCCGATGCGCCTGCCGGCGACGGTACGCAGTGTCACTGGTCCTCCTCGCGGTTGTTCTGACTTAAGTCGTCGGTTCGCGAGGTGGGGCGCTTGAACTACTCGGACGACGCGGCGCTGGTCGCGCCGCCCCCACCACGTCCGCGGCCGCCGCGCGACCGGCGACGACGCGGTGACGCCCCCGCCTGCTCGCCATCCGTGGCCGTCGTCGCATCAGTCGGCTGCGGTGCGTCGGCCGCACTGGCCGCACCGGCCGGATTTGCCGCGCCGCGGGTGCGGTTGCGCTGCCGCGGCTTGGCCGCTCCCTCTTTGCGGGCGGTGTCCTTGCGTGGGCCGTCCTTGCCCGGGCCGTCCTTGCGCGGCCCGTCCTTGCGCGCGGCGGTCTTTCGCGGCCGCTGCTTGCGCTCGCCCCCGAGGTCTTCAAGCCTCTCCGCGCGCAACCCCACGCGGGTGCGCGCGTCGACCGGCAGCACACCGGTGACCGTGCGCGGTATGGACAGCTCCTCGTGGAAGCTGTCGGACGTCGAATAGGTCTCGGGCGGATCAGGGAACGGCAGGTCGAGTATCGAGTTGATCGACTTCCACCGGGTCAGGTCGTCCCAGTCGACCAGCGTCACCGCGACCCCGGAGGCGCCGGCCCGGCCGGTGCGCCCGATGCGGTGCAGGTACGTCTTTTCGTCGTCCGGGCACGAGTAGTTGACGACGTGGGTGACGCCCTCGACGTCGATGCCGCGAGCGGCGACGTCCGTCGCGACAAGCACGTCGATTTTGCCGGCGCGGAAGGCTCGCAGCGCCTGCTCGCGCTGGCCTTGGCCGAGATCGCCGTGCACTGCCGCGACCGCGAACCCGCGTTCGGCGAGGTCGGCGGCGAGCCGGTCGCACTGCCGTTTCGTCTGGCAGAAGACCATCGTCAGCCCGCGACCCTCGGCTTGCAGGATGCGGGCCAGCATCTCGGGCTTGTCCATCGAGTGCGCGCGAAAGACGTGCTGCGCGGTGTCGGGGACCGTGCGGCCTTCGTCCGGCTCCTCGGCGCGGATGCGGGTGGGCTGGTTCAGGTAGCGACGCGACAGCGAGATGATCTCGCCCGGCATGGTGGCTGAGAACAGCATCGTTTGCCGGCTGCTCGGCGTCAGGGCCAGGATGCGCTCGACGTCCGGCAAGAAACCGAGGTCGAGCATCTCGTCAGCCTCGTCGAGCACCAGCACCTCGATCGCCGACAGGTCGAGATGACCTTGCCGAGCGAGGTCGAGCAGCCGACCCGGCGTGCCGGCGACCACGTCGATGCCAGCCTTGATCGACTGAATCTGCGGCTCGTAGGAGCGGCCGCCGTAGACCGCCATCACTCGCGCGCCGAGGCCCTTGCCGGCCACCTCGAGGTCGGCCGCCACCTGGATCGCGAGCTCTCGGGTCGGGACGACGACAAGCGCGCGGGGGCGCGGGTCGTCGATCAGCTGGATGCGCTGTAGCAGAGGTGCCCCGAAGGCGAGGGTTTTGCCCGTGCCAGTGCGGGCTTGACCAATGAGGTCGGTGCCGGTGAGCGCGAGCGGGATGGCCAGCGCCTGCACCGGAAAAGGATTCGTGATGCCGACGGCTGCTAGGGCCTCGGCGGTCTCGGGCGCAATGCCCAGTTCGGCGAACGTGCTCAGAATGAGATACCTCTCGAAAAAGTGTGGATCTCAGTCTAGCTGCCGAGGTCCGATCGCCCTGCGGGCACACGGGCCACTACGCTGCGACTTCGTGAGCGAGCAACCCGACCTGCTCGGCGACCCGGTTTACCGCGACGCCGTCACCGACCTGCTCGGCGTGCTCGCCTATGCCGAACTCATCGCCTTCGAACGGCTCGCGTATGACGCGCGGATGGCACCGACGCTGGAAGACAAGGCGGCCCTTGCTCAGCTCGCCACCGCGGAGTTCGGCCACTACCGGTTGATCGAGCGTCACCTCGACAGCATGGGGATCGCCGCGGAGAAGGCCATGGCGCCCTTCGTCGTCCCGCTTGAGGCGTTTCACGCCAAGACGGCGCCCTCCAACTGGGCCGAGAGCCTGGTGAAGGCCTATGTCGGCGACGGGATCGCGGCCGACTTCTACCGCGAGATCGCCAAGCTGCTCGACCCCGCGACGCGCATGCTCGTGCTGGAGGTGCTCGCCGACGCGGGCCACGCCGAGTTCGCGGTCGAGCGAGTGCGGCAGCTGATTCAAGCGACGCCGACGATCGCCGGCCGACTCGCGCTGTGGGGACGACGCATCGTCGGAGAGGCGCTGGCCCAGGCCCAAGCCGTCTGCGCCGAGCGCGACGCTTTGGTCACGCTGCTCGTCGGCGGCATTCCTGGCGCCGACACCGACCCCGACGAGCTGACCAGCACGTTCGGCCGGATCACCGACGCGCACATGGCGCGAATGGCCGCCCTCGGCCTCTCCGCCTGAGCCTTGCCGCGCCTTCCCGTTCGGCCCCATTCCCGCTCACGAGTTGTGTCGGCCAGCACGCGGTAGAGAGCCTGTCGCAAAATCCGGGTGTCGCTTGCGCCGTGTCGACCTTGGTTGATCGAGAATTCGTGCATGGCGAAGGATTTCCGGCCGGTTGACCGTGGCCAGCAGTTCTTGTTGCCGCCGGACATGGCGCAGTGGCTCCCGGCGGGTCATTTGGCGTGGTTCGTGATCGCGGTGGTCGACGAGTTGGACATGTCGGCGTTTGCGGCGCGGCGCAGGTTGGGCGGGGCCGGTCGGGCGGCGTTCGACCCGCGGATGCTGCTGGCGTTGCTGGTCTACGCCTACGCGTGCGGGCAGCGCTCGTCGCGGCAGATCGAGCGGCTGTGCGCCACCGATGTGGCGTTTCGGGTGATCTGCGCGCAAGACGTCCCCGACCACGCGACGGTCGCCCGGTTCCGCGCCGAGCACCGCGCCGGGGTCGAGGAGTTGTTCACCCAGGTGCTGGTGTTGTGCGCCCGCGCCGGGTTGGGCCGGGTCGGGGTGGTGTCGATCGACGGCACGAAGATCGCCGCGGACGCGTCGATCTCGGCGGACCGGTCACACGCGTGGCTGCGCGAGCAGGCGGCGGCGATGTTGGAGGAGGCCGAACGGGTCGACGCCGCCGAAGACGCGTTGTTCGGCGCGGCGCGCGGGGACGAGCTGCCCGA